>JANXXI010000172.1 GCA_025350695.1 Acidobacteriota bacterium
TGCAATTGGTTGAGAACAATATTTACGAGCAGTTGCGCTACTTTGGTGAAGATGTGCCGTCAATCAAGCAACTCGATGAGTCGGGCAGCGCAATTCAATTGGGGAGTTTCTCGAAGATTGCATTTCCCGGGTTACGAGTTGGCTGGATCATTGGACCAAAATCGATCCTCAGCCGTTTGGCCGAATTGAAACAGGCGTGTGATTTGCACAGCGATCAGTTGTCACAGGCGGTCCTGCTCCGTTTCGCCGAAAGCGGATTAATGGCCGAACATCGGGTTCGGGCACGGGCTGCCGGATCTCTCAGACTCCGCGCCATACTTGAAGCGTGTTCGCGCTACCTCCCATCAGGCAGCACTTACACGCGACCTGAGGGCGGCATGAACCTATGGGTAACGCTGCCCGATGGACTGGACACGGCAGCCCTTTGCCGACCGGCTGAACTGGCAGGCGTTTCCTATCTGCCGGGGAAAGCGTTCGGGGTGTCGGGCGATCACAGCCGAAGCCTCCGCTTGAGTTTCGCCGGGTTGACTCCAGAACAAATTGAAGAAGGAATGCGCCGCTTAGTCAAATTATTTAAGAGCGCCCAGGAAGGAAGTCTTCCGATGGAACATGCGGCCGAAGCAGTGGTGTAGCATCACACCAATGCCGTGCCCGCGAAAAATTAACCGAATAAAGGAAGGAATAAGACTATGTTGACCAATCAAGAGTTTAGAGTAAAAGTCGGTCTGGCGGAAATGCTCAAAGGTGGCGTAATCATGGATGTGACCAACGCCGAGCAAGCTCGTATTGCCCAAGAAGCTGGCGCCTGCGCTGTGATGGCCCTCGAACGCGTTCCTAGCGACATTCGCCGTGACGGTGGCGTGGCCCGCATGGCCCCGATTTCCAAAATCCGCGAGATCATGAAAGAGGTGTCCATCCCCGTAATGGCCAAAGCTCGCATAGGCCACTTCATGGAAGCCCGCATACTCGAATCTCTTGGCGTGGATTTCATTGACGAATCGGAAGTGCTGACCCCGGCCGACGAGGAACACCATATCGCCAAACGCGATTTTAAGGTGCCCTTCGTTTGCGGCGCCCGCAACTTGGGCGAAGCCCTGCGGCGCATTGCTGAAGGCGCGGCCATGATCCGCACCAAAGGGGAAGCAGGTTCGGGCAACATTGTCGAAGCCGTCCGTCACATGCGGACTATCATCAAGGAGATGAAGCAACTCACCGTGCTTGGCAAGGAAGAGTTGGTGCACGAAGCCAAGAAGCTGCAAGCCCCGCTTGAACTGGTTGAATACTGCGCGCAGCATGGAAAACTCCCCGTACCAAACTTCAGCGCCGGTGGCATTGCAACCCCGGCAGACGCCGCTCTCGTAATGCAGCTCGGAGCCCAGGCGGTTTTCGTTGGCTCAGGCATCTTCAAGTCTAACGATCCTGAAATGCGCGCCAGGGCTGTCGTGAAGGCAGCCACTTATTACAACGATCCGCAAAAACTTTTGGAAGCGAGCGAAGAGTTGGGCATCGGCATGCCGGGCCTCGATATCTCGAAGATTGCCGAAGGCGAACTGATGCAGACCCGCGGCTGGTAAGCATGAAGCCGATAGTTGGGATTCTCGCCTTGCAAGGTGATTTCGACGCTCATGCCGCCGCTGTGAATGCCGCCGGCGGCAATGCCGTGGAGGTAAGAAACTCCGCGGAGTTACAAGTAGTCGATGCGTTAATCATTCCCGGGGGTGAAAGCACAACCATGCTGAAACTCATTGGGATTGAGAATCTGACGGAACCCTTGGCAATATTCGGGAAGACTAAGCCGATCTTCGGAACCTGCGCCGGCGCCATATTACTGGCCAAGGAGGTTACCCATCCTGTTCAGTTCTCTTTCAACTTAATGGACATTACAGTGGAGCGCAACGCCTATGGCCGGCAGGTTGACTCAACCATCGCACAACTGTCCGGCGGCGATTTGAAGGGTCCACTTGCGGGTCTTGAGTTAGAGGCCGTATTCATACGCGCCCCGATTATTCGCCGCACCGGTACTCCAGTGAAAGTCTTGGCTACTTACAATGGCGATCCCGTACTGGTGCAACAAGGCCTGCACATGGCCGCAACTTTCCACCCCGAACTCGCCAGTTTCAATCCGGTTCATAAATTATTCATAGAGGGGCTCAAACCAAGTGCGTCCAAAGCCAGCTAAGAAGTACAAGGTTCTGTTCATTTGCATCGGCAACGCATGCCGCAGCCAAATGGCGGAAGGTTTCGCCCGCATCTATGGGTCCGACGTATTGGACGCCTTCAGCGCCGGACTGATGCCAACCCAAAGCGTTCCCAACATGACCCGAAAAGCCATGCTGGAAAAGAACATCCCAATTGACCAGCAGTTCCCCAAGGGCCTTGAACTATATCAACGGGCCGCCTTCGATGTTGTGATCAACATGAGCGGTCAACCCATTCCAAAGACCCTGCAAGCCACGGCCCGCAACTGGGTGGTGTTCGATCCCATGGGGCAAAACGACGGCGTGTTTCGCCAGGTCCGCGACCAATTGGAAACGTTGGTGATGCAACTGGTGTTGGAATTAAGAAGTCGCGCGGCGCGCGGCTAGTCGCATCGAAGGGCGGATAATGGTTCAACCCGCGATGCACGAAACGCCGGCCCTAAACCGGCTAATGCAGCAGCCAGCAAAAGCACTACAGCCCCCACCATAATCAGCATCACGTTAATCGCTGGCTCAATCCCATACAGCATGCTGGTCACCGATTGGCGAAGCAAGAAAGCGCCAGGAATTCCCAGCGCTACACCGATCAGCGCCAGCAACATCGA
>JANXXI010000174.1 GCA_025350695.1 Acidobacteriota bacterium
TTCAAATCGCCAAAATCAATGTCCGGCGACAACCGGCTGACGGTTTTTCGTTGGTGTTGGAAGACGGGGGCGCGAAGGTGAACGTTCCGGCTTCGGCGATCTCTGGGTCGCTCGGGAAAGCGGCGTCCGTGGGTGGCGCCGGCATTTACAAGTTGGAAATGAACGATGCCAATGCTGGGGCGGACTTGACCGAACAAGACATCGCCGGGCGAGCGCTGCTGCTTGTTCCAAAGGCTGGCGTGCGGTCGTTTGGTCTGTTAAGAAAGGTGCTGGGTTGGAAATTGCCGGCGATCCTGATGATTGATGGAAGCCCTTTCGCCGAAGGTTTCGGGGCCGTTCGTTTAGGCCAACGCCAAGCGGGGCTGTTAAGGCTGCACTCGAAGGACGCAGCGGATTTTGCGGCACGTCTTCCAGCCGGAGCCACCTCGGCCAAGTTGACCTTGCGCGCCGCGGAGCCGGTTGACGAGCAAGCCGAGGCCCGTAATGTGATCGGCATTGTTCGTGGCAGTGATCCGCAATTGAGAGACAGCTACGTGATGGTGTCGGCGCATTACGATCATCTTGGCAGCGCGGCTTCTGGAACGGGGGATCCTGTATTTCACGGGGCGAATGACGATGCCTCGGGAGTTGCCGCGATGCTCGAGATCGCCGCCGCCGCGGCAAAACGCAAACCCAAACGGAGTCTGCTGTTCGTGGCGTTCTACGGCGAAGAGGATGGCCTGGTTGGTTCGCGCTATTACGGTCGGAATCCTGTGGTTCCTCTGGAGAGAATGGCGGCGCAACTCAACTTGGAGCAGCTGGGGCGGACTGATGTAGATGGGGAGAAGGAAATTGCGGCTTACAACTTGACCGGTTTTGACTTCACCACCCTTCACTCCTCACTCGAAAAATCGGCGAAGCGGTATAAGGTGCGCCTATATAAGAAAGAAGGGAGTGATGCGTTCTTTGGGCGATCCGACAATCAGGCAATGGCCGATGTGGGTGTTCCATCTACAACAGTAAGCGTCGGTTATGAGTTTCCAGATTATCATCAGCGTAGCGATACTTGGGACAAACTGGATTACCCCAACATGGCCAGGATTGCCGGCTCACTTGCGGCTGGAGTGCTTTCGATCGCCAAGGAAAGACAGCCGCCGATGTGGAATGACGCCAATGAACAGGGGAAGAAGTACAAAGCCATTCGAAATACAGGTCAGAAATAAGACTAGCTTTTTTATTTGGATGTGGTATATTTGGTCATGTCTAGCACTGGAACCCAGACCGCATTAGTGAACGTTCAAGACGCCAAAACTCAGTTTTCCCGTTACGTTGACCGGGTTGAGCAGGGTGAGGTTGTAGTGATCTGCCGGCATAATAAACCGGTGGCTGAGCTGCGCCCCATAGCTCAAAAGACGGTGCAAGCCCCGCGTACTCCAGGGTTACTTAAGGGCCTAATCGGTTGGAAACAAGGCGCATTTGATCCGATGAGCGACGAAGAACTGGTTGATTTTGATGGGCCGTTGTTCCCTCGGTAAGGAAAAACCCGTGAAATACCTGCTCGATACTTGCGCCTTCCTCTGGTTTCTGGAGGATTCTCCGAACCTGACTCCAGCTGCCCGAAAGGCGATCATCGACCCCTCGAACGAAATCTACCTGAGCGCCGTTTCCGCCTGGGAAATTGGGCGGAAATATGCTCGAGGGGATCTTCAACTACCGAAGAGACCGGAAGTTCTTGTGCCGGAAGTCAGAGAGAAAACGGGAATCTTGTCCCTGCCGCTTAGCGAGGTGGACGCGATTTCAGCCGAAAAACTCCCTATGATCCACAAAGATCCATTCGACCGCATTTTGATCGCACAAGCGATACTCAACGGCATGACCTTAATTTCCTCCGACGAAGTTTTCGGCGAATATACGGTTGCCCTGCTTTGGTAATCTAGAACTCGCGGATCCGCGCCACGTCCATGATCCGCATACCTTCCGGGGGATTCTCCACGGCCCAAGCCAGCGCGTTCACCATCTGCTGACGCCGTACCAAACCCAATCGAATTGCCGAGTCGCGCCACCCGGGTACGGCCTCCGCCATCTTGTACAGAGGAACCAATGCCAAGGGCCACCAATGGCTCTCGCCCAGCACGTAGAACGGCCGCAGGAACGTGGCCGAAACCGATGAGGCTCGGATTCGCGCTTCGCACTCTTGGCGGACCGAAACATAAGCGCGCATCACGGGCGATGGTTGGGCAACGCTCAAAAATACCAAGTGCCGAACGTTGGCTTCCTGCGCTGCTGTAAGAGATGCCTCGAGCGACTTCTTGTCTACCGCCTCGAACTGCTTAGCTTTCCACGGAGCTGGCTTTGGCGTACCGACAAGGTGCACTAAAGTGTCATATCCTCGAACGTTGGCGGCAAATGACGAGGAATCCAGGGCGTTGCCCTCGACCCACTGGCAGGACGTCGACTGCCCCGACCGCACCAGCGCCCGCACCTCATGACCCCGCCCAAGCAAGTGGGCCACCAGGGGTCGTCCCAGGTAACCGGTGGCTCCTGTTATGAAGACTTCGGCCATCACTGTGCGACTACGTTGTTGGTTTTGGCTCGGATTCATTCCGCAATAAATAATATTGCTATTCTGCATAAACCGTGCGTCTGGCGTCTGACGAAATCTACGGCGTCCTGAGGCGCTTCAACCCTTGGTGGCGCAAGGATCCGGTTGTCGATTTGCCCATCTGACGCGTTCGGCTGCAAAGTAATTCCAGCATTGGATTGAACGGCCTTCGACGCATCGCGCTGTTCTGTTCCACGGGGCGAAACAAACCGGCAAGACCACATTGCCAAGCCAGTCACTCGACCGGTTACTGGTGGCCGGTACGCCTGCGGCGCATCCTTGTACCTCAACTTCGACCATCCGTTGCTGAAACTGACCGGCATGGAAGCCGTGTTTGAAGCTTGGGGGCTGGAAGAGTTGGATCACTGGACAACCAACCGCAACCGTCGTATCGCCGCCACAAGTTCCACCGCGCCACCGATTCAAACCAGTTCCCCTGGCGGTAACCACTGGCGCCATATTCGGTTGGGTACGCTGTCCTTCCATGAATACCTACAAGCCAAGCGGATCGATGTTTTACCGATGCCCAAAATCAAGAGCTTGGCTGAACTGTTCGCCTGGCCGCCCACTGAGTTTCAGCGCCATCGGGCACTTTCACGAGTATCTGGTTCGCGGAGAATTCCCGCAGACCGCGCGCGTCGAGAGCATCGCCGCCGGTCAAAGGATTGTCCGCGAGGATTGCATCGGCAAGGCTATCAGTCGCGACATTGCCTTTCAGTTCGGAGTCCGCCGCGTGTCGGAATTGGAGTATGCTTCTCTGCATTTGTGCACGCAGGATGATGTATTACTCGACTTGGTGGCACTCTGCGAAAAGCTGCAAATAAAACGCCCCACCGGGGAGCATTTGCTTGATCTATTTGAAGCGGCGCAATTGATACACCGCGTGGCCCCTTACGTTATGGCAAGGAAATTCAACGCGCCCGGTTCAAGATCTACCTGGCCAATGCCGGCATGGCTCCGGCGCTTTTGTTGAAGGGCAAGAGCCTGCTGGACGACCCACTGTCGCTTGGCATTACGGCGGAGACCGCTGTCTTCAAGCGCCTGTTCGCCCGCTATCACGCGCAGCAGGCCCCAATTCAGTTACGGGCGCGGAAGGCTAACCGTGAAGTGGACTTGATCGCCAAAATCGGCAGTTAGCTAATGCCATTCGAGTTCAGATACACGGAAAAACAATACGGGGCGAACGAATTGAAGGATCTGCTTGATTTCCAGGAGGAAAAGAAGATCGAGCGTGGCTATGTCGTGAATCCCGGGGATTTCGGCGAATTCGCGGGCTTGAACCGCCGGCCAAAATCATGCGCGTACCCGCTGCTTTCTTGTGCTACTGGATGGGCGAAGTGGAATTGGAAGCTGCCTAAAAAGGCAGAGGGAAATCTACATTGCCACCGGACAGAATAACGCCCACACGCCCGGCGTTCTTCGGCAGTTTTCCAAAGAGGACGGCGGCGGCGGGCACTGCGCCACTAGGTTCCACTAGGATCTTCATCCGCACCAGCAGAAACTGCATGGCGGCCAGAATTTCCTCTTCGGTAACCAACAGAATGTCCTCGGCCAGCGCCTCGATTATGGGGAACGTCAATTTGCCGGAGTGGGGCGCGCGCAGGCCATCGGCGATTGTGTCGGGCGAGGCAATGGTTACTAGTTCCCCTTTCTGGAACGAAAGGTACGTGTCATTGGCGAGCGCCGGCTCAACGCCAAATACTCGTAGTTTCGGATTCACGGCTTTAGCGGCAATGGCAGAACCGCTGAGCAACCCGCCACCACCCACTGGCGCAACAATGGCGTCCAAATCCGAGGTCTGCTCCAATAACTCGCAAACGGCGGTACCCTGTCCGGCAATGATCCATTCGTGGTCGAAAGGCGGCACTGTAACGGCGCCGCTTTCCTCAGTTACCTTGCGGGCGATGGCTTCCCGATCTTCCGTGAAGCGGTCATAACGAATGATGTGGGCCCCGCGCGCAGCCGTTCCCGCTACCTTGGACTTCGGCGCATCAACGGGCATCACCACCGTGGCCTTGGCGCCTGCCCGTTGGGCAGCGATGGCAACAGCCTGCGCATGATTGCCGGAGGAGAAAGCAACCACCCCTCGCGCTAATTCATCCTTTGTTAAAGACCCAATGAAATTGGCAGCCCCGCGGATTTTGAATGCTCCGCCGAACTGCAAGTTTTCACATTTGAAGAAAGTTTGAACGCCCGACTCGGCATTGAAACTGCGCGAGGTCATGACGGGCGTAACGTGGGCGATGGGCCGGATCCGTTGCCGGGCGGCAGTAATATCGGCGGCCGTAACCACTTAGCGCAGCGTCTCCACGTATTCGCCGGTTGAGGCATCGACCAGAATCGAGTAGGCGCTGGTTGAAACCGACTCACCCCAGATGACGCGGTAGGCCGGCAAACCGTACTTAGACGTCAAACTAACTTCGTAAACCACGGGCATGTCCGGATGCTTCTTCATGTAATCGGCCGATTTTGCGGCGGCAGCTTTGTAGGCGTCGGTTGAATCTTTTTTCAGCGCCTGCATTAGGTAGGGCCTTACCGGACCCGAGGGCCCTCTCCAGGATTCTTCCAAGTTGGCGAACACACCCTGATGCAAATTGCCGTCAGCTTCAATCACCGAGTAAGTGAAGCTCTTCAACTTAGCCTTCGATGGAGAGATTAGGCTGACCGACCAGGCCCAGCACTTGCCTTCCTTGCACATGTGCTTTTCGTCAAGGTCGATACTCTTAATTTCCAGGACCTGAACGTCGGTAGCCCAAGAGCGGGCGTTACCAAAGACGGCGTAGAAGGCCTTCAGCGCCGTCACCGGTTCCGGCGGCTTTTCTTCTTTCTTGACGGGCTTAGGATCTTCGCCGCAGCCTGCTAGTAATAGGAACGCCGTTGTGGCTAGGCTGATTAAGGTTCTCCGCATAGTTAGTTCAGGATAGCAAACGGACGAACTCAAATCCCAGTTTGCGCTCGGGTTTGTCATGCCGCCTTGAATTGACCGAAAAACTAGCTGTTCGTGCGCGAATCAAGCAAGGCCGAGCACAACGTAAGACCGACCGGTAGGTTTTTGAACGGGAAGAAGAACTTCTGTTGCAATACGAAGCTGTGTAGCGAGGAATGGTGCGCCCGGAGGGATTCGAACCCGCGGCCAACTGGTTCGAAGCCGTTACCTTACTAATAATCAACAACTTAGCAACGGGCACAATGATCGCCAACAGTTGCTAATTGTTGTTAGTTTGCAACACCTGACTAGATGTTAGAAGCGCTGGGCAAGCAACGGAGCACAACGCTTCCATGCACAGAGTGGGCACAAAATTGGGCACAGTTCCACATCACAAGCTAGTTGAGATAAGGCGGAGCGGGGCAAGGATTTTGGTCGGAAGCCATTGCCTGCTTCGCGCGTGCCTATTATTACGTTGGGAACAGAAAAATCCGGTTGTGCAATTCACTCCAACCTTTCTTTTTCCTTCGCTTCGGCGATAGTCTGCCATTGCATGTTTTTAGGCACGTCTTGCCCGCCGCGCTTAAGCGGCTCGACATGGTCGATGACATACCCAGGGCACGCACCGTTTGTGAGCGGGCTCGCCTGGCAGCAGCGCTTCGCTTGATGCGCCTCGGCGGCTATAGAGAAGAGCAGATCGGCAAGATGTGAGCGGGAATCTGCTGCGCGTCTGGGGCGAAGTGGATAAGGTGGCGAAGAAGCTGCAGGGGAAGTAATGATTGCGGAGCCAACACCTAAGAGTTAACGACTCAACTTTTGTTGTTCGGAAAAAGCAAGGGAGACACGCCGTAATTGGACCCATGTATCAACTTGGCCAGATCTGTATTTTCCTTCTGAGTCTACTTGATTTGCGAAAGTTGGGTATCCGGTTGACTCAGGTTATCCCTGCATATTGTGGTGGTCTACTTCGCGGCTGTCTCGGATTTCGGATGAACAATCAGATCATAAGTTACCGGCTCCACGGCCACTGCTTGTTGAGCCAAGCGGAAGAAAAGT
>JANXXI010000175.1 GCA_025350695.1 Acidobacteriota bacterium
CTTTTCTTCCGCTTGGCTCAACAAGCAGTGGCCGTGGAGCCGGTAACTTATGATCTGATTGTTCATCCGAAATCCGAGACAGCCGCGAAGTAGACCACCACAATATGCAGGGATAACCTGAGTCAACCGGATACCCAACAAAGACCATTCACGACAAAGTGATTGTTACGATTTGGGAGTGGTTGCCCAAGGTCTCCATTGGTCCACGGCAAAGCGGTGTCTTTACTAGTATCGCGCTAGTATCGGGGAACAGTCGCATCAATTTCGCGACTCCATTGGTCTATACCGCCGCAGAGGCTCGTGCAATTATCTAACCCTTGTTGCCGCAGCCAATGGACGACGTTCAAGCTGCGGACGCCATGATGGCAAATCACTAGTAGCGGACTCTCGTCAGCCTGCGTCTCCAACTCCTGAATACGGCTGGGCACGCTTCCCATAGTCACTAGGTTAGCCCCGGCGATGGCCGCGGTTTGAAACTCCCAGGGCTCCCGCACATCGATCAGGCAGAACCTTTCACCGCCCTCCATGCGTGCTTGAACCTGTTGCGGCGATAGCTCTAAGGGAATGGATTCGGTCAATGTTTCCTCTGCTCGAAATTGTAGTCATAATAGTCGGGTGATGCAAATGAAAGATTTCCTCGCCGCTGTTGGCGCCGCCGTTACTCTAGTCGCCCAGCCCACGCCCCGCGTTGTCGACCCGGGCGGGCCCAATAAAGCTCCTTCCGATGCTGTTGTACTTTTCGACGGCAAGGATGTGTCCGCTTGGACCAAGAAAGATGGTTCCCCGGCTGGCTGCATCGCCAGGGATGGGGAAATGCATTGCACCACCGGCGCGGGCGATATCATGAGCAAGATGCAGTTCAAAGATGTTCAGTTGCATCTGGAGTTTTTTCCCCCATTGATGGCCGATCAGAAAGGCCAACTCCGCGGGAACAGTGGCGTCTACCTGCATGGCAAGTACGAAATTCAAATTCTGGATTCCTTCAACAACCCCACTTACGCAACGGGCATTGCCGGCGCCCTGTACGGGCAAGCCCCACCGCTTGTGAATGCCGCGCGGCCTCCTGAGCAATGGCAGAGTTACGACATTGTCTTTCACGGGCCGCAATGCATGGCTGACGGTAAGCTAGCCGCTCAAGGAACAGTGACGGTTCTTTGGAATGGCGTGCTGGTGCAGGATCACACTCCAATCCTTGATTCAGCCAAAGCATGTGCTGACAACAAGGGCAAAGATACCGGCCCCCTTTTGCTGCAGGATCATAGTGGCTTTAAGGGCGCGCCGAACACGACGATGCGCTTCCGCAACATTTGGATTCGCGAGCTTAAGTAGTGGAGCGGATCAGTTCCGCTAGCTGCGCCGCCGTTGTTTGAAACGAATGTTGCTGGGCATAACGGTGTCCGGCATCTCCACATCGCCTGGCGTGCGCGGGGTCTAATAGCAGCTTCTGGATCGCGCCCAGCATTTGTGAACCAGTCACCCTTTCGCCGAACTCTCGCCGCATCACTTCCCTTGCGCCAAGGTGATCGAGGCAAACGACGGGAAGCCCGGCAGCCATCGCTTCCACCATGGTCAAGCCATAACTTTCATGCCGTGATGGAAACACGTATAGATCAGCCAGCCGGAAAAAAGCCTGCTTCCGTATGCCCGTAACGTAACCTGGAAAGCGAACGTTCACATGCTTCACGCGGCGCGACAAACTTTGTAGTTTTTCGAAGAAGCGATGCCCCATCATGAATGCCGGCGCGCCGCAAATCAACAGCCACGTTTCCTGTTGCGGCTCCCATTCCCTGATTGCTTCAAGTAGAGTATCCTGTCCTTTCTCTGGGGAAATGCGGCTCAAGGTTAGAATCACTTTTGCGCCGGCGCGGATCCCAACCTCGTTCCGCACCTTCAGCGTTTCAGCATCGATAGCAGCTTTGTTGAACGGGCTTAGGTTGACGCCCCATGGTGTTGGAACGCACTTGTCACGGGCCAACCATGGATAGGTGTCGAGCATGACATCCACCATGCCTGCCGAAGGAAGAATGAGTTTCCGCGAATGCCGTATGCTGGCCTCTTGTTTGTCGAATACTAGCTTAAGCACCGCGGGCCGTAGAGCATTCGGAATCTTAGCGTAAAGCGCAGCCGCAGTGCGAGGGGAAACAAGGCCTCGGCCGTAGATAGCCATCACGTAGTTCAAAACATCTACGTGGTAGATGGTGAACATTCGAAACCCAGCCTGTGCCAAAGCCTCGAAATCAGGACCTTCCGAAACGTCATTAATCAGAACAGCGGTCTTACCGGGATCGCACTTCAGGATTTCAGCGGTTGCCGCAGCTCCAAATGCTCGCGAAAACCGGGCATAGGCCAACTCGCCAAAACCCACAATGTCGGCCGCTGTTGGGGCGTTGGCGCCAAGAATCGAAGGCGTAATCGTGCGAACAGGAAAGGGCGAAGTACGGCCCCACTCAGTCAGAAGTTGTTCATAGATAGCCGCACCCCCGCCTAGCGGGACCGCTGCTTTTGCGAACCCGCCATGCGCCGCCGTATAAATGACTTCCAGTCCGGACAAGAATCTCATGTTCGCTCATTTGGCAAATTGATGCAAATGCTGCTAGCCTAGAAGAAGCCATTACATGATATGCCGGAGTGGCGGAATGGCAGACGCAGCAGACTCAAAATCTGCCATGGTCTATCCATGTGTGGGTTCAAGTCCCACCTCCGGTACCAAACTATTTTTACAACTTTACGGTCCCTCATAGCCGGAGAATTTAACTTGGTTCTTAAAGGCGATCAAAACTTCTTTGTTCGTTCTATCTATTCATAAAGCCGAAACGCTCGCGCCGCGTTTAAGTAATTCCTCAGATGCAGTCCTAAGTGCCTGTAATCCGCCAGTTTGTTAATTAGCGGAATGCAAAATAGACCGCGCCGATGAGGAACAGAAAACTTACTGCATAGTTCCAACGGAAAGCTTCCCCAAGATACAGGTAAGCGAAAGCCATGAAAACGCAGAGAGTAATGATTTCCTGGATGATCTTTAATTTTTCTCTTGCAAAACTAGTTCGAGGTATACTGACGAAGGGATGATACATCAATTGATGGATCAATAGATCAATAGGAGACCTATGGCAAAACGACAAGCACTTGCGTTGAGCATGGCTGCTAAGGCCAAAGGGAAGATTGCAGGGCACGATCCTGCGCCGGAAGAGTCAGCGGAAACAATAACCACCGCCATTCACATTCCCAAAGCAACATGGAACCTTCTTCGGTCCGTTGCTTTTCACCGGGCGCAAGATCAGGGTGGCAGAGCGTCCGTCAGTAAGCTCATTGCAGAAATTGTCGAGGGACATCGTGGAACGCTGGAACTCGAAGTAAAGAGATGAATCATCAATTGACAAATAATCACATGATATGTTACGATCAGCGCATTGGGAGTGTTGTCTCGAATCGGATTCCAGGTGTCAAATGCGAAATTGGTACATGCTTGTGGGATGCTGCTTTTACAGAGCACGTCATCGTGATTCCAGGAAATCCTGATATGAAGCACGAGCGACACTACATCGACATCGTGTTCTGTCGCTGCCATGACGAAGAATTTGAACTGAATGGGCTGGCCGGAAGGATCACGGCGTACGGAGACGAAATCGTAAACTGAACCGATAAGGCCATTGAGGGAATGATTCTTGGGATTCCAGTTGGCCTTGAACTTTGACGACGTGACGACAGGAATGCAGAAAATCACAGCAACGAAAAGGGTGACGAAGCCGCTGGCCTACGAGTACGTTCCTGTTGCGGCGGACCTGTTCTGCGGAGCAGGGGGGCTTTCGTACGGCTTCCAGCAAGCCGGATTTGAGATTGCGTTTGCAAACGATATCAATGAGGACTACGCCAACACGTACCAACTCAATCACAACGGAACCAAATTTTTTTGTGATTCCATTGAAGACCTCAAGACTGCTGATGTTTTCAAAGCTACTAGTTTGCATAAATCGGATATCGACATCCTGATTGGTGGTCCACCATGTCAGGGCTTCTCAATCAACACTCCGAAGCGGTCACTCGAAGACGACAGAAACCACCTGTTTCGAGAGTACGGTAGGCTCGTGCTCGAGGGGCTGCGTCCGAAGGTAATCGTGATGGAGAATGTCCCAGGAATGGTTTCGTTGGATGGTGGCCGCTTCATCCAAGACATCTACACACTGTTCCAGGGTGCCGGATACCGTATGCGGTACATGATCCTTTGTGCGGCTCATTACGGCATTCCTCAAGAGCGTTGGAGGTTGTTCTTCATCGGTACTACCTTGAAAGACGCAGAGATCACATTCCCAGAGCCTACGCATTTTGCACCAGTTCGAGCTAACTTCACTGGTGGACGTGATTTGACTTGGCTTCCCTCCATTCAAAATGGTGTGCAGCGTCCAAATCTGTTTGGGAGATTGCTGAAGTCCTTCACGACGGTTCGGGATGCCATCGGTGATCTTCCTCGTTTGGCGATCAAAGAAGGAGCCGAAGAAATGGAATACTCATCCCGTTCAGTCACTAGCTATCAGAAGCTAATGCGGGGCGACTCCAGAAGGCTCTACAACCACGTTGCTGGTGTTCTTTCAAAACAGAATTTGGAGCGGATAAAACACATCAGTCCGGGTGGTAGCTGGCGAGACATCCCGCATGATCTTCTGCCCAAGGGCATGAAGCTGGCGAGACGAAGCGATCATACAAGACGGTATGGCCGCATTGACCCGGACGGCCTTAGCGGAACTGTGCTGACGAAGTGTGACCCCCATTGGGGAAGCTTTTTTCACTACGATCAGGATCGGGCTTTGACGGTTAGGGAAGCTGCAAGAATCCAATCATTCCCTGATGGATACCGCTTCTATGGGAGCCGGGTGTCGCAGTACGAACAGGTTGGAAACGCTGTACCGCCACTGCTTGCTAAGATCATTGCCGAGCACATCAGAAAGACGCTCTTGAACAACAACAGAAGCTAAAGGCAGATAATGGGAGCGTCACTTTCATGGCTCTCAAAATTTTAGAGTTCTTCGGATACTCCCCTGGCGATGTTTCAATAGAAGCCGCCGCCGCTCGAAAAGGCTTGCTTTGCCCATTCATCGGAAGCCAATGTACCAAAACCTTGAACGATGGCTTGGTCAGTGGGGCCTGTACCGTTCGGCAGATGAACTCGACGCCCATCATCTGTTGTCCTAAGCGGTTGTACGCAGGTGCCCATCAGATTCTTCAGGACACCGCCAATGCTGTCTTCGGCCCCGGCCTTCCATTTATCCCCGGCAACAAAATTGACCTCAATCCCGGAAACGGGAGGCGAGTGTTCGCTTTTGGTTCGTGAGCTTTCGGCAATAGTGCGTGACTCGCCGCCACGATGAGGCGTAAGTTGAGACATGCCCCAACAAGCGACACCGATTTCCCCTGATTTATTAGAGCTGAGCCAGCGATTAGAGCAATGGCGCAGCGAGCATC
>JANXXI010000176.1 GCA_025350695.1 Acidobacteriota bacterium
CGTTCCGGCAGTCACCGGAAAGTGGGCACGATCAAATCGGAACCTGTGGGCACGTTCGTCCGGAATCGCTGGGCACGATCGGCCGGAATGGCCGGTCACGTTCGTCCGGAATCACTGGGCACGTTGGCCCGGAATACGCAGAACGTGCTTGTCGACCCTGAAGGCAACGAGACCGATCGCAAGCTGCTCCGGAACTACTACATCATGATCCAGTACTGCCGCGACCTCGCCGCGCACGTGGGCGGTGCCGATGAAGTCGAGAACGTGCGACGGATTTTGTCTGCGGCGTAGGAGTCTGCTCCGACGGCGTGTGGAAGCAAACGCGTGCATACCTGTCGATCGCGCAATCGCTGTGCGGGGGGGCGCAATCTGTGTTCTGCGGCACTCGAACCTACGTCGTGTTCTTTTACAAATCCGCCTGGTATCGAGGTCAGCAGCCCAATTCGTTGCCGCAGAACGGCGACATATCGAAGGCGCTTGCTCCGACCCCAACTGAGCAGTCGATATTTTACTCAGCAATTCACCCAGTTCACGGGCTTGCGATCTCGCCGTTCTTCAATATTTCGAGTCCGCTCCGATCAGGAGCCCGTTGTTCTGGGCCTCCGGCTCGCTCGCTCGCTGCTCATACGCCTCGCGACCCCAGACTTCGATCGCGGCCGTACGTAGCACTCGGTTGGTTGTCGCCCGAACAATTCCCTCGTTGAAGCCCCCCATATGGGACTTCTGCGGATACTCGAAATCCTTTTCCGAGTAGTGCTTATTGAGAACAGCGATGACCTGCCCATCAGTGGGAGCTGCACCTTCATCTGTGTTGAAGCCCTTTTCCACGGCCAACGCTAGCGCCGCCTCAAGATCGTGACCAATCGTGCGGCTCCGGAGGGAGTCCATCGGAGTGTTTTTACTAAGTAAGTACGCCTTCATCCCTAGTTCGATCGCTCGACCCATCAGGAAGTTGAGAGTAGGTGTATTTACCATCGGCGATCGTGCCGAATACGCATCGGCCGCGGCGGCGCATGCGAAGGCCTGTTCCAGAAATCCGCGTGCGGTGTAGTACGTAGTTCGTGTTGTTGTGTTGACGGCCATCTATGTCCCCAATTACACAATGCGCAAGACACACACGCTGTCCTGTCTTTCATGGGTCCGGCAGTAGTGCGTCGGCTTCCTGCTTAAGCGCAACCGTCTTTCTATCCCAATGCCGATAGTTCCATGGGGCAACGTGCTCCAGGTACGTTACCTCGGGGTACGGCATTCGGTCCGCACGCGGCGCCTCGCAGAGAAACGCCGTGAGTTTGCTTTTCAACACATGCTCATAGAGTTTCTCTGGGACGAATAGCCACGGCCGAATACTCCACGAATCAGGCACATGACAGTCTCGGGCTATGGCCTTGCATATCAACGGCCAATGGGAGTCCCAAGCTCGCAGCCGGGCGATTAGTGGTTGCATCGTAGTTGAGTATGTGACCTCGCACAGAGAGACGATGGATCGTTCAAACTCGACAGCCACTGCATCGCAGTACCAGTGCCTTCGCTTAGCCGGCGTATCCCCCTCATCGAGTTGGATAAGGCACTCTGTGTTTACAAACGTCGAGCGATTCGCGCGGAGGAATTCCGTGACGACACCTTGAAAGTAGTCCATGAAGGCTCACACGTTTTGTTGGTAGCGGGAACGCTATGGAACTCGTGATCGTCGTTAAAGCCGGGGATCGACAGGTTCGCTCTCAAGGGCAAGCACGCCGAATACGCACTCGTGAACGCGGCGAAGCGGCTCGCCGCTCACGAACCGATTCAGTCCTTCGATGCCCAGACAAAATTCCCTAAGCGCGAGACTTCTCTTCCCCGACAACCCGCGATGCCGGAGCCTCTCGAGATGCTCCGGCAGATCGTACTCGGGCCCGTAGATGATCCGCAGATACTCGGGCCCGCGGCACTTGATCGCAGGCTGCAGAAGACCCTTCGAACCGCGGGCGACGAAATCCAGCGGCTTAACGACCATGCCCTCGCCGCCCCCATGGGTCAGCGTTTGCCACCAGTCGGTCACATTGGCGACCGATTCTGGGCTAGATAGGTCGGCCACTCGGTACGGTGTCGCGACCAGAAGAACGGGGTCCGTAGCCGCGAGGCGCGCGAGCGTGTCCATGTGCCACCGATGATCGCGGTCCGTGTGAACCCGACCCTCCGATGCCAGCAAGTGGAACGGCGCTAGCTTCAAACCCTTCAGCCCGTCGGTTGGCCAGCAGTAACGGCGGTAGGACTGGATGTACCTTTCGACGAGCCCTAGCCGGGCCGCCAACGCGGTCCTCTTGCTGGACAGATCGGCTTCGACGGGTGCCGCCGTTGATGTAACAGCCAGCGCATCGCGCAGCGCGACCGAAGCCGCCGCCCCGACCGCAGCGTACTGCTGGCGGAGCAGGTCCTGGGCTTTCGCGGACCACGGCATCAATTCACAGTCCAGCACAAACCAATCGGACTCGAACTCCTCCCAAAACTTGGCCGCGGTCAGTGCTGCCGCCGTTCGCTGCAGAAGCTCGGTTTCGACCTTTGGGTCGTTGAAGAAGCGCCGCCCGGTTCTTGTGTAGACAATGCCCTGGCCTTCGCCATCCACACCAAACCGCTTCAGAGCAACACCCTCATCCCGGCAGATGACGACGATGGCTCGCGAACCCATGTGCTTTTCTTCGCACACAACACGCGGCACTCCGGCATGGCGAAAGTAAGAGAACGCTTCCGCCGGATGTTCCAACAATCCTGGCTGTGAAGTTGTCTCGCTCGGCGACATCGTAGGCGGCAGATAAATCAGCCACTTGGGATTCGCGGCGAAGCGGCTCATCACTTCCAATGCCGCAATGGAATTCTCCTCGCGAATCGTCACGTTGCCATGCAGCCGCGTGCTGACGATGCGCTTGCCCGTCACATCGGCGAGGTC
>JANXXI010000130.1 GCA_025350695.1 Acidobacteriota bacterium
GCGGGTCGTGGCCGAGGGAACGTTTGCCGAGCTACTGACGCACAGCGTGGAGTTTCAGGATTTGTGGCGGCACCAGACGGAGAAGGCAGCGGCTGAAGACTAGGTTTGCGTCCGCTAGTCGGACGTGAGCATATGGCACAGGCTTGCCATGTCCTTGCTTTCGGCAACAGCCGGTTTAGTGTTGGCTAACAAATACGTTTCCCTTTGCTTTGCTAAATGCGCGGCGGCTGGCGGCCTAGCGTTAACTTGTATGCGTCATCAATCGATTTGGCCGTGGCTGCCACATTTGCGGCATGTTCCAGCATGAACTCATCGTTCATCAATGCGAGTGTTGAGCGGCGAATGCAGTTAATCTGCACCGTTGGGAAATCGAACGCCTGCAAGAACTGGAGGGGTTAGTTGCGGCGCATGATATAGAGGCCGCGGTGTCGGCCGCTTTGTTTGCCCATAGTAGTTTAACTACCCGTAGTATGCTACACTTTTTCCAAAATGGCTGGAGACTCAAAACAAGTAGACCTGCTGCAAGGAACCCTGAACATGATGATCCTGCAGGTATTGCAACAGGGCGCGGCGAATGGCTATGAAATCGCTAAGTTCATCGAGCAGCGTTCCGACGAGTTGTTGCAGGTGGACCACGGATCGCTCTATCCCGCCTTGCGCCGGCTTGAGGCTAAGGCAATGATCAAAGGTGATTGGCGCATTTCGCCGACCAAGCGCAAGGCGCGTTACTACAGCTTGACGCCAGCGGGTAAGAAATTAGCGGGGACCGAACACAGCCGGTGGCGCACCTTGGTCCACGCAATTACGCGAGTGATGAGGCCAGTCTAGTATGTATCCGGAAGACCCGAACGAGGAATTGGATTTCCACTGCGCGGAAATGAAGGCGGAGCGAATTGGGCTGGGCGATAGCGAGGAGCAAGCGGAACGGTTCTCCCGAGCAAAGATGGGAAATCGAACGACAACGCGGGAGGAAGTATACGAAATGCATCCTCTGGAATGTTTGGAGGCGTTCACGCGCCATTTGCGATTTGCGGTCCGAACGTTGGCTAGGCACAAGGCTTCGTACGCCATGGCAATTGGCATTTTAGCTCTGGGAATCGGCATGAGCGTTGCGATGTTCTCCCTGGTAGATGCCGTGCTGCTGCGGCCGCTGCCGTTTCTGAAGCAAGATCAAATTGAAGTGATTTGGAAGAAGGATCCGCTGGCGGGCCCGGTCGTTGAAGAGCTGGCATATCCCGAACTGCGAGACTTGCAGGAGAGTATAAAGGAGTTCGAGGCGGTTGCCTTGATGCCCACCACGCTTTACGGATACGCGAGAGTGCTGAGCAATGGCGAGGCTGAGCCGGTGCAGATTGAAAGCACACCGGTATCCCACGACTTCTTCCGCGTCTTGGGCGTTACGCCGGCTATAGGTCGTGATTTCTCGGAAGAGGATGAGCATCCGGGAGCTGGGCCCGTTGTTATGCTTTCCGACCGTATTTGGCGCGAGCATTTTTCTTCCGACGCAAGCATCGTCGGTCGCATGATCAATTTGAATGGCCAGGGTTACACGGTGCTCGGAGTCATGGGGCGAGGTGTTGAATTTCCCCGCGGCGTGGGCATGTGGGTTCCCTTGGGCGTCTCGAAAAATGTGGTCGAGCGGCGCGGGGCGACCTTCTTACAAGCAATTGCGCGACGGCGGCCGGAGACATCGCATCAGGCGATCACGACCGCGGTGAATGCCCTGTTTCAGCGGCAGATAGTGGATCATCCAGAAAGCTACTCGAAGACGCAGGAGGCCGTGGTGACAGCTCTTCCGGAATATTGGACCGGGTCGGCACGGTTGCATTTGTGGATCATGATGGCCGCCGCTTTGCTTTTGCTTCTGGCTGCGATGATCGGTGCTGGGAACCTGTTTCTTTCGCAAATTTTGTCGCGCCGTTGGGAGATCGCGACGCGTGGGGCGCTGGGGGCCAGCCGCAGGCAGATCATTTTGCAACTGGCGGCGGAGAGCATGGTTGCAGCCATTCTAGCGTCGGTCGGCGGATTGGCCATCGCCCATTTCATGATTCGCCTTCTGACGAGACTTGCGCCGCCGGACATTCCCAGGCTGGGAGATGCGGCACTGAATCTGGAAAGCTTATGCGTGGCCGTTGGCGCCTCGGTTGCGGCGGCCATGGTTTGCGCCGTGGTTCCGGTATGGCTGGTGACGGACAAGCATCTTGAATCAGCCTTGCGGGAAGGCGGGTTGCGTTCGTCCCTTTCGCGGAGCGGGGCAAGAACGAAAAATGCGTTCATGCTGGCGCAGGCCGCGGTGACTATGGTGCTACTTACGATGGCATGCCTGCTGGGTTTAAGCTACCGTTCCATGATGACGGCTGACGTGGGATTCGCCAACAAAGACGCCCTTACTGTGAATCTGGTGCTGCGCGGGCCTGGACTATTTTCGAACATGCCGGGAACCCAACGCTACACGCGCTTCTTGGATCGGCTGCGACAGGAGCCTGGAATAACATCAGCGGGAGCGGTGCTTGTTCGGCCGCTCGAAGGACCGATAGGCTGGGATGCATCCTACGAGTTTGAGTTTGAGGGCGGAGGCAAGGAGGGCAAGCAACTTCCGAAGGCAAACTATGAAGTGATCACGCCGGGCTATTTGCGGACTGTGGGGACGCCATCGATTGAGGGGCGGGATTTCGATGAACATGACGTAGAGGATGGAGAAGCAGTGGCCATCATCAATCAATCGCTTGCCGCAAGGATACGAGCCTCTGGGTATGCGGCGATTGGGCATCGAGTGAAATTGCGGACAGGGTTACGGAGAGATTGGTTAAAGATTGTGGGCGTTGTGGCGGATGCCAGGTACAGGTCAATTACCCAGACTGGGATGGATATTTATATTCCCTTCCTGCAAGGGGGCACGGTTGCCTATGCAGCCGTGCGTGGGACCCGGCCAAAGGCTGAGCTGCTGTCGACCATGCGTCGTATTATGGCGGAACTGGAACCTGGCCAGGCGCTGGCCGGCGCGGCAACGATTGGCGAACTGGAGGAGACGAACGCGGCGCGGCATCGTTTCAACATGGTGCTCTTGCTTTGGTTCGCGGCCTGTGCGGCGGTGCTGGCGGCGGCCGGAGTTTATGGCGTGATTGCAGGGGCGGTGGCCGAGCGGCGGCGTGAGATCGCGATCAAAACGGCCCTGGGCGCTGGCCGCGGGCAAGTGGTGCGGGATGTGACGGCGCGTTGCATAGGGTACGTCGTGGCGGGGGAAGTGCTTGGTATGGCCGGGGCCGTGGCGTTGGCCCGGCTTGGTTCGGACTTGCTTTATGGCGTTTCCTACAGCGACCCTTTCGTGCTTGGAGGCTCCTTCGCTTTCTTGCTGCTGGCGGCGGCGATTTCCGCCTGGCTTCCGGCGTGGCTCGCGACAGGGAGCGATCCTCGATCTTTGCTGCAATCGGAGTAGGGGCTGAGCGGGCTAGTATGCCGGGTGAATTTGCTGAAACTCGAACGAGGTTGGCGGTAATTGTTTGTCGCGCAGTTGGCGGGTGCAATCGGCTACGGAATCACCGGCGGCTTCAATGCGGCGCAAGGGCAATGTCCTGGGGCTGTAGAGTTCAACAGCGATCCATTTACCGGCAAATTGGCGGCGTTCGCCGATAGAGAGTTGGTCGGGCACGCGGCCCAGCAGGGTCTTCACTTTCTTTTACTATAACCTGTTGAACTTCGGAGTGACTCCAGGACCCGAGCAGGGCGTCCTAGGGCCACCCGCCGAACGAGCTTCGGCCTTACTATTAGAATTTCTTGAGCTCTTCGGCCAAGGCCTTCAAGCCACGGCGTTGGCGAATGTCGATCAGACGCTGTTCTTCGGGTGATAACCCGGCGGCGCGGGACAGCTCAACATCGCTCGAGGCTGGGCGTTGGGGGATCCAAACGGAGCCATTGGCGTATTCCACATTTTTTACAAAACCGATCATCGCCTGAATGGCAACCGGCTTGCCGCCGGAAGTGAATTTCAGCGAGCCCGTCTGACCGACACGGCTATAAGCGCCGGGATTCAGAGTCACGTCTGAAGGGAGGGAACCCGCCACAAATTCGCGGCCATCTTTGTCTTTTACGATCCACCCGATATCGAGGTAACGAACCGCAAGCCGCGAATTGTTCTTCACCGTGAATTCCGGCAGGTGGGCTTCATTGGCTGAAACTTTTACGGTACCGCTCAACAACTCAACGGGAGCCTCGGGAAACGTGAGGAACGAAAACTTGACCGGGTTGGCTTCGGCGATGGCCGAAGAAGGCATACTGTTGCCTCGCGCGAATTGGACGTCCACTTTCGGACGCTGCTTTTCGCGGGCCGTGCTGGCCATGATTACTTCTTCAAGACCATCGATACCTTTGGCTTCAAGGACGCTCTTGAAATATTTGCGATCACGCCGGGCTTCCATTTCCCACAGCACCATGGACCGGTGCGAGTTCAGATGATTGTCGCCATAGAAGGTGAGGTCGTCAAACAAAACGCCGTCGATCTTCACCCGCACCTGAGCGCTATTGCTATTGTCTAGCGGACGCAGCAGGCGCATATCGATCTTGATAGGAAACGTTTCGCCTTGGGCGACGCTGAGGCTGGCCAATGAGATTGAACCCTTGCCGCCAGCCGTTGCATCTTGCGCCAGCACTACCAGAGTCAACGCGCGAATCCGCTTGGGTTGCCGGTTCTTGACGATTAGAGAACTCTTCAGGTCGATGACCATAGCCCCACCGCGAGGCGTGGTTTTGGTTTCGCCCCAGTTGGAACCGATCACCTCTATCGGAGAATCGGCGCCGAACTCGATTTTTGGATCGACAGGCGACTGGGCGCACAGCACCGAGGCCGCCAGCAGACCAGTAAGCGCAATTTTAGTCAACATATACATTGGTGATCGCCACCTGTCCTGTTTCCGAATCCACATAGCGGGCGCTTGCCACGCCCTTCACATTCATGTCCACAAACGAACCCTCTTCGCTACGGGTCTTGATGGAGAGCGAAAGGTCGCCATGCTTCCATTCCGTGCCCGTTGTGTTGGCTTCGAGCAACACCGACGGATTGTTGATCAGGTTAGCGTTGTGAAAACTCAGATACCAGCCCATGCCGGCCACCATTGTGATGGCGGCTACCGCGGCGGCGGGGCGCCAATCAAATACGGAAAGCTCGTGCCTGGAGTAAGACTCAATCGCCTGAGCTGCTTCGAGGCCAACACTGATGTTGGCGCGCATCTCCGCCGCTAAGTTGTTCCAGTCAAGACCGGCGGGCAGTTCCAAAACTTCTTCACGAAAGGCCTGAATCGCCGCCCGCGCCGATGCCAATTCCTCGCGGCATTCCCGGCAACCGCGCAGGTGCCAACGGACAGGGATGGATTCGATCATCGAAAGATCATTCCCCGCCTGTAGAGCGATTTTCTCCGGGCTAATATGATTCGAGCTCTGCTGCATTTACGGTTCCCTCCGTCCCAGATTCTTGCCCTTCTCCAGATACTTGCGGAATTTGATCCGCGCATTGGCGATGTGACTGCGCACGGTAGCCTGGCTGCAGTTCAACTGTTTCGCCACTTCTTCGGCGGGAAGGTCGTCCACATCCCGCAATAATAATGCCATTCTTTCCCGTTCGGTTAGCTGGTTCAACCCTTCGTCCAGATACTTGCGCTTTTCAGCCTGCAGTACCTGCGATTCCGGACTTTCCGATGAACTAGTGGAGAGAGGCTCAAGCAGTTCATCCACGTCGGTAAACTGAGCCCGCCCATTGCGGCGAAGGAAGTCGATAGCCGTATTGGAAGCAATCCGCCCCAACCATTGCGCCGCCTTTTCCTGGTCTTTCAACTGATCTCCGCGTTGCAGGACTTTAATGAAAGTTTCCTGGGTCAGATCCTGCGCATCGGCCACGTTGCCCACGATGCGGTAAATGAGGACAAAGATCCGGCGTTGGTGCTGCAGAATAAAATCATTCCGCCGGTCGTGCGCTACCGCATCCGCCGAATCTACTCTGGTTACCGGATCGCTCATTTCTCTACTACAGTTTGCCCTAAGGGCTGTTCCCAACGGGGGCGGCATTTGGCTCTCTATATTGTTCTGACGGAGCCATCCCCCAATTCGTGCAAACAGAAATTCCCCTATTGGGGAGATAATTGGATTATATGAGACCTGTGGCCGTCGCTGGAATAGGCAAAACCAGTTTTGGGGCCTTCCCCGACAAAGATTTACGCGGATTAGCAATAGAAGCAGCCCAGGCCTGCTTAGCCGATGCAGGCGTACTGCCGGGGCAGGTGGATTCGTTCTACCTCGGTAATTTTGCCGGACCTTCGTTCGTTGGGCAGAATCATTTGGCTCCTTACATTGCCGCGGAGCTCGGAGTACTAGGGGTACCAGCAACGCGCTTCGAAGCGGCTTGCGCTTCGGCCGGGGCAGCCTTTGCCCACGCTTGGTCGGCGGTGGCCAGTGGTATGCATGAGGCGGCTTTGGTGGTGGGCGTGGAAAAAATGACCTCGCAGACGACGGCAAAGGTTACCGAAATCCTGGCTGCTGCCGGAGATGTTCAGGGCGAAGGCAAGGCCGGGGCCACCTTCCCTGCCCTGTTCGCGATGATCGCGCGGCGGCACATGTATCAGTACGGGACGACGCGGGAGCACTTGGCGGCGGTTGCGGTAAAGAACCACGCCAACGGGGCGCTAAATCCGCAGGCACACATGCGCAAGGTCATTACCATGGAGCAGGCTTTGGCGGGGAAGCCGGTGGCGGAACCTTTGACGGTTTACGATTGTTCATTGGTCAGCGATGGGGCGGCGGCGGTGCTGTTGATGGCGGCGGATCGGGCTAAGGCGCGGAATCCTCGGGTGCTGGCCTGTGCGCAAACATCGGACCATTTGGCTTTGGAACGGAAGGCGGATATCACAAGTTTGCCGGCGGTGCGGTTGGCTGCTGAGCGCGCTTATAAGATGGCGGGCTTGGGACCGGATGACATTGACTTGGCGGAAGTGCACGATTGCTTCACGATCGCCGAGATCATTGCGATGGAGGAGCTTGGTTTTTGCGCTAGGGGGCAGGGCGGACCCTATGTGGCGTCGGGTGTGACGGGTTTGGGCGGGGCCAAGCCGGTGAACACTAGCGGCGGGTTGAAGAGTAAGGGGCATCCGGTGGGGGCGACGGGCGTGGCTCAGATTTGTGACCTTGTTTTGCAGATGCGGGGTGAGGCGGGGGCGCGGCAGATTGCTAAGAAGCGAATTGGGCTGGCGCAGAATTTGGGTGGGTCCGGGGCTACTTGCGTTGTTACTATTTTGGGCGCCTGAAGCAGTTTCCAGGCACGAGCCTCTGCCGACCAGGGAGTCCGAACACTTGATTTTTCGAGGTTTTGAACTTATGACTGGGACTATTTATTCGGAAACGGTGGTTTGGTCGCCGCCGGCGCAATATGCCGCTGACGCGCCTTATCAATTGGCGCTGGTGGATGTTGACGGCGCGCAGCGCTTGACTGCGCGTATTTTGGGAGATCGCGTTGCGATTGGCGACCGTGTTGCATTAGATGAAACCCGCGAGGGCGTCCATTTCTTTAGGAAGAGCGAATGAAATTAGCAGACCGCATGAACCGCATCTTGATTGAGACCGCATTTGAGGTGCTCGTTAAGGCGCGCAACTTGGAAGCGCAGGGCAAAAGCATAGTGCACCTTGAGATCGGCGAACCGGACTTTGCTTCGCCGAAGGGCGTGATCGCCGCGGCGAAAGAGGCGCTTGATCAGGGGTGGACGCATTACGGGCCAACGCAAGGTTACCCGGAATTTCGCACCTCGATTGCGAAGCATGTGAGCGCGACGCGCGAAATCAACGTGGGGCCGGAACATGTGTGCGTAGTGCCAGGCGGCAAGCCGATTCTGTTCTTTCCGATGCTGGCGTTGCTCGATGCCGGCGACGAGGTGATCTACCCTAACCCCGGGTTTCCGATTTACGAATCGATGATTGGCTTTTGCGGGGCGAAGCCGGTGCCGATTCCGTTGGTCGAAGCGCGCGACTTCAGTTTCGACTTAAACGTGTTGAAGGACAGCATCAACGATAAGACAAAGATGCTGATCTTGAATTCGCCGCAGAACCCGACTGGTGGCGTGATTCCGCCTGAGGATATACGCGCCATCGCCGACATGGTGCGGGAGCGGGACATCCTTGTGCTGTCGGACGAAATTTATTCGCGGATTTATTACGGCGAACCGCCGCTATCGATTGCGAGCTTGCCGGGGATGCTGGAGAAGACGATTATCCTGGACGGCTTCTCGAAGATTTATGCGATGACCGGATGGCGTCTTGGGTATGGCGTGATGCCGCTTTGGCTAGTGGATGCGGTGAATAAGCTGATGGTGAATTCCAACTCGTGCACGGCGAGCTTTACGCAACGGGCGGGGATCGCGGCGCTAGAGGGTCCGCAGGATGAGGCGGATGCGATGGTGGCTGAGTTCCGGGGGCGGCGTGAGGCGTTTTGCGATGGACTCAACACGATTCCCGGGTTCAGATGCCGCAAGCCGCAGGGGGCGTTTTATGCGTTTCCGAATATCACTGGGACGGGGAAGACGTCGAAGCAGTTGGCCGATGAGTTGTTGTATGAGGCGGGTGTGGCTTGCTTGAGCGGGACGTCGTTTGGGGCGTATGGGGAAGGGTATATCCGGTTTAGTTATGCGAATTCTTTGGAGAATTTGATGGAAGCAGTGGAGCGGATCCGGCGATTTGTGGGGCCTGTTTAAACTACTCACGTGAGCATTGAACTTTGCCGGAGCATAATCCGCTTCTCTTCCAGATCGGATTGGAAACAAAGCGCCTTTCTATGGCCTATCAATTACACCTCCTAGGCTGGCATAACTTCCAGCGACTTTGTTTGAGTATCGCCCGCGAAGTACTCGGTCAAACGGTCACGTCCTTTTTGGACTCGAACGACGGCGGTCGTGACGGTGGTTTCATCGGCGAATGGAAGCCACATAACGGAGAAAGGGTTTGCGGCCATTTTGTTGTGCAATGCAAGCACACCAGTAAGCTAGACCATGTTTTGAGGTTTAGTGATCTTCAACCGGAAATCGGGAAGGCACAGGAACTTGTGTCGAGAGGCATTTGCGACGTTTATGTGCGCATGACAAATGGCGGCGTGTCCGGAAGAATGGAAGCAAAGCTACGAAGTGAATTCTCAAGAGTCGGGGTTCGGCATTTCCTTTGCTTCGGAAACCAGTGGGTATGTGAACAAATCTTAGAGCACAAAGTGCTAAGGATGGCAGTCCCTCGCCTTTACGGCCTAGGTGATTTGAGTCAAATCTTGGATGATCGAGCTTATGATCAAGCCAAAGCTTTGCTCGCATCTTTACAAGAGGATCTGTCAAAAGTTGTTTTGACCAGCACGTACCACCGCGCCGCCGATGCATTGAGACAGCATGGGTTCGTCTTACTTCTAGGCGAGCCCGCAAGCGGTAAGACCACGATAGCAGCAACACTGGCTATGGCTTCAATTGATCTCTGGGGTTGCTCTACTCTTAAGCTAGACGAACCGGCAAAGGTTGTCGAGCATTGGAATCCCAATGAACCCTCGCAATTTTTTTGGATAGATGATGCATTCGGCGCGACACAGTACGAATCCTGGCTCGCGTACAGATGGAATGGCGCTTTTCCTCAAGTACAGGCAGCCCTGAAACGAGGGGCAAAGATCATTATGACCTCCCGGGATTATATTTACAATAGGGCGCGGCATGATCTTAAGATGAGCACCTTCCCGCTCCTAAAGGAGAGCCAAGTAGTTATCGACGTAAAGGATCTTGAGTTACTCGAAAAGCAGCAGATTTTGTACAATCACATAAAGTTAGGAAACCAGCCTTTTGAGATACGCGCGCTGCTCAAGCCGCACCTTGATTCGATTGCGAACAACCCCAAGTTCGTACCCGAAGTAGCCCGTCGCTTAGGCCATTCAACCTTTACCGCCGGTATCGAGATGAATCGAAGTTGTTTGACCAATTTCGTGGAGCAACGCGAGGCACATCTGGTCGAAGTAATCGCGGGCCTAGATGCCGATTCTAAGGCGGCAATTGGTTTGATTTACATGCGAGATGGCAAGCTCGGAAGTCCAATTGTCCTTAGTCCTTCAGAAAGGGACGCCCTGGATCGATTTGGCAGTAGCCTCGGAGGTTGTACGCGAGCGATCGAAGCGCTCAAAGACAGTTTTGTCAGATTCGTTGTCCTTGACGGCGTTCCTTGTTGGATCCTGAAGCATCCCACGCTAGCAGATGCCTTTGCCGTCTACTTGGTGCAAAGCCACGAACTAATGGGGATCTACCTACAAGGCGCCCCACTCGATAAGCTGCTGCATCAAGTAACGAGCGGCGATGTTGGCGTTGAACACGCCATTATAGTACCTTCGGGCTTGCAAGACATCGTCTTAAATCGCATGTCCAAAATGCCACACACCTCGAAGAACATTGATCACATCAACTGGTTTCTCACGCATCGATGTTCACGCGAGTTCATATCGCTATACCTTCAATCGAATCCAGAAGTCCTAGATCGGGTTGCAGAGCCTGGCCTCTACTTGAGTTCAGTCTCTGAGACCCGTCTGGCCTTAAGACTTCATGAGCTCGGCCTGCTTCCCGAAGAACACCGACAACTGTTCGTGAAGACGGTCGTCCAATACGCTATTGAGGGCGAGGACGGATACATTTTTCAAAACAACGAGATGAGGGCAGTGCTAACTCTTGCGGAAAATGAAGAGTTAGTTCGGCGGGCTAGATCTGAACTCCTGCCGAATCTTGGTGAGGTAAGAAGGAATTGGCAATCTAACTGCGGATCCACGGATGACCCAGATCAATTCATGTCGGAGTTTTTTGAACTCATCGAAGCCTTGAAAAGGGAGTTCCCGGAAGACGGCGGCGTCCAGAGTGAGGTCAATTCAGAGCGGGACGCGGCCAACGAATGGATAAGTGAACATGAGCCGCCCGAACGTAACATTCCACCAAGATCAATTCTAAGCGCAAAGGAAGAACCGCTCAGTGATCACCAAACTCGAAGTATCTTCGATGATGTAGATTCTTGACGGCCTCATTGAATCGCAGAAATGGGTTCTCCTTTCAAACCTCCAGTGGGCATGTCCCACACCGTGAGACACGAGTTCAGGCACAGTGGGCCCACTCAGTTGTTCGCTATCACTATGGCCACTTCTGCTTTGTACAAACCGTCACGGAGAGCATATCCAAACCGAAAGGTGTAGACTTGAACTGAGGCAACATGTCCCCCAATAAATCTGTAGAGCAACGGGGCCAAGGTTACTACTTGGCTGGAACGCGCATCTCTCTCGACAGTATTGCCTACGCACTGCGTCGCGGCGAAACGGTAGAGGATATCCACGCCGATTTGCCAGCCCTTTCGTCTCGGGAAAAGCTGGAAGGGGCAATCGCGTTCATCAAAGAAAACCAACTTGAGGTGGATGCATACTTGGCGAAAAATGAAAGGCGTTGGGACGAAGCCCGGAAGCTAAACCCACCCGAAATGGTCGAAAAACTGCAACGGTACCGCGCCGGACAGGTGCTGAAGTCCGCTTGAAGGCACGCTTTTTAGCCGATGCGAACTTGCGGTCTGCCATTGTCCGCGGGTTTAGAAAAAAAGAACCATCTGCCGAATTTTTCCCCACTGCGGGACTTATACCCGACGGTATGCCTGATCCCGATGTACTTACCCTTGCCGCAAGCATGGATTGCGTTCTCGTCTCGCACGATCTCGAAACCATGCCTGGGCATTTTTATACCTTCCTCGAATCATCCAATTCACCAGGGGCTGTACTGCTCGCTCAATCCGTTACCACCGGCCATGCCATCGCAGAAATTCAAATAGCCTGGCACTGCCTAAAAGCAGATGACTTCAAAAATAGAATCCTCTATCTCCCATGAAGCCGTTCCTTACGCGCCTCACCTAGCATTTTCCCGTCGCCAAGCTTACAGTAAAAATGGGCGAACGTGAACAAACTAACTATCCAGGTGCGAATCTCTCGAGGCGAGAAAAAATACGTTGCCGAGTGCTTAGACCTGCCGGTAGCCACTGAAGGCGAGACACTTGACGAGTTAACCGCCAATATTCAGGAAGCTATTGGATTGCACCTCGAAGGAGAAGATCTGGCCGAATTGGGTTTCTCCGCTCATCCGACGATACTGGCAACAATGGAACTTGAAGCCGTTGCCTAATGCCAAAACTTCGATCCCTATTCGGTGACGATGTTCTCAGAATACTAAAACTCTTTGGTTTTTTCCGGCTCTCTCAACGAGAAAGCCACGTGAAGACGTCAGTTGGTGAATGGACGGCGCCTCACTTTTATAGCGACTAGGTTCGGCGGCCAACTTTGGTTTTCTGGCTCTGGGTCCTTCGACCGGTAGATTTCATTCGGTGCCCTGGCTCGGCAAACCTCGCACGACGCGACTTTTAGAGTCGCGCGCCGACCGAGCGTCGGCCTGACTATGCTACTTCCGCTTGCGCCCCACATCGGCAAGCACCTTATATACAGTCGCCATAACTGACTCTTCCACTGACTCAGCGAATGGTCCCGGTTTGCCGTAATAGATCATGCTGGAATCCGCCTCGTAGCCGCCTTCTTTCAAAACGCGGAGCGAGGGAATGTAGCACATTACGTCATTCGAGTAGCCCGCCACGGTTATGTCTTCGCCGGCAAATTCCTTCTTGATGCGGATCTGGTAATCGATGACAACCTCGCCGCCCAACGCTACTAGCGTCCACTGCTTGCCGAAGCGGATCGCCTGGACTGGATAGGGTGTGCTGCGCATCGGTTGACGACGATCATAGAGCGCGAGCATGTACTGAGCTCGGCGGACCTTGGCCGGCAGCTTATCCTTCAATTCCTCCTCAAACGTCTCGCGGGTGTGGAGTTTGAAGTTCAACTCTCCCATGCGCAGGGAGGCACGAAGGGGTCCGTTTAGCTCTTGCATTTTCCCGGCGATTACAGAAGACGCGGCGGCGGCTAGTTCCTTGCCGTACTGCTCGGCCTGTTCAAATTTGCCGCGGGGGTTGGGGTTCTGGTCGCCGGCGCATTGGATGAAGAACATGCCCATTGCACCGGGATGTTCCTTCTCGAAGGCCTGCTGGGCGAAGCCGGCGTAGTCGCCATGGGCCTCGTAAATGTCGCCGCCCATGGTGGTGTTGTGGCAGGTGTAGCCGAATAATGCTCCGAGCAGTTTGCCGTCGAGAGAGGTGATACGTAGCACGGGCACGTCGTGGTCGATCGGCCCTTGGGGATTGGTCCCGATGACATAGGCGCCGGTCTTGGCCAGCACGCGGCGGTTGATGGCGAAGCCTGCTTTGCCGTGACCGAGCGCCACGTGGGCCGGCTTTAGTTCGGCGATCGCCTTGGTCACGACGTCGACCATTTGGTCTTTCAGCCTTTCGGTGTAGTTATGGATGGCGAGTCGTTCGGCCGCATTCAGATCGAACATTGTGCCAAGGTTGCCCTCCACCATCGGCGCGGCATGGGTGTGGGAAGAATTAATCATGAGCTGTTCGCGGCGAAGTCCGCTTTGCTTGGCCAGGCGGGCGGCGATGACGTCGGAGACCGCGCCGGGCATGCCCAGCAAGTCGGTTGTGACGATCACCACGCGCTTGCCTTTTTCGTCTTCAAGCGCGAGGGCCTTGGCCCAAAGGCGCTGCTTGACGCCAGTGGAGGGGTGCGTGCGGGCTCCGTAGCCGTTCAGATAAATAGGTTCGGCAGGGGAGATATCGACGGAGGCCATTCCGGCCTTCCATGACTTTGCGTCAACGAGTGGCGCGAACGCCGTCAGCAACAGAATTGCGATCTTCATTCTGGAGCATCATAGCACTCACATCCGCTTTTCGGTACAACACGGCGACGTCATCCTCGTCGACCTTTTCCCAGCGGGCATCGGAGCTAAGCATGCCGTCAAGAACAGAATCGGATGGAGCGAGCAGCAGGTCCACGTGAAACTGATCTAGAATTCCGCGCCAGCCAGGCCCACCTTCGAGGACTTCGAGGTACGCTTCGCCCAAAGTATCGGCATATAGATCGTGGCGCGGATCCATGAAGATCTTCTGCTTGGGGTAGTTCGCGTAGTAGAGAAAATCGGCCCATTGTTCGGTGGTGTAGACGCGGGAGGATTCGATGAGCGCCTTGTTGCGCGCGGTTAGGTCCACCGGGAAGATTTCAGACTGCGGCTTTCCGTCAATAGCCGGCGTGAATAGGACGATGAGGACAGCGAATGCAGGGAGCCATAGTGTGGGGGCAAAGCTGGCTCCGCCCCACAGGCCATTGAGGATGGCGGCCGCTGATTTCCGATCTTGACCAGCGACGAATTCGCGCCAGAACTTACTGACTTGAAGGACAACGAGCGGCGTCACAACGATAAGGAAAAGGGCTCCGTGGCGGCGCGAGATCAGCGTGCTGTAGCCGAGAAAGAGGATCCAGAGCGCCTCAGGGTATTTTTTTTGAATCGCGAAGAGTCCGGCTGAGGCGAGGCCAAGCAGGTAGATGGCGGCAAGGCACATCATGAACTCGCCACGAAATTCCGGCGATTTGTATTCGGTGGCGTGATTCAGGATCCACTCTGAGGAGAGGGTGGCGGACAGATGCTTGTGCAGCCCGATGCCGTAGGGGTTCAGGAGTGTGGCGGCGGCGCAGAGCGTGCCCACCGTGGCGTAGCGTCGTGCGCTGGCCCAGGTTCCGCAGGAAATCGCCAGGATGCCCAGCAGCGGGAAGAGCACGGCAACGCCGGGGTGCAAATTTACCCAAAGAATGGTGAGCGCGGGAAGCACGTAAAGCAGCTTGGTGGGAGCCTCCCGGTCGCGATTCAGGATCAGCATGGCGATGGCGGTGAACAGGTAGGTGAACAGGACCGGCCGTGCGTGGAAGTGGACGTTGAGCGCGTTTGACGCGACCAGCATAAATAGGGTAGTGATCAGCAGATGACCGCCACGGCGTAGTGTGTCGTAAAAAATCAGAGCGATGGTGAGGCCGACCAGCAGCCCCGATAGCAAGGCGATGGAACCCATGCCCCAGCGCATTTCGAGCGCCCCGTAGATCATTTCCGAGAGCCATTCAAACGCGTACCAGGTGGCGCTGGGGATGGCGAAGGAGGCCGGGTCGACGGTTGGGGGACCGCCGGTTTCGATCATGTAGCGGCCGAGGCGGGCGTGCATGAACACGTCGCCATCGAGCAGGAAGCGGACCCAGCCGTTGGGGCTGAGCAGGAAGCTCCAGGTCATTACAGTGAGGAAGAACAGGTCGGTGATGGAGGGTTTCCACCAGCCGGGGCGGGTTTGGGTTAGGGCCGGAGATGGGATCGAGGGCGCACCCATAGATGATCATCCATCGGCGGGGATGGGCGTGGGCTTTAGGATGGGCGTCAACTATATATCCATATGTGTATAATGGAACAGTGACGAATTTGAAGCCGCTTGAATGTAAGCCAACGAAGCTTCTCCAAGATCCTTAAAAAGTACGCAAAGACGAGCAATTCCGGCATCAGTTTGTAAGTCGATCGAAGTGTTGAACACATCTTTAAGCGTAAAAACTTTGCAGGTTTTCAAAAGTTCGATTATATCGTCCAAATCAATCTACCGGAACAACCGCCGCTCACGCCGCAAGAACGCGGGCATCTCCAACTCATCCTCGGCACTCTGCGAAGGCGGACCGGGCTGCGGCGTAGGCACCGCCGCTGCAGGCTGCGGCTGAGCAACAGGCGGAGGAGCCACAGGCTCGGAAGCAGCGTACAATTGTTGCTCCACAACCATCATATGCTCCGGTTCCGGCTCAAAATGCGACACCGCCACCATCACCGGCTCGGGCATCGGCTCGATCGGCAAAGGCGGAGGCTGCGGAATCACCACTGGCTGCGGGGCCACGGAAGTCGCCTGATCTAACTCCACCAATCCAGACGGCCTCGAAACCACTACTCTTTCTACAATCGGAATATTCACCGGCACAGGGGCACTCACCGGCTGCACACGCGTCACCGTCGCCGCCGCCCTGCGATCCACCGGCGGCAGATTCGACCGTTCAAACCCCGTTGCAATCACCGTGATCTTCGCTTCCTGCTCAGACCCTTCCTTCAGCACTACACCGAAGTTGATCTGCACGTCCTCATTCTCGGCTGCGTCGCGAATCAGGTTACATGCCTCGCTCACCTCATGCAATCCCAAATGCTGCGTGCCTGTGATGTTGATAAGAATTCCCTTGGCCCCGCGCACTCCGCCTTCTTCGAGCAAGTCGCAGGAAATCGCTTTCTTAGCCGCCTCAATCACCGCATTCTCGCCGGTGGCGGAGGCCGTGCCCATCATGGCGTAACCCATGCCCTGCATGATCGCCCGAATATCGGAAAAGTCGCGATTCACCAAACCAGGCGTCGTGATGATATCGGCAATGCCTTGCACCGCTTGCCGCAACACATCGTCAGCAGTCTTAAAGGCTTCTAAAAACGACGTCCCTTTCGGCGCCAGGCCCAGCAGTTTGTCGTTGGGAATCGAAATTATAGTGTCGACGGTCGCCGCCAGTTCGGCCAGCCCACGCTCGGCTAACTTGGCGCGCTTGGGACCTTCAAACGAAAACGGCTTGGTGACAACTGCCACCGTCAGCGCTCCCAATTCCTTGGCAAGCGACGCCACGATTGGAGCCGCACCCGTGCCCGTTCCACCACCCAAACAGGCAGTTACAAAAACAAGATCGGCGCCTTCCAGCGCCTCAACCAGCTTGCCGGTATCTTCAAGCGCTGCTTGCTTACCCACTTCCGGATCGGACCCGGCGCCTAACCCCTTGGTCAGTTTCGAGCCCAGACCAATTTTCAAAGGCACCGGCGAATGATCAAGCGCCTGTTGATCGGTATTTAGGACGTAGAATTCCACCCCACCGACGCCCGCCGTCAGCATGCGCGCCACGGCGTTCGATCCGCCGCCGCCTACGCCAAAGACTTTGATCTTTGTTCCCATCGGAGACGGTTCGTCCTCTTCGATGGTGAATTTCAGATCGTCCAGTTTAGAATCTCCAAAGGCCATGGGGTCCTCCTTATCGCATCACCAGGCTCAGCAGCCCGGGTGATTTCCTACGCTGATCTTTATGTTGTTTTAGCCGGCCGGAATACATCGCCAATCCAGCCGCGGTGGTCCACGAAGGATTATCCAGCTCCTCCGGCCAATCCTGAATACCAATCGCCAAACCGTTGTGCGCCGGGCAGTTCAACACGCGTTCCGCCATGTCGCACATACCGTTCAACATGGCCCCGCCGCCGGTTAGAACCACGCCTTCAAGCAATGACCGTTCCATACCCGCCTGTTCCAATTCCTTGCGGATATAGAGGAACAGCTCTTCGGCGCGTGCTTCCAAAATCTCGTTCAACTGGCGGCGCGTGGCTTCTCTTTGCGGTCTCCCTTCTCCTGAAGGAATCTCGATGAGCGTGTTATCGGCCGTGAGGCCCAAAATTGCGCAGCCGTACTCTTCTTTCAATTTATTGGCTTCGTCATAGCCTACCGCGAAGCCGTAAGCCACGTCGCGCGTGAAATGATCGGCGGAAACCGGCAGGCTTGAAGCCTGCACCATCGCCTCGCCGTCGTAAATTACAATATTGGTCGAGTGCGCGCCGATGTCCACCAGCGCCACGCCCTTGCTGCGGTCTTCGGGAAGTATCGAGGCATAGGCTCCGGCCATCGCCTCAAACACCGTTTCTTCAACCGCTAAATGCGCCTGATGCACGGCCGACACTAGACTTTGATGATCGTATGCTGACGTGGTCACCACATGTACATTCGCTTCAAGCCGCGAGCATTTCATACCTTTCGGATTGCGAAACCCCGCCCGCCCATCGACTGTGAAATCCTGCGGGAATACCTGCAGCAGCGTCCGATCGTTTTCCAGTTGCACGCGGCACGCTAGTTCCACCGCATAACCCATATCGGACTGTTCCACTTCGCGCGGTCGTCCAAATTCGTAACGGCCCATGGCATTCGCCCCGCCAATCGCCGTGCCACCCATGCCCACCACAACCGATTCCAAACTCACTTGCGCGTTCTTTTCCGCCTCGCGAGCCGCAAGTCGAATTGATTCACTCATCTGCGGTTGTTCTTTGATGCGGCTTTTCACCCAGCCGCGCGAAGCCACCTCGCCCGCGCCAAGGAAACGGATACGAGTATCTTCAACCAAACAAATGACACACCGGGTTTTCGCGCTGCCGGCATCTAAGCCAACAGCCAGACGGGCTTTAATGGCCACCAGGTTCCTCCTGCGCCTTCTTTTGTAATGATGATACTACGGTTGAGTTGGCAGTAAGGGGAATAGCGGTAATACGATCCTCCAGGCGGAGGTCGAACGATGCGGCATCGGGAGCCTTGCGGTTCACATCTTCAAAGTAGGGAATGAAGCGCGCCAGACGCGAGCCAAAGTGCCTATCCCCCAATATTAAATTCACAGCGCGGTCCTTCATTTGCAACATAACGCGCACGTTATCCGAATCGGCAATGTCCACTTCTGAAATCCTGGATGCCGTATCCCCAGCCTCTTCAAGCACCTTCATCAATCGACGGACGCGGAGCTTACGGTCGTCCAAAGTAAGTTTTGAGCTGATCCCGGTCAGCACCGGCAAATCGAACTTTTCCGGCTTTTCCTGGCCCATTATTACACCTTCGGCGTCGATCAACGACGGTCGCTGCTTATCATCTCCATCGGCAGGAAGCTCCAAAAAAGCTATAGGCTCCCTTTCCACAACTTCAATTCGCAGCTGGTTGGGCCAGACGCGCGCCACACGCGCTTCCTTAATCCAACCAATGGCCAACAGACGGCGGCGGCGCTCCGCAATCGGAATGTTGTAGATACTGCGTCCAAAATCGTTGGCGAATTCATGGGCGATTCTTTGCCGGCTCGAGTGCTTCACCCCATCCATAAGGATACTCTTTGGGTCTTCACCCGGGTCAGGCACGGCCAGCAGGAAGCGGCTATCCACCATTAGAAAGTGGTTCGCTTCGCTATAAGCCCAGTAACTTCCCAGAATCCCCACGCAAACGGCAAACGTCAGGCTGATTACCTTAAAGGCAAACCGCCACTGACTTACTCCTGGAGCCGTAATTTCTTTAACCGCCATGGACTTCACCTCTCAATAAAGACAGTACCTTGTCACCCGCCTGCCATACACTTCCGGCGCCTAAAGTTATCACCGCATCGCCCGGCTCGGCCACCGCAGCCACGGCTTTCGCGGCGGCGTCAATGCTGCCGGCATAGCTAACTCCGCGATGTCCAAATCCGCGGATACGTTCCGCTAGGGATTCACCGGAAATCCCTTCAATCGGCTTTTCCGATGCTGCGTAAATGTCCAGCACAAACACCGAATCGGCCTGATGGAAAGCGCGCGCAAATTCGTCCAGCAATGCCGCTGTCCGCGTGTAACGATGCGGTTGAAACAGGACGTGAATCCTACGGAACTGGCACAACTTAGCAGCGCCCAACGTGGCGCGAATTTCCGTTGGGTGGTGGCCGTAGTCGTCAATCACCTTAACGCCCTTAGCTTCGCCACGCACTTGGAAGCGCCGGTCCACACCGGCGTAAGTCTTCAGTCCCTCGCGAATCGTATCGGCGGGAACGTCCAGTTCCAAAGCCACGGCGATGGCCGCGGTGGCGTTCCAAACGTTGTGCCGGCCTGGTGCCCGAATGCTAAACCGTCCTAAATCCTCGCCCTTGAAGCGCAGGTTGAATTCGCTTTGAAAGGGCATGCAGTTGGCGTCAACAATGCACAGATCGGCTTGGGAACTGAACCCATATGTAATCACCCGGCGACGCACGCGGCACAGCACGTGTTGAATGTTTTCGTCATCCAGGCAAAGGATCGCCGCGCCGTAGAAGGGAACTTTATTGACGAAATCGACGAACGCCTGGCGGATCTCTTCGATGGACGAATAGTGATCCAGGTGCTCGCGATCGACGTTAGTGACAACCGCCACGATCGGCGCCAGCTTGAGGAACGACCCATCGCTTTCATCCGATTCCACTACAAGGAAATCGCTCTTGCCCAAGCGTGCATTCGCGCCGCCAAGGGTGCCTACTTTACCGCCAACCACCACTGTCGGGTCAAGCCCGGCGTGGCTCAAAACAGCGGCGGTCATTGAAGTTGTGGTGGTCTTTCCATGACTCCCCGCCACGGCTATGCCGAACTTCAGGCGCATCAACTCGGCTAATAATTCTCCGCGCGGAATTACCGGAATCCCCAACCGGCGCGCCTCGCGGACTTCGGCATTGGTTTCGTCCACGGCTGATGTGACCACAAGCACTTTCGCATCGCCGATGTTCGTTGCCTGATGCCCTTCGTACACCGTCGCCCCTAACTTCGCCAGACGCTCGGTTGTAGGGGAAAGCCGTTGGTCACTTCCACTAATCCTATAGCCCAACGTCAGCAAGACCTCCGCAATGCCACTCATGCCAATGCCGCCGATTCCAGTGAAGTGAAAGTGTTGAGGTTTAAAAAACATTATTTAGATCGTATTCACTCTTAGAGACTACCCCGTCCGTGGTGGGGCGGACCCCCTGGTCCGACTGTCCGGTTTCTGAAGCATCTTTGAAGCGGCAAGTGATCTCACTTCGCAGCCTCTTCCAGCACGTCCACTGCCCGTTTCAGCGCCTCTGGCTTCGCCAACCCACGTGCCGCAGTGCCCATCCGGTCAAGCGCTCCCCTGCCTTCCGACAAAGTGTGAATCTCCGCCACCATCCGTTCGCCAGTCATCTCAGCGTCCAGCACCATCGTCGCCGCGCCGGCATCCCGCATCGCCTCGGCATTTTTCAATTGATGCTGGTCCGACGCAAACGGAAACGGAACCAGCACCGACGGCTTACCCGCCGCGGAAAGCTCACTCACGGTTCCAGCCCCGCTGCGGCAGATGATCAAGTCCGCCTCGGCGAACGCTTTCGGCATGTCATCCACAAAGTCATTCAAGCGCCCGTCATACTTGCCATGCTTGAATTCCTCCAAAAGCTCGGCAAACGATTCCACGCCGGATTGATGAATCCAGCGAATCTTCATTCCAGCTTCCTTGGCGATTCGCCATGCCGCCCGCGCTGCATTGTTCAGTGTGCGCGACCCACGGCTGCCGCCAGTAACCAAAACGGTAAAAAGCTCACTGCGCTTCCTGGGCTGTATCTTGAAAAATTCGTCTCGCACCGGTAAGCCGCAAACTTCCCAACATCCAGGACGGAAAAACTTCCCGGCCTCCTCGAACATCACCAGCGCCCGGTAGGCAAGCCCTGCCATTTTGCGATTGGTTAACCCTGGCATTGCGTTCGGCTCCATGACCACCACCGGAACACCCAAACTCGCAGCTGCAAGCACCGTCGGCCCAGCCACAAAACCGCCCATGCTAAAAACCGCCGCCGCTTTTTCTTTTTGCAAAACCGCACGGGCAGCGCGAATTGCTCCAGGCATTTTCAGCGTCATCCTTGCCATGGCTCCCAGGCCTAATCCCTTAATGCCGCCGATGTCCACCCACTCAATCGGAAAACCGGCCTGCGGAACCAGCTTCGATTCCATTCCCTTCCTGGTTCCGATGAACAGCGCCTTGTGTCCACGCCGTTTCAGTTCACGCGCCACGGCCACGGCGGGAACCACATGCCCACCCGTTCCGCCACCGGCCATCACGAACGTCTTGCCCGTCATTCGGATTGTTCACTTACACTCAGCAACATTCCAAGCGAAACCAAGGTGCTCAACAAGGAACTGCCTCCGTAGCTAATCATGGGCAAAGGAATTCCCTTGGTGGGGATCATGTCCAACACCATCGTCATATTAATGAACGCCTGCACGGTGATGGCCACCGTCACGCCAAGAGCAAGGTAGCGCCCGAAATCATCAGGCGCGACGAAGTACAATCGAGTCCCTCGCCACAAAATCACCACGAATCCCATTAGCACGCCAGTTGCGCCCCATAGACCCAATTCTTCTCCTACAATCGCGTAGATGCAATCGGTTTGCGCTTCTGGAAGAAACATCAATTTCTGATGGCTTTGCATCAATCCCATACCAAGCACACCCCCGGAACCAATGGCGATTTTCGCCTGGCGCGCCTGATAGCCGTAGTCCCCCGTGTTGGAGGATTGGCGAATATAGTTTTTGACATGTTCACCCGGATCAATGCGGTCAAGGATCGTGAATTCCGGGTCGACAAAACCTACGATTCGGCCAACACGATAGCCTTTGGAGAGTACAAAGGCAGTCCCGGCAACGGCCAGCAAAAGTCCAGCTGTCCCCACCATTCGCCAACTTAATCCCGCCACGAAAAAGAGAATGCCCGCGGTGAGCGCAAGCACCAACGCGGTCCCCAGATCGCCGATACCGATGGAAAGAAAAAGCAACCCCAACACTAGCCCGGCTGGGGCCAGCGAATACCGTGCGTTGTTGATTGTCCGGCCCTTCCAACTGACAAAGTAGGCAAGAAAGAGAATTAACGCAGGCTTGGCAAGTTCGGAGGGTTGAATCCCGGCGCCTCCGAATCGAATCCAGCGGTGCGTGCCGCGGTCAACGAAAACTGCAATTACTTGCAGGAACACGACCAAGCCCAAGGCTCCGAAAGCCCATTGGGCGGTTTGCAGTTTCGCGTAATTAAGACGCTTAAAGAACATCAAAACGGGCACCGAAATAGCTAGCCAGATCAACTGCCATTTCAGGAAGTGCGTCATCTCCATGCGATAGCGAGTTTCGGCAACAGCGCTGGACGAAGAGAAAACCATGATCACGCCGAAGAAGATCAGCGCCAAAATCGTATAGAACAAAACTCTGTCTGTGCGTCGATGTGTCATTTTTATTTAATCCAACAGTGCCGTTACAAGCTGCTTGAAGGCGCGGCCCCTCTCCTCATAATTAACGAATTGATCGTAGCTGGCTGTGCCCGGCGAAAGCAGAACCGTGTCGCCGGGTTTGGCGTTGCACGACGCTGTTTCAACTGCCTCCGCAAGCGTTCCGCAAACTTCAATCGGCATGTGTTGACCTAACTGGCTCTTAAGCAATTCCGCTATTTTACCAATTAGTAACACCTTTGTAACCCGTGGCGAGAACAGAATAAGGCTGGTATAGTCCAACCCCTTGTCCGATCCGCCAAGTATCAACCAGACTCCGATTTCAAATGCTCCCAGTGCGGTCGACGTGGCTTCGGCGGTAGTCGATTTCGAATCGTTGTAATACTTCACTCCGCGCCGTTCCCGTACAAATTCAATGCGATGTTCCACACCACGAAATTCCCGGGCCGCCTCGGCGACACCCGTAACGTTTCCGCCGGCCAACATCACCACCGCCATGGCAACCATGCAATTTTCCACATTGTGCTGACCGGGAATTCCCAAGTTTGCCGCTTCCACGACGCGAAATCCATTCCAAGTAATCCAGCCATCTTCTAATCCAGCGCCTTTTTCCGCCGGACCGAACGCGTTGAACCTTACCAGTTCACCCTTCACTTCACGCGCCAGTTCCGATTTACAGTCGAGCACGGCGAAGCTGCTTCGACTCTGCGTTTGAAGCAACCGCGCCTTCGCCGCCACATAGGCTTCCATGGTGTGGTGCCTGTCCATGTGGTTCGCCGTCAAATTTAGAACTGCCGCGATGCGCGCCTGAAAGGCTTCCACCGTTTCCAACTGAAAACTGGACAGTTCTAAAAGGTTCCACTGATCCTCATGCGAAGTGGCGACCATGTCTGTAACCGGACGTCCAAGGTTGCCGCCGCTTTGGCACGGAACGCCGGAAGCTTCCATCATCTTTTGCGCCCAGGTGGTGGTAGTTGTCTTCCCGTTGGAACCAGTTATTCCGATTACCGGCCCAAGCAGAAAGGGTGCCGCTAATTCCACTTCGCCAACGATTTTCACTCGGGCGTTCCGGGCATTTTCAAAATACGGTTTTTCCAGCGGTACGCCTGGCGATTGCACTATCAGGTCAAACTCCGGCTTAGTGGATTCGGAAAGCAGCTCAAACTTCAGATCAAGACGCGCGGCTAGGACGGCGCCGTCGGGCATGGATTGGAGCGGCTTCTCATCACCCAACGTGACTGTGCCGCCGCGCGAATGAACGAACTCCGCCGCAGCTCGTCCAGATTTGCCGAGTCCCGCCACTAACACGCGTTTCCCTTCTAACTTCGTAATATTCCCCTTACGTGAATCCTTATGAGCAGTGGGGCGGATCCCCTGGTCTGCGGAGGACCCCCTGGTCCGACCGGGCCGGACGCAAGTCCGGCCACTCTAACGTAACTTCAAGGTCGTCAATGCGAACAACGCCATCACCAAACCCAAAATCCAAAACCGGATAATCACCTTCGATTCGTGCCACCCCAACTGCTCAAAGTGATGATGCAATGGAGCCATCTTGAAAATACGCTTTCCGCCGCGCAACTTGAAACTTCCAACTTGCAAAATTACCGAAAGCGCTTCAATTACATAAACTCCACCTAAGAAGACTAGTAGAATTTCCTGCTTGATCAGCACCGACACAACGCCCAGTGCCCCACCCAACGAAAGCGACCCCACGTCGCCCATGAATATCTCAGCCGGGTGGGCGTTGTACCACAGAAACCCAATCGACGCTCCAGTCATAGCGCCACAAAATATAGTCAATTCACTGGCGCCAGGTAATCGCGCCAGATCCAAATAGGTAGCGAACGTCCTATGGCCACTGACGTAGCAGAGCATCGTCATCGCGCCGGCCGAAATAATCATCAGGCCAATCGCCAAGCCATCCAGCCCGTCCGTTACATTCACGGCATTCGAGGCGCCCACCAACACAAACACCACGAAGCCAAAGAAGGCCACAAATGCTAAAGGGTAGGTCCAGCTGTCTTGGAGGAACTGTTCAAATAACAAATTCGGCTTGTACTGCTTCACAAAGGGAATATTAATGGAAGTATCGTAAAGTCCCTTCGCCCGCAAGATTAGTAACATCACTCCAACGGCCGACCCTACCAATGCTTGCAAAGCCAACTTTCCCCGAGCCGTCAAACCTAAGTTACGTTTCTTAGTTACCTTGGTATAGTCATCCACAAACCCAATGGCCCCGAAAGCCACTAATCCAAACATCGCCACCCATACGTAGGCATTGGTCAAATTAGCCCACAACAGAGTAGGAATCAAAATCGAACTAATGATCAGCAAACCGCCCATAGTCGGGGTTCCGGCTTTCTTCTGGTGAGACTTCGGCCCTTCCTCTCGTATGTGCTGTCCGATCTGGAATTCCCGTAACTTGCGAATCATCCACGGTCCTAACAGCAGCGAAATAAATAGAGCAGTCAGGCTGGCGAATGCCGTGCGAAATGTAACATAGCTGAACAGACGCAGCGGCGTAAAATACCGATACAGCTGTTCGTAAAGCAACCAATAGAGCATTAAGTCAAAAACCTTTCCAGCGCCAATTCGACTCGCGTCCCTCGCGAACCTTTCATCAGAACCACTGCCCCGCCAGTAGCAATTTGCTTCAGTTTATCGCCCGCTTGTTCCGGGGTTTCGACAAAACTAGCAGCCTCGCGAGACATGCCCCGTTTTACAGCTTCGGCCACTATGAACGCAGCGGCTCCGCGTACTCCGATCAAGTAATCAATCCCAACGGCTGCCACGTGGGCCCCTACGCGGGCATGCAGTTCCTCGGACATATTTCCCAACTCGCGCATTTCCCCAAGCACCGCGATCTTCGGCTTTCCCGCGCGCGCCGCCAGTACATCCAGCGTCGCCAGCATCGCTTCAGGGTTCGCGTTGTAGCAATCATTAATGATCTCCACGCCCCCATGAACAAGGCGTTCGCCACGCATTTTCCCAGGTCCTAACTCCGCAATGACGTCTTTCAAGCTGGACGGCGAGGCCCCCATCTCTCCGGCGACTGCCATTCCCGCCAGGATATTCAACACCGCGTGACGGCCCGTTACCTTGGATCGGAATTCTGTGCCTCCAACAACAAACCGAACGCCGTCCTCCAATAATGAAACTGCTTCGGCCCGCACATCAGCCTCATGTTCGATGCCATAGGTAATGCTCCGCCCAGGGTGCGATTTTGCGAATTGAGCGACGCGCTCGTCATCGGCATTCAGCACCGCAACTCCGGTTCGCGGTAACGATTCTATTAATTCCCGCTTAGCTGCGGCGATTTCCGAAATATCCACAAAGTTTTCCACATGTGCAAAACCTATGTTAGTAACTACCCCTATTTGAGGGCACGCGATGCCGCATAAGTGGCGTATCTCACCCCCATGGTTCATTGCAAGTTCAATGACGTGTGCCCGAGCCCCCTCAGGCTGCCTCAAAATGGTCAGTGGCACACCAATGTGATTGTTGAAATTGCCTTCGGTGCGACCGGTTAGTCCACTTATTGAAAGTAATGACCAGATAGTATCTTTGGTTGTGGTCTTTCCGGCACTGCCAGTTACTCCGATGACGGTCCCCGTGAGCTTCGCGCGAACTGCCTTGGACAAATCAGTCAAAGCGCCGAGTGTGTCCGGAACATGCAGCAGGCTCAACCCCGATTGGTCTGCCGTACCCGTGTGAACAACTGCCGCCGCCGCGCCTTTCGCCGCGACATCCGTTAAAAACTTGTGGCCGTCGTGGCTTTCACCGGCCAGCGCAAAGTACATTGCGCCGGCTTCGATCGTCCGCGAATCAATACTCCATTTCGAAATCGACGGATTAACATTCGGAATAGCAGCCCGCATCGCCCGCGCCGCTTGCTCCAGGGTGACCGTCATGACCCAACCCCGTATCCGGCTTTCGCGAGTGATTTCTTCGCAACTTCCCGGTCGTCAAAGTCGATGGTCCTATCTTTCAATACCTGATAAGTTTCGTGTCCTTTACCGGCGAGAATCACAACGTCGTCTGGCCTGGCTTCGTTGAGGATGGCCTCAATCGCTTTAGCCCGGTCCGGTTCGACGATATGATTCGTGTCAAATCTCCGCAATCCCACTAGCGCGTCATTAATAATCGCCAGTGGATCCTCCGATCGCGGATTATCCGACGTCAACGCCACAAAGTCACTCAGTTCAGCAGCAGCCATACCCATTAAGGGGCGCTTGCTGCGGTCGCGGTCTCCGCCACATCCAAATAGGGTCAAGACGCGCCCTTTTTTTCCGGAAGCAGTTAGTAACTTACGCGCCACCCGAATCGTATTTCGCAGTGCATCATCGGTATGCGCGTAGTCCACGGCAACCAAGAAGGGTTGCCCTGCCTCAACGCGTTCAAAGCGGCCAGGAACGCCAGCCATGCTCCGAACGCCTTCCAGAACTTCCTGCCAACTTACTCCTAACGTACGAACCGCGCCGATAGCCGCCAGCAAGTTGTATACATTAATTTCGCCGACCAGCGGAGATTGCACGATATGTTTTTCGCCGCCGAATCGCAGTTCGAATCGCAGCCCGGCGAAAGTGGCTTCGACGTGATGCGCCCGCAGATCTCCGGAACGAATTCCGTAGCGAATCACCTCGCCTGACGGAGGTCGAAGCTGCTTTCCGTACTCATCGTCGTCATTGATCACCGACGCAGCGGGCGATGGCGGACCAGTGAATAGCATCTGCTTTGCCGCGAAATACTCGCCCATGGATTTGTGAAAGTCCAAATGATCGCGAGTCAGATTCGTGAACACTGCCGTATGAAAGTGCACCCCATGCACCCGGCCCAATGCTAAGGCGTGCGAGGACACTTCCATTGTCAAGTTTGTCCCGCCCTTGGCCCGCAGTTCATCCAAGATTTGAAACAAGTCCAGCGATTCAGGCGTGGTGTTCACCGCCTTGCGCGCCTCACCGGCCACGTGGTAACCAACGGTCCCCACCAGCGCCGTTGTTCTTCCGGCCTTGCGCAGGATGTTGTCGATGATCCAGGTTGTGGTGGTTTTTCCGTTAGTTCCCGTTACTCCAGTTAGCGCGATGCTCTTGTCTGGATGACCGTGGAATACGGCCGCCGCTTTGGCCAGCGCATTGCGCGCATGTTCCACTTGAACCCAAGGAACATTCACCGGCTCCAATGGTTCAAGCTCGCTAACCACCGCCACGGCGCCTTTTTCCACTGCCGACTGTGCATACTTACGGCCATCAGTGACTGCCCCGGCGAATGCCCAGAACAAGTTTCCAGGAGTAATTTTCCGATTGTCGTACTGCAAGCCGGTGACTTCGATTTCCTCGGTATCTTTTTCTAGACCGCTGAGAACATCGCGCCGGTCAAGCAGGTCTTTGAGGCGGGTCGCGCTCACCTCGCAAACACCACGCGAACCGGTTCCCCTAGCGCCAGAATTTTGCCTGGAGCGGGGCTCTGTTTGCGTGCGATGCCGCTGCCCTCCATGCTTACTTCGATTCCCTTAGCGGCCGATTGCTCTAAAACCGCACGTTTGGAGAGGCCCTGAAAGTTCGGAGCAACGGGACCGGAAACCGGGCGGCTTTCATCACCGCTGACAGCCTCAATTTCGTCGTCCAAGAGATTGGACGCCCCACCGAGCTGAGCAATCGAAAGGTCGCTTGGTGAAACGGCAGGCGACGCTTTTTCGGGTTCATCCATCGGAACGTCTTTCGGCACGTTCAGAATGCGGAGCACCGACGACATTACCTCTTGAAAGGCCGGCGCGGCAACGGTGCCCGCCAACTTGGTGGCGCCGTTTAAGGTAACCACAACCACCACTTCAGGATTCGCCACCGGGGCAAAGCCCATGAACGATGCGTTGTACTTGTGGGTGTATACCTTGCGTTCGTAGTCGAAGATCTGGGCCGAACCCGTCTTGCCTCCGATGCTGTAGCCCTTAACTTTGGCCAATCTGCCGGTGCCGGCCAGCACAACTTGCTCCATCATTTTGCGAAGCGTCATGGCATTTTCCGGGGTCAGAATCGCGCCCATCGCTTCAGGCGAATAAATTTCCGGATCAAGACCTGGGCGCGCGGCGCGCATAATTAGACGAGGCTTCACCATCCGGCCGTGGTTAGCGACAATCGAACATGCCTGCGCAAGCTGGGCTGTGGTGGTCGTCAACTCGTGCCCCATCGCAATGGAGCCGATAGAACTCTTCTGCCAGCGGCGCAACGACCTTACTTTGCCTGCACTTTCCTCATTCAGTGGCAATCCGATCTTGGTCCCAAACCCGAACTTGCGGATCATCTCGTACATGTTGCGATCGCCAACCCGCAATCCCACTTGAATGGCCCCGATGTTGGAGGATTTCGCCAGCACATCGGTCATGGTCAGCGAACCATAAGGATCGTGATCGTGAATGACGCGGCCGAATAGATTGATCTTGCCACCGCCACAAGGAATCCAAGTGCCGGGAGTGAGGTTGGTATGTTCTAGAGCAGCCGCCATCGTGATCACTTTGAAAACCGATCCGGGCTCAAACGGGGCAGCTACGGCTTGATTCAAGCGACGCTTCATCATCGTCTTGAAATCCTGACTCTCAAGCAGGGTATCGTTCGGATTGAAAGAAGGATAACTGGCGATTGCCAGAATTTCTCCCGTCGAAGGGCGCATCACAACCACGCTCCCGGTCCCAACGCCATTCTTTTTCGCATGAGCCTCAAGAACTTGCTCCGCCACAAATTGAATGCGCTGGTCGATGGTAAGGGTGATGTCTTTGCCGGCAGTTGCCTCCGTGAATATCGTGGAAGAGACACCGCGCTGCTTCACGTCGTGGAGCATCTCCGTCTTGCCGGTAGATCCTTCCAACTCGTCATCAAGAGCCAACTCAAGGCCGCCATCCCCTTCTTCTTTGAAGTTGACTCCGCCCAATAAATGGGATGCCAGCGCTCCCTTGGGATAGTGGCGGACAGACGATTGATGGAAAGCAATGTAGTCCAGGCGCTTGCCATATTCCTGCATCCGCGTCAATTCGGCCGGTTCAAGATGCCGTTTCAAAAGCAGGTACCCGCGATTTGCGGAATGGTAGGTATTTAGTTTTTCAAGCAGCAGTTTGCGGTCAAGTCCGAGAGCGGCTCCCAACAATTCCGCCGCCATCGGGGCGTCGGGAATGCGCATCGGGTTTACCGAAACCGAGGTGCCCGGCACGCTGATGGCAAGCGTTTGGCCGTTGCGATCAAGCAGTGCGCCACGCTTGGCTTTCGTTTCGATCTTTAACTTTTGTTGCGATTCCGCCTGATGGCGCAGATCCGCGTGTTGAAACACTTGTAGCTGGATGAGCCGCCCGGCAATGATAGCGGCCCAGAGTAGCAATCCGCAGAAGAGGCCTGCCAGTCTGCGGTGCGATTTGGGTTCAACCCTGATTTCCATTTTTCTGATTTCCTCAACACCAACGCGTAGCCCCTCTTGGAGCTTGTGCGGTTTTCGGGGGAGGTGTGAGTTTCAACTTGCTTTAAGAGTGGGACGAGTCCGGCTGGACTCCCTCAAACGGCGAGGTATTAGGAATGGAACGGGAAAATCAATAATTCCGGTAAAAAAGTAGAGCCCAACCGGACTCGTTCCACTCTCAAAGCAAATCATTCAACAAATAACTTAAAGATACTTACAACTTACTTCTGGGATTTTACGTTCATGGCAAAGCTTGCGTCCAAGTTCGGATTCAACAACACGATCCTGTCGGGAGCCGGCTGAAAATTTTGCCTCTTGGCCGTCTTGGCCAATTCATGAGGACTCGACAATTGCGCGCGCTCTGATTCCAGCGAGGCGTTCTCCGTAACTAAGTTCTGCTTTTCCTGCTGCAGTTGGTGAATGCGGTACCCAGCCATTAGGTTGTACGCACTGGGCAACAATAATCCGATCAACAAGGCCATACCCAAGGCCGCTCCACCCACGGCCTTCAAACTGGAAAGATTGTCGTCGGGATTGTTCGCGCGCACTACTCGGCTATTATCCAAATTCTTGCGGAAGACCCAGATGTCCTCCATTGGTAGGGCACGGAGTTGGCAATCTGCGTCAGCGTAGTAAGGCAGACTAGAGCCTTCGCTCTCATACGCCTGGAAGAATTTCTTGAATTTTGTCGCCAACATGCTCATACCTTTCTCCTTTTCACCGTCTTTTAGCGGTTTTTTCAATGCCTGCAAACCCTATAACACTTCGACCAATCGTAATTTTGCGCTGCGGCTGGCCGGATTGCCCGCCACTTCGTCCTCCGACGGCTTGATGACATGCTTGGTCAAAATCTTTACTTTTTTCTCGCGTCCCCACAGTTGAAACCGCCTCTTCAAGATGCGATCTTCCAACGAGTGAAAACTGATCATCGCCACTCTGCCCCCAACAGCAACCATGCTCAAAAGGCTGTCCAGCAGAGCTTCAATCTCGTCCAACTCGCCGTTCACCTTCATCCGAAGCGCCTGAAACGTCTGCGTCGCGGGGTGAATCTTTCCCATCCTGGGCGCGGCAGATTCAACGACATCCGCCAAATGACGAGTGGTGCGAATCGGCCTCGCCCCCGTGATGGCCCTAGCTATTCTGCGGCTCCTCCTTTCCTCGCCGTACTCATAAATGAGGTCGGCAAGTTCCTTCTCTGACGTGAAATTCGCTATGTCCGCCGCCGTGGGCCCTTGACTGCGATCCATCCGCATATCAAGAGGTCCGTCAGCCATGAACGAAAACCCTCTGTCCGGAGTGGTCAACTGCATTCGACTCACTCCCAGATCCGCCAAAAACCCTTGCGCCGGAAGAACGCTCCTTGCCTTAAGCGCGTCCTTCAAACCCGAAAAAGCACTGTGGATGAATTCGATCCGTTCAGCAACTTCTCCACAGTTCGACCGAGCCATCTCCAGCGATTCGGCATCCCGATCGGCACTGTACACCTTACCGGTTTCAAGCCGCTCGGCTATATCCCGGCTATGCCCACCCAATCCAGCCGTGGCGTCGATGTAGATTCCATCGCTCTTGATCGCCAACCCTTCCAATACTTCCGACCGTAAGACCGAAACGTGCATGGGTGGTGGCTAAGCCAACCCAAGTGATTCGAGGTGCTTTAGTTTGTCTTCCAAGCTTTCCTCCGCCTTGGCCGTACGTTCCTCGTAGACCGACTTTGGAAATACCTCGATGTAACCGTTCTTACCTAACAACCAAGCAGGCTGATTTTCCAGATGCAGCAATTCCCGTAATTCTTGCTTCAGCAACAAGCGTCCCTGCTTGTCCACTGAAGCCATCTGACCGTACTGCATCATAATCAGGTAGACATCCTTGGCCGCCTGCTCACGAACACTGTTCAAAAGAGCTTCCGCCGCCGCCCATCCGGACGATGTATAAACGCGAGCCGCCCTCTTATCCGCCGTGGTGACAAAGACCTCTTTATCCCCCACAGCATTCAAAAACTCTTGAAACTCCGAGGTCAGCTTCAGTCGGCCAGCTTCATCGACGCGCGACTGTAGAATCCCCACGGGGATGCGCGCTTTCGGAGCTGAAACCACAACTTCTTGCATTCGACCTTCAACCAATCGACGGGCTCTTTTCTACCAGTCGCCACTCGCCTCAACCACTTTAACCCATTCAACTGCTCAAACCAACCAATTTAAACCACTTTCGGCCAAATCCATATTGGCACAGGGTGGGCAGGAATTCAATACCTAAGTTCAAGAGAATTTCGGTTAAGTTTTGTACTGCGTTGCGGTTACAGAGCGAAGGTTAGGCGAAAGTTGAATGCAGAGGCCCGCCTAATCAAATTCTCAGTAAGGACCGATAGCGTTATAGTACTCTGACATTAAGAACATGAAGCTCTACGACCTTGATCCCGGCCCAGACTCTCCCGAAATTGTCCGCATGATTGTTGAAATCCCAAAAGGATCCACGAACAAGTACGAGTACGACGGCGAACTGGAGATGTTCCGCCTTGACCGAGCCCTATATTCGCCGATGCACTACCCGGGAGATTACGGGTTCATCCCCGGCACGTTGGCCGAAGATAACGATCCGCTAGACGTGCTGGTTCTGGTGAATGACCCCAGCTTTACAGGTTGCTTAATTGAAGTGCGACCGGTTGGCGTCCTGAACATGGTGGATGACAAGGAAGGCGACCAGAAAGTTCTGGCCGTGCCGACCAAGAATCCGCGGTATGACCAGATTCATACGATGGATCAGATCTTCTCCCACGTTCGGCGAGAAATTGAGCACTTCTTTACTATCTACAAAGAATTGCAGGGTTCCATTCCGCGCATGGACGGTTGGGGCGGCCCGAAGGAAGTGCGCCAGGCCATTATGGAATCGCGGCAGCGTTATTTGGATTCAAAGATTCCCAAATAGTTAGCTTCGTACTCATTAAACTTTTGTCAGACTAGCTCGTTTCCTGATACGTTTCCGGGTTTGCAACCACCTTGCCTACAAAGGCGATTGCAGCCTTGAACTTTCCAAAGGAGCGAAAATATGCCCGACCCAACAACCAAGACGTTCGGCGATCTCACCATCACCGTTACGCCCGATGGCAAGACAACTGAAGAACTCAACGCGATTGCCCAGCGAGCGTTGAGCCAGGAACCGTTGGCGACGATGTTGAAAGACACGCGCCACGGGCTTCTATCCGTAACCCAGTTCGACCAACATGAAGAAGCAAAGAGCGATGCGGCCGCACCTGCACCGAACTTCCAAGCCGTAATCCAGGACTATACAAACCGCCGCACTGTGCGCGTGACAGCCGCGCTTGCCAGTCCCGAACGAATGGTTGTCGAAGAATCGGCCGATAGGCCGGTGCTTGCTGTATCCGAGTTTGAACAAGCCATCAGGCTAGTCCGCAACCATGATGCCTTTCGAGGCAATGCCAATGCGTTTACTCCCTATCAGGCCATGCCGGGAATTATGGGTGATCAACTAGATGACGGTTCGTTTGAACGAATCTTAACCGTTGGCTTGCTGCCGCGTAACGACTCGTTCCGGCATGAAATAGTGGGAGTGAATCTCGACACCAATGCCGTGGTTCGTTTCCCCAACGGGGCCCCTCCTGGTTCAAGCGCAGGATTTCAAACCTGCGGAATTACCGGTGACGCCAATCAGCAGACTGTAACCAGCGCGGCCGGTCAAGTTTGGATCACCGTTAAGCAAGGCTCGACGACACTATGGAAGTTCCTTGCCGTTCGTCCAGCAGCCTCTTCCGGTACGCGGGGATCGGGAGTTGAATTGCGCTTTGTCGACTTCAAAGGCAAACGCGTTTTATACCGAGCCCACGTGCCGATCCTCAATGTCCGTTACGACGCCGATGCGTGCGGCCCTTACCGCGATTGGCAAAATCAGGAAGGGATGATTCAAGCCGTTGGCGTGGACGTTGCCCCAGGCTTCCGGTTGTGCACCGCACCGGCGCAAACCATTCTTGAGAGCGGCACGGACATCGGCAATTACCTGGGAACGGCGATTTACGTGAAGGGGCAGGAAGTCGTGCTGGTATGTGAAATGCAAGCTGGCTGGTATCGCTACGTCAGCGAGTGGCGGCTGCACTCCAACGGCACAATTCATCCGCGTTTCGGATTCGGGGCAATTAAGAACTCCTGCGTTTGCAACCGGCATCACCATCATGCCTATTGGCGATTTGACTTCGACATTAAGACCGCATCCAATAATCTGGTGCGCGAATTCAACGATCCACCGCTTTTCGGAGCCTCGAATTGGCATGATAAGAAATTCGAGATCAAGCGCTTCCGCGACCCGGCCCGCAAGCGTAAATGGCGCGTCCTAAATACCGGTAGTGGAGACGCCTATGACATCGTACCCACCCCGGAAGATGGCGAAGCGATGAAGTCGCCTGATTGGCCGTTCGGGCAAGGAGACGTTTGGGTTCTGCGCTACCACGGCAACGAACTCGATGACGGCGTGAATATCGTCCAAGGCCCCGCCGCCAGTGTTCAGGCGCATTTGGATAACTTCGTCAATGGAGAATCCGTGCAAAATACCGATGTCGTGGTTTGGTATGCGGGCCATGTTGTCCACGACGTGAACAACGACCCGCCAGGCGTCTTCGGGCATTTCACCGGACCGTTACTTGTGCCAGCGAAGTGGTAGCGTTTTGAGGGAATGGCGGCTGTCGCCATTCCCTTTTTTGTGCCGCCCCTCACTGAAGCTAATGCGTCCGGTAGGCCGAATCGTGATCCCGATGCAGGGTCAACATTTCCAGAAACTCTCCGCTTCGCTTGGCTGTCGCGTGCATTTTTTTAGTGATCCGAATTGAGTAAAGTTTTGACCCGTCTTTTGCAGCCCTTCCCTGTATCGCTTCCCAATGGAATCCCTTGTCGCGATACAGGTCCTCCCAACTCATGGAACCAATCTTGATGCAGCTATTTAGAACGGCGTTCCTCTCTTCCTTTTCTAAGGCAAACCATTGAGATTGAAACTCCGGGTTGTTCAAGTCGAGCCGGATGATCATCGTTAGTTAGGATCTACTTGCCCTTCCGAATCTGCTTGCCCAGCGCCACTAGATCGGACTCCGATGGTTTGTTTTTCTCGGCCCATTCGAGCGCTCTGTCCAAACTGGCGCGCATTTCAGGAGTATGCATCCACATCTCGCTGTCCGGAATCACTTGCGCAGTCTTAACCATCCAGACACCGGTTTCAATTTCATCGACGGTCACCGTCCTACCCGCGTACTGCTTGCCAAGTGAGATTTGGCCGCTAGTTCCAATGGTTTTGACTTCAATCGGCATATTTGTCCTTTATGATGGCATGATAGCACTAAAGTGCCAACTGCATGATTGCATACTCATTCGTTTATTTTCTTGCACCGCCACCAACTAAATCAACCTCCAAACCCGTCATCAGTGTATGCAGAGCCGTGGGATGAAGACTTTGGGAATTGTGTTCGTCGCCATGTGGACCGGTTTACAGGCTCAGGAATTACCCAAACCCTTCGCCGCAATCATACGCGCCCTCTCCCTGACCGAGCTCCAAGTTAGTCAATTGCAGCAGAGCTTTCCGACCGCCGATGCGCGAAAACTCGCAATACTGAACGGTACCCAGATCGAACTTGGGTTGCTGCCGCGTCCTCTAATAAGTGAACCGGCGTGTCATTGATCGGACGGCTACCGCCGCCCAGCTAGTGCCCGCAGCACCGCATCGCGATCCTCATTCGACCCAATACCCGCCGCAGTTCTAGCCACCTCATCGAGCAGCCCCGGCTTCAGTTCCGCTCTCGCAAGCAACGCCAACAACACATTCCGTTGTTCGCCCGAAGAATGAATCG
>JANXXI010000262.1 GCA_025350695.1 Acidobacteriota bacterium
GGCCGAGGCGGCGACTTACATGACGCGGTTTTGTTCGTGTGGCGTGTTCAATCCGGCGCGTGCGGCGCGGGTGTTGGAGGATTCGCGGGGGAAGATGCGGTAAACAGCATGTCCGCGATTGCTCAAAAATTAGCGGGCGACAAAAAGCAATAGGATTACTCAGGATTGAAGTCTATTTAACAGAGCGTCGAACATCGCGAACCCAGTTCTTCACTGAAACGCGAGTCAGCGCCACTGCAAATATTCGAGCAGCATCCACTCCCGTCCTGGATTTATGACACGGTCACGCTGCGCTTTCAAGAAGTCAACCAAGAGGCGGTGGAACTCTACGGCTACTCCCGCGAAGAGTTCTTAGCGATGACCATAGAAGACATTCGCCCACCTAGGGACATTCCGATATTGCAGAAGTATCTGGTGACGTTGCCCAGTGCGCGCAAAACTTCTAACGTTTGGCGGCACCGCCGGAAGGATGGGGCGCCGCTATCCGTACGAATCGTTTCACGCGAGATTGCCCACAAAGGGCGCGCCTGCCGCTTGGTGGTGGTTGTGAATGTGAGCGATCTACTGGTGGCCGAGCAGGCCTTAGTGCAATCGCAGATGTTAGTTGAAAGTGTATGGGAATGTGCGAACGATCCGATGCGTATTACCGACGCCGAAGGGCAGACTTTGCGAGTCAACGAAGCATATTGCCGCTTCGTGGATATGCCACGGGCCGAGATCGAAGGGCGTCCATTTTGGATTATCTATCCTGACGCGGTTCATGGGGCCGTTTCAAATCACTACCGGGAGCGATTCGCAGCGCGAAAACTCACCGATATCGCCGAACACGAAGTATCGCTGCGCGGTGGCCGGAAAATCTGGGTGCAATTGAGCATTTCATGGCTTGAAAGCCGGCAGGGACCGTGTCTGTTGGCGATTCTGCGGGATATTTCGAAACTGAAATATTCCGAACACAGGCTGCGGACGATGATCGATGAGCTCGGCGTGGCGAAGGAAAAGTCGGACGCGGCCAATCGCGCTAAGTCCTCTTTCTTGGCCAATATCAGCCACGAGATTCGGACGCCAATGAATGGCATCATCGGTCTGGCGGATCTGCTGTTGCACGAGCCGGAGGAGGCAACCCGGTGGAACTATGCCAATATTCTAAAGAGTTCCGCCGAAGGCTTGATGGCGCTGCTGGGTGACGTGTTGGATCTGTCGAAGATCGAGGCGCAACGTATGAGCGTGGAGCGAGAGCCGTTTTCGCTGCACGAATGTGTGCAGTGTGCGGTGGCAGTCTTTATCGCACCCGCCCAAGCCAAAGGCTTGAGCTTGACGCTATGTATAGATCCAAGCGTGCCCACTTCTGTGTTGGGCGATGCGGTACGGCTGCGGCAGATCCTGGTAAACCTGACTGGTAACGCGGTGAAATTTACCACTTGGGTTCGATCCAGGTCCGCGTGGAGCCTTCAGGGGCGGCGATCTCCTTCACCATAGAGGACACCGGCATCGGACTAACTCCCGAACAGATCGAAGTGATTTTCGAGCCCTTCCGGCAAGCGAAAGCTCCACTTATGGTAAGCACGGAGGAACAGGGCTCGGCTTGGCCATCGTGGCCGAACTGGTGAAGTTGATGGGCGGCGAAGTACGCATCCAAAGCGAATTCGGCGGCGGCTCCAGGTTCGTTGTAGAGATCCCTTACCGGCGACGTCGCTGGAGAAGTTGACATTCCCTGTCGAACTCCAGAAGACCGAGCCGCCCATGCGGGTCCTGATTGCGGAGGACCATCCGGTAAATCAGTTAGTGGTCAGGCGGCTCCTGGAGCGGCGCGGGCATTCGGTTACAGTAGTCTCCGACGGCTTGGCCGCACTCTCGGCGCTTGAGACCTCGGCATTCGACTTGGTCCTGATGGACATTCAAATGCCGATGATGGATGGCCTCCAGACCACGCGGGCAATCCGGCTGAGGGAGGCAACGTCAGGTGGGCGTATTCCGATCATCGCGGTTACGGCGCATGGGATGCGCGGCGATGAAGACACTTTGTTAGAAGCCGGGTTCGACGCCTACGTGGCCAAGCCCGTTTCGGACGAAAGGTTGTTTGAAGCGATCAGGCGTTTTACGAGCCGTGACCGGAGCAGAAGATTACCCTTCCTTGGTTCTACTCGCCATCCCATGGAGAAGTGACGCGTCAGGCGAGGGCTTTGCGAAGATAGCCGGCCACATCGTTAACGAAGCGGTGCACGGAAGCCTCGGCGACACGGTGACCCACCATCGAATTCATGACGTGGCCTAACGCGCCCATCGGCGGTTCATAGGCGCCGAGGAAATCCAACTGGGTTTCCGTGGCGGTTAAAGGATAGACACGGAGTTCGGCTTTCATCAAAGGGAACAGGTGCGGCGCATTCGCGGCCTCCCACTCGATTTGCAGTTGTGTAACCGGGCTTGACCTTGCCCCTTGCTCCTTCTGCTCAATTTGCGTCACTTTAATATTGATGCCGGCCTCAATCGAAATGCCGCCCAGGTCCACTCGCAATCCGGAGGCAACATCATTCGCTCTGGACGTGGCGCCTTTGGTTGCTGCCTGAAACACGGCGATCGCATCCTTGGTCAACACGTCACGCACTTTTTCATAAGGGTGGTTGACGTAATCGTAGCAGTGAATCTCGCTCATGGAATAGCTCCGTTATAGTGATCGTAAGTGCCTTGAAAATCACAGCCGAAATGAATATAACATATTGTGCTCGGACTCAAACGACATTGTTCTTCAGCACTCCAATCCCCTCAATATCCACCTCAACCTTATCGCCACGATTCATCTTGCGCGTAGTTTGCGGTGTCCCTGTGAAGATAAGGTCCCCCGGGGTCAGGGTTACATAGCGGCTGGCGAACTCAACCATCGTTGGACAATCAAACAGCAGGTCCGAGGTATTCTGCTTCTGCACCACCTCCCCGTTCAACCTCGTTTGCAACAACAAATTGCCATAGTCTAACCCGCGCACTACCCAAGGACCAACGGGGCCGAACGTATCGGAGCCCTTTGCGCGCCACCATTGCAGATCCTTGTTGGCGCCGTTTTGCCAATCGCGTTCACTAACATCGTTGCCGCAGGTTATTCCGAAGATAGCCTCCTTGGCTTGTTCCCGATTTCCATGGCGCAGTTTCTTGCCAATTACGATGACCAGTTCACCCTCGTAGTGAGTGTTCTTTGAATCCTTCGGAATCACAATGTCCGAGCCTGGATCTTGGAGGCATGTGATGGGTTTGAAAAACAGCTCCGGATTCTCTGGCGGCTTACGCGCCCCCAGGTGGCTCTTGTAGTTCAACCCGACAGCCAAAATTTTGGGTGGTTCCACCGGTACTAGAAGCGTAACTTTGGAGAGCGGATAAGTGGCGCCCTTGGGCTTGTCAAATTTCAGATAACTGCCCGGCAGTTCGCGAATTGTTTCGCCATTTAGAATGCCGTAGGCAATCTTCGATCCAACTTGGAATCGCACGTAGCGATTGGCGGAAGGAGCCTGGGCTTGCGCGCCGAGGGCTGCCGCGGAAGCCCCAAGTAACACCCGACGGCTTACGCTGGACGTTTGCATCATTAGTTACGATACCTCATGAGTGATGGCCACTTGAGACGCCGAGCCACTAAGGTTTGGGCTTCGGCTCGGTGGTCATCCGAAAATCGTCACTGCGGAACGGCGTAACCGGAAGACCTTCGTTCGAGAAGAGGTTGACCATCGGGTTGTCGGCCCAGCCATACCGGACAGCGACCGGCGCGTTCACCTCGTCGCTCCAAACCTCGACTTGATCCTTACCAACAACCTTGCCTTTGGCCCAGTGCCATACCTGATCCGAACCACAGAGGGCGAACCCACGCGCATCGGCGACATCGAAGGCGCGGAGGCTGCTGCCGAACGTATCGAAGTTGATGGTAGCTTTGTTGCCGTCTATCGCAATGCTCTTGAATTCCGGACTACGATACGGTAGGTTCATTCCGTAATCTTTCGCCAGCGCCCAGCGCACTAGCCGCGCCGCGACATCGTGTTTGTTGCGCGGATGGATGTCCTTCCCTTCACCAAGATCAATGATAATCGCCTGGCCCGTATTGGGTAGCTTCATGGTTTGCGTCTGGGCCTCGCGAAGCTCCGCCCAAGAGCTATCGCCGGGGTTCGGCTTCTCGGGGTTGAAGTCGGCCAGTTGAACCCAGTAGAACGGGAAGTTGCCCTGGCCTTGCTCTTTGCGCCATTGCTCAATCATGAAAGGGAACAAGCTTTTGTATTCATGCGCGCGGCTTGCATTAGATTCGCCCTGATACCAAATGACGCCTTTTATCCCGTACCCAAGGGTTGGGTAGACCATGCCGGCAAAGATATTGCCGGGTCGGGCGTTTCCAGCAAGCCAATTGTCGGGTTGCCGAGGCAGGGGCTTCTTTTCCGCTTTAGCGATCTCGGCCGCGGCTTTCCACGCTACCATGGCGCTTTCAAAATCAGCCTTGCCCTTTTCCGACAACAGTGGCGACTCGCGCTTCGCGGTCGATTCCATGAGCAGCTTGAATCGCGCGTCTTGCTCCAACGAGGAACGACGCACCCACGCCTCCGCCGCTGATCCACCCCAGGCATTGTTGATCAATCCCACCGGCACGTGGAGAATCTCGTGTATGTAACGGCCGAACAGGAATCCGACGGCGCTGAAGCGGATCGCGGTTGCGGGCGTCGCATGCCGCCATTGGCTGCGCTCACTTGGCTTTAAGTCGGTCTGCAAATCCTGTGTGCCGGTCAGAGGAGCTTCGATGAGACGAATGCCCGGAAGGTCGGAGGCGGCTGCTTCCAGATCGCCATTCCAATCCTGGTTTAAGGTGAAGCCCATGTTGGATTGTCCTGAACACATCCAGACTTCGCCGACCAGCACGTCTTCAATATCCCGCCCGGTGGAGCCCGTAATCTTCAGGGTCTGAGGGGAAGCATTGGCGGTGAGGGGTGCAAGGGTGACTGTCCACTTACCATCGGAGCCTGCGGTTGACGAATAGCTTTGCCCGGCGAAGGCAACGGTAACCTTCGTTCCAGGAGTATCCCAACCCCAAATCGGGTTCGACTGTTTTTGTTGCAGCACCATGTGGTCGCCGATGACGGCAGGAAGCTTGAGTTCGGCCAGTGCGGCGGGGACTGCGGCAAGGCTAAGTAGGAGCAGGAGAATTTTACTCATTGGTCTCCTATTCTATTTGAATTTTATGATGAGCGTCACTGCTACTTGTGACTAAGGAATGGTCGGGGCGGTGGGATTCGAACTCACGGCCCCCTGCGCCCAAGGCCTATTTTAGTATCCCACGAAGAAAGCCTATTTTCAGGGCTTTAGCTGCTTCACGCCGGAGTTGAGGAGTACCGATCCATCAATTGTATTTAGGGCAAGTCCTCTGGGTTTTCTACAATAAGCCCCTCAAACTCAGCTACATCCGCCAACAGTCTGTCGGCCACAACAAAAGTGTCCAGGAAATTGCGTCGACGAAGTTCTATTGCAACAGAAAGTTGAAGAGCATCAAGGGTCCTCATCCGTCTGGTGTATCCATACTTTGCAACCAGAGCCCGCGCTCCATCGACATGGGAAGCATCAAGTTTGACTGCCAAAAATAGACCACCAGCAATGTCTTTAAACACCTTGTCCATAGCGGCCTCCGCGCTGGTTGGATCCAACATACCGGTTCGGACCTTCATGGCTAATGCGGACTGCGTTTCCAAGATGGCTAAGTTAGCAATTTGAAGAATAGAGGCGGGATCGCGAACAATGGCTATTACCCGCGCAGAGCCGATTTCAGGATGATAAAACTTGGTAAAAGCGCTTGTGTCGAAGAAGTACTGGGTCAATCAAAATTCCCCACGCTCGGCAATGATAGACTCCGCCATCGACCCTGGAACTTGCGAGAGCTTGGTACGAACCTCGTCCAGTGTAGGTATAGCGATGAGCGAGTTGGTCCTTGCGAAAGCATACTTAAGAAGCTCTTGGTCGACCAATTCACTCCCAGGATTTGAAGCGTCTTCGGAAACCAACAGTTGAACCCTCGCCGCTTCTTTGAGATGCAGCGGCTGAAGCGGACGTAAAACACCGTTCTCGTAGATGGCATCGACTTGTTGGGTCATAACCCCTAGATTCTAGCGCAACAGAAAAGCCCCGGATAGCCCGCCTATCAAAAGTCAAGTCGTGACCGGCGGTTCCTTGCTCCAGTCGAAGACGATGCGGAACGGCCCAAGCGCAGTTGGCCACTCCAATACGCGGACCCGATCAAGCATCGGCTTCCCGTTCCGGTTAAGCGGAGCTGTGGTGACCACGCTCTCGAATCCTGATAGCGATACTGAAAAGCAATCATAAGCCGGATCGTCAGCAAGCAATTGCTTCCATCCAACTATGGGATCCCGCCCATCCGCCAAACGCATCGCTTCACCAACGTCAGCCGCAAGGTAGATGTAGATTGGTTTGCTTGTAGGTTTCTGAAACGCATATTGGATGTAGGTCGGGTCGGGCGTCATTCCGTGGGCAACCATATAGTTGCAGTGCGTCTTGCAGAACCAGCGCCCGAAGTTGACGCCAGAGACGCGTCGATCAATGGGCGCTCTGAGAACGCGCGAACCGTGCAACTCCATTGGCTTGTAACTGGACTGGAAATGCCGGTACAAACGGAGGGCCGCGGCGTCGGCGGTTCGGCCAGGTTCGCTGTTGTGGTCTCGGCAAAGGATGTTGGCCGTCAGCTTCCGTATCGAAGTCTCTGTGCCTTCCGTGCCATAAATTCCGCCGTGAACTCGGACCTTCGATTGGAAGAGTGCTTCAGTGGCGAGATGCTCGCGAGTGATCGGCCCGCCGCATCCACCGAAGGGTTCCGCCCAACATTTTCCTTGGTTCGCGAATTTCACTGACGACGCTGGTGTATCTACAATTTTATCTACAGTGGGTTTTTTGGGCATCCTGGTGATGCCCGTATCTGCTTGATTTTAATGGTCGGGGCGGTGGGATTCGAACTCACGGCCCCCTGCGCCCAAGGCAGGTGCGCTACCAGGCTGCGCTACGCCCCGACATCTACTGGTATCTCCATCTTAAACTATTTCCACCAGAATCTCCAACTTTTTGACGGCCACGCTTACCCAATATTGGAAAAATAAAAGGTATATAATTCTCCTTGCACGTAGATCCTAACTCTAGAGGTGTGCCTTGAAATTCCCGGCCTTCGTCTCCATCCTTCTGACAGTCCCGTCCATCCTACCGGCCCAAGATACTAGAGGTTCCATTGCGGGAACGGTCACCGATTCCCAGGCTGCATCGATCGCCGCGGCGCAAGTCACCGTTGCCAATAATAATGCGGGAACCGTCACCAAATTAGCCACTAATCCCAGTGGATACTTTGAGGCCTCACTCCTCCTTCCTGGCGCATACACGGTCACGATCGAAACCGCCGGGTTCAAGAAGTCTGTCCGCTCGGGAATCAACCTCGGCCTGGGTGAACAAGTGCGGATTAATTTTCAGATGGAGTTGGGCGGTGTCACCGATTCGGTCACCGTACGTGCAGATGCTCCCATGCTTGAAACCAGCACCGTCAGCACGGGGCGCGCTCTATCAAATAGGGAAGTTATGGATCTTCCCGTGCTAGGCAACAATATCGTAATGCTCACCCGCATGGCGCCGGGCGTGCAAGTACCGGGGACAACCCAGTTCCTTGTTCAAGGTCAGGTTGGAGGGGGCTCTGGCTACAATTCGCCGGGTAATGTCGGCGGCAATGAGTGGTCGCTTGACGGGGCCTCCACTAACGGCACAGACCGGCGCGTTTCCTACATGCCCAGTCCCGATGTGGTGGATGAGTTCAAAATCGAGACTTCGAATTTCGATGCTTCCTTCGGGCACTCAACCGGCCTAAGCATCTCCATGTCCACCAAGCCAGGCGGCAACGATCTGCATGCAACCGCCACGTATCAGTACTTCAATCAACGTTGGAACGCCGCTTCATTTTTCGTGAAGCAGAGCCGCTATCAGCAGATCGCCATCTTGCGAGCCGCCGGCAATCTCGCAGCGGCGGACAGCTTAGCTTCGACCCCATTGCTGGCGGCTGGGCACACCAATAATTTCGCCGGAACGGTAGGCGGCCCCGTATACATTCCGAAAGTAATCAACGGTCGCAACAAACTGTTCTTCTTTCTCGGATTTTCCAAACTGGTAAACCAGCAGTCGGCCCGGCCCAGCGAGATTAACTACACTGTGCCTACCTTGGCCATGCGTAGCGGAAATTTCGCTCCCCTGCTACAGATCGATGCAATTCGATACGCCGTTTACGATCCGATTTCTGTTCGAGTTGATCCAGCTCGCGCCGGTCATTTTGTCCGGGATCCTTTCCCGGGCAACGTCATCCCCGCCTCCCGTTTCATGAACCCGCTCTACGATTTTTACGCCAAGCGCATGCCGCTCCCAAATAGTGATCCGGCGGACCCTCGCCGGGATCCGGTAAATAATTACCTGGCTACAGGCATGCCCAACAACGTGTTCCACCGGAACTGGAACAACAGGATTGACTTTGCCGCAAGCCAAAAGCATCGTTTCTTTTTCCGTTGGCAGAAGAGCAGTTACTTGGAAGATGCCCAGGACTATACTTATCAATCGGAGCCCGGATTGATGGCATGGAATGAAAAACGCCCATCACAGAACGCCGGCGCGGATTGGACCTATGCCTTCAGCCCCAGCACAATCATGAACGTTTCCGTCGACGCCAATCAGTTCATCCTACAAAACCAGCGTTTAGGCACACGAAAGTACAAGCCCTCGTTGCGCTTCCCTCCTACCTCGATACGAAATGCTCCGGCTCCTGCGTTTTGCCCAGAGTGACTTGGCCTGGCATGCAGGCATGGTCAGGCGACATGGTTCTTGGAGTTCCAGTCGATGCAGGACCAACCGGCCGCCAGCAGAGCCTGAAATGGAATATGACGCAAGTTCGCGGCTCGCACACATTCCGCGGAGGCATTGACTTCCGGCAACACTACCGCACCCTGCTGCAGAACGGCGGACTTACGTCGGGCAACTTTACTTTTGGTAATAATTTCGTCCGCAAAGATGAAGACGGCAACACCCCGGCTGCAAGCCTGGGTTTGGTTTGGGCCAGCTTTCTGCTGGGCATCCCCACCGGAATGTCGGTCGATACAAACGACACCTACGCTTTGATGAGCCCCTATTACGGCTGGTATGGGCAGGATACTTGGCGCGTAACCAGGAACTTCACCGTTACCCTGGGCCTTCGCGCTGAGTACGAGCGGGGAGCCACGGAACGCTACAATCGCGCCATCTCTTACTTCGACCCGAATCTTGTCTTGCCGATCTCCGCCGCCGCGCAAGCAGCTTACGCCCGCAACCCACTGCCGGAACTACCGGCCAGCCAGTTCATCGTGAAGGGCGGTACCGTTTATTCAGGCAGGAACGGGGCGCCTCGTGAACTCTGGAAGGATGAACTCATGTGGATGCCCCGCCTTTCCGCAGCTTGGCAAACAAATTCCAAAACCGTGGTTCGCGGCGGCTACGGAATTTATTACGACACGTTGAATGTTCTGAACCAGGCAGCCGACCAATCCGGATTTTCGCGCGCTACCAACACCGTTCTGACCAACGATTTCGGAGTGAACTGGCTTGCCGGCGATCCGAAGAATGGAATCTCGCCGTTGACCAATCCATTCCCTGTGCGCTCAGACGGCACTCGCTTCGATGCGCCATTGAAGGACGCACTAGGATCGATGGCCAGAGTCGGGCAAGGTTTCACATTCACCAGTTTCGACCGTAGTCATCCCAGAGTGCAGCGATGGCGCGCCGGAGTGCAGCGCGAATTGAGTAACAACATGATGGTTGAAGTAGCTTATTGGGGCCAATGGGCGGATCGGATCAGCGTCACCAAGCGCCTGGATCCGCTTCCGGAACAATTTTGGGCCACGGGCAATCTTCGCAATAACTCTATCGCCACGGAGTTAAACCGCAACGTGCCGAATCCTTTCTACATCGGCAACTTTGATTCAATCCGGACCTCCGATCCAGTCTTATACCAGCAACTATCAACCCTTGGTCAATTCCAAAGCACAACGATTCAGAAGAATAGGCTGCTGCGTCAATTTCCGCACATGAATGGATTATTCGATTCCACCGACCCAGGCGGAAAAGCCCGCACGCATGCCCTCGAAGTAAACTTCCAACGACGGTTCTCCAAGGGATTCAACTTGAACGCGTCCTACTCGCGGATGCTGCAGGAGAACAAAACGATCTTCGAAAATGAATTCAACACCGAACCAACCGTGTTCTGGCCCAGCGATACGGCTCGCCCGCACCGGTTCACCGCCACGGGAATCTACGAACTTCCCTTCGGCAAAGGCCGCGCATTTCTGCAAAGCGGGATGCTGAACCACATCTTTGGTGGATTCCAAATCGCCGCCACTTATGAATTCCAACCGGGCCCGTTGCTTGCCTGGGGCAATCTTTTCTACAACGGAGACATCAATAACTTTGAGACGGAAGCCACTTCTTCACCAAAGACTCTGGACCAATGGTTCAATACAAATGTGAAGGTGGATCGTGTAGCCGCGAACCAGCCCGCCGCTTTCCATGTTCGCGTGTTTCCAAGATTCTTTAACGGGCTAAGGGCCGATGGTTTGAATCAGTGGAACGCGAACGTTTCGCGGCAATTTAAAGTTCATGAACGATTCAAGTTCCAAATTCGCGCCGACATCATCAACCTCCAAAACCGTTCGCAAATGGCTGGGCCGGACTTGTCGCCCACCTCCACCAATTTCGGAAGAATCACCAGCCAAACCTCATCGCTAAACCGTTTTTATCAGTTGCAGGCTAGGATACAATTCTAAGACGTAAGGATAATATTAATGCCCCATTCAGAAATCAATCGCCGCTCGTGGCTCCAAGCGATGTTAAGCCCCGCAGCCCTGTTCGGACTGGACTCCCTGCTGACAGCCAAACGCACGGACGCTGCCGCCATCGGCCCCAACGACAACATCAAGGTCACCAAAATCGAAACCTTCGTACTGAAAAATACCTGGGTGTTCGTGAAAATCTCTACTGACGCCGGAGTCACCGGTTGGGGCGAAATGCTCAAGGACGACGCCAAGGCATGCGCCGCCGGCGCGCTCGACGTGGCCAACTATCTGGTCGGCCAGGACCCGTGCCGTGTAGTTCATCATTGGCAAGCCATCAATCGCGGCTCGTTCTACAAAGGCGGCCCAATCAAGACCGCAATTCAAAGTGGTATCGACATGGCGCTGTGGGACATCAAAGGCAAAGTGTACGGCGTGCCAGTCTACAAACTGCTCGGCGGCCCCACCCGCGACCGCATCCGGGTTTATGGCGTGATGAACGCCACGAACGGAGTGGACGCAATCAAGGTCGGACTTAGCGGAAAGAAAAGGACGCCGTTTAAGTACAACGAGGGCCAGCTTTTCGTCGAGGAAGTTGTCGAGCGCTTCAAGGCATTGCGTGAACGTGTCGGTAAGGGCGTCGACATCGGCATCGATTTCCATGGAGCCATTCAACCCCCTACCGCCATCGTGCTGATGAAGGCAATTGAACCCTACTATCCCTGGTTTTATGAAGAGATCGTGCAGCCGCAGAATGTGGATGTGATGGCGGAGTTGGCGAAGAAAACCCACATCCCCATCGCCACGGGCGAAAGAATTTTCACTAAGTGGGGCTTCCGCGAAATCCTCGAAAAGCGCGCTGCCACCATCATTCAGCCGGACATTTGTTATGCCGGCGGCATCGACTAATCGCTGGCATGGCTGAGGCGTATTACACGCCGCTGGCCCCGCACAATCCCAACGGACCCTGCTCGCTTGCCGCTAGCCTGCAGATCGCTGCATCCCTCCCCAACTTCCTGATTCAGGAACGGGGCGACGCCGAGCACATGGATATCTTGGCCAAACCACTGCCCCCAGTGAAGGACGGGCATCGACCGTTGCCCACGGAACCTGGCTTGGGAATTACGATTGACGAAAACAAGTTGAGATCGTTGGTCGGTGAACCCAGGCCTTACTTAACCAAATACGATTCCGACGACGGTTCAGTTGTAGATTGGTAGCAGCCTGGGGATGGGTGTGGTATCGGCCACAACAAGCTGCCTTTCAAATGCCAAGGCGCTTCAGGGTCTCAACCTGTTGGTTGATTTCTTCCATCGTATGTCCGTCATAAGGGACACCGTGAGAGTTTAGGAAACCAGCCAGTTAGACACGCGCCAGCCCAAGCATTCTGCGCAGTTCCACTTTGGTGATGCGCCCGCGCGGAGCTCTTCGAGGGCGAAGGCTGGGGATTTGGAAGGTGCTTCCATGGAAATACCCTAACGTGCGGGCATGGCGGCGTCCAGCAAACAGCCAACATAACGGCTGCTAATGTGGATATACGATTATCCTAGCAGAGTGCTTTACTCGGAGAAGTGACCACCAATCTAATAGCTGTAGGGTTTCGTATTTCGGAGCAAACAATTCATGGGGCTGCTGTCTTTGATGAAATTTCGAATGAGCAAGACATTTAAAGGATTAGTTGTGTTGCCACTGAAGTACAAGCGGGCTTTGTTGATGACTTCGAGGTTGTCGCCAAGGGTGATTGCGGTTTGAGTTTAGTGTTTGAAGACCTTTCGGAATGGCGATTGAGCGACTTCTTGACACCCTTTGTCAAATATGACAACATCCGGAAGAGGGAATCGGTCGGCCTATAGATGACGCGCGAGACGAGGCCCGTTTCATGGATCAAGGCAGCATTGAAGGAATTCGACACCTTCCCGGAAGGCGCAAGGTCGATTTGCTTAGCCGCTTTGACCATCGCGGCAGAGGGAGGCAAGTCGGATATTGCGAAGCCTATGCATGGCCTCGGATCCGGCGTGTTTGAAATCGCATTACAATTCAAGGGCGAAGCATTGCGGCTCGTCTACGCGCTACAGCTCGGCGATGAAATCTGGGTGATTCATGCGTTTCAGAAAAAGTCGACCCAAGGGATCAAAACCCCTCAGCGCGAAATAGATTTGATCAGAGAGCGCTTAAAGCGGGTGAAGGAGATGCTCGGATGAAAAAGGAAAAGTTGGAAGTGGTGCGGGGAGGCGGCAATGTGTTTCGCGATCTCGGCCACAAGGACGCAGATGCCGCGCAATTCAAGGCGATACTGGCCGCCGAAATCATCAAGGCGCTCGATCAGCAGGGCCTCACGGTGCGGGCGGCGCATGATCGCACAGGGATTGCGGCAGCTGATTTTTCGCGGATTCGGAATGCGAATCTCGGACGGTTCTCCGTTGACCGGCTCATGTCAATCATTAACCGGTTGGGCTCGCGCATCGAAGTAAGGGTGCGCGTGCATCGACAGGAGGCTTCCTCGTGCAGCAATCGGGTACCGGTTTCAAGATGAGAAGTGCGCTATCGAGGATTGAACGGACCATCCCGCGATCGGTCGAATCTTGCAATGGCACAAATTGTTGAAAGGCTGAAATCATGGTGGGAGTCTCGCCGGCCGCGCGACGTTTCGAAGTGTCTGCTCGTAGAGTGGGATGACGTCACCGTCAGAGTCAGAGTGCTGGAAGCGTTCGACGACGGTTGGAACCAAGAATTCCCATGGCGGGAAATCACCCGAGTTTGCTTCAGCGACGGAGGCATTTCCATGTCAGATGTCGTGCACCTTGAGATTCGGAGAAGCGACCGACCAGCCGTCGTCCTGACAGAAGCTCGCGGAGGTCCGGAGTTCATGGCAGAGCTTCTGAAACGGGATCTATTTCCCCCAGGAAGTCCTTAATAATGTGGATACGATTATCCTTGCGGAGTGCTTTCCTTGGAGAAGTGACCACCAATCTAATAGCTGTAGGGTTTGGTATTTCGGAGCAAACAATTCATGGGGCTGCTGTATTTGATGAAATTCCGAATGAGCAAGACATTTAGAGGATTAGTTGTGTTGCCACTGAAGTACAAGCGGGCTTTGTTGATGACTTCGAGGTTGTCGCCAAGGGTGATTGCGGTTTGAGTTTAGTGTTTGAAGACGTCGGTAACCGTGATTTCTTGGTTTTTGAAACGGGCTTGCGGCGAAACGTAACCTAGTGTGCCCGAGTGTCCCACTCGTATGTCCGCCCCCCGTTCCACAAGGGGTCGTTGTGCCACAATCTGAATGTGGTAAGTTTTGCACTGATTAAGGTACAAAACAGTGGTCGGTACTATTTTGCGGATGACTATGGCGTTTTACGCGACCTATTCAGTCGGTCCTGCACGAAGGCGTTGCGTCGTCGCAACCGATTGGGTTAGCATTGTGCAAATGGCGGAAATCTCGGGCAAGAACCTCCTTCGTGGAATGGACCGCTGGGATTAACGGCCTTTGCAATTAACGCGACGATCGGGTCCGGCGTCTACGCGCAGCCGGGGAGAATGGCCGCGCTTACCGGCACATACAGTGTTCTTGTCATCGCGGCGTGCGGGTTGCTTGTCGCCTTGGTGGCCCTGTGCTTCGCCGAAGTTGGCAGCCGTTTTGACCGCACGGGCGGCCCGCAGGCGTACATTTCCGTAGGCCTCGGACCCGTGCCCTGGGTTCTGCGCGGGTTGGCTTTTCTGGTTGTCGCGGGTCGCCGCCTGCCCGCTGTTGCGAACCTCTTTGTGGTAGCCACACCGCCCTGTATGTGCTAATCTGTACATACGTACATGGTTCGCTTCGAATGGGATCAAAAGAAGAACCAAAGCAATTTCTTGAAGCATGGCATCGACTTTCAAACCGCGCAGTTGGTTTTCTCCGATCCCGGCTGTGTCACCTTCATCGAACGAAGCATAGAAGGCGATCCTCGATGGCACGCGATCGGCTTTGCTGAAGAAGTGATTCTGGTGGTTGTCGTGCATACCTATCGCGATGTCGGCACCGACGAGTTCATTCGCATCATTTCCGCGCGTCAAGCAACCCGTCACGAAAGGAAACTCTATGAAGCAGCTTACAGCTAAGAAACGAGCGAGCCTGCGGCGTCTTGCCCAGAGGCCCGACAGCGAGATCGATCTCTCGGATATTCCCGAGATTCGCCAGTTTCCTTCGGATGCGGTGATCGGCAAGTTCTACCGGCCGAAGAAGCAAAGCGTGACACTGCGCTTGGATGCGGATGTTCTCGCCTGGCTGAAAGCGTCGGGCGAAGGCTATCAAACTCGCGTGAACGCCTACCTGCGTCAACTCATGGCCAGACGGGCGTCGTGATTCGCGCGCTTGCCTAATACCCGTGGTAGCCGATAGAACCCGATAAGTCGCGCAGTGTAGAGTTCATCAGTACCCGCATTCCCCGCGTACCCACAGGAACACCCACAGGAAAATCCAGTTCCTACAAACGGTAAGTTTCGGGACGAAAAACTCACCCAATGAAAATAGGGGTTGCACGGTCCCGTTTGTTGTCCATTATGGAGCGATGAAATGCGGCTATGCCCACGTGCACCGATGACTAAAACTCTGCATGCAACTGACCGCCTTGAAGCGGGCCGGGTGCAAGACGATCCACAAAGACTAAGGTATTTCTGGGGCCACCACAAAGCGTTACCGAACTGCGACTCATCGCTGGCATGGCGGAGGCGTATTACACGCCACTCGCGCCGCACAATCCCAACGGACCCTGCTCGCTTGCCGCGAGCCTGCAGATCGCTGCATCCATCCCCAACTTCCTAATTCAGGAACGGGGCGACGCCGAGCACATGGATATCTTGGCCAAACCACTGCCCCCAGTGAAGGACGGGCATCGTCCGTTGCCCACTGAACCAGGCTTAGGAATTACGATTGACGAGAACAAGCTCAGGTCATTAGTTAGTTGGGGAGCCAAGGCCGTATTTGACGAAGTATGATTCTGATGATGGTTCCGTCGTGGATTGGTAGATTGTAGCCCGGTAGAATTCTTCATCCCGTGATGCGCTCAGGAAAATGGAAAACTCCGTAGAGCGAGGCTCCCTCGGCGGGCGGCCCCAAGGACGCCCTGTGCAGGCCTTGAGGATCGCTACGGGGTGTCGCCAACTTCCATAGTTTGTTACATCACCGATTTCCTAAAGAGTACCTGCTCAGCGACTTCGAGTGGGCCAACGATTTCGAGCGGCAATATTATCCATGAACCTAGAGGCGCCTTTCGAACGGATTGCCATTGAGCCCGGAAAGATGGAAGGACAGCCTCGCCTCCGCGGCATGCGAATCACGGTGCGGCGCGTTCCTGAACTCTTGAAGACGTATCAGGAACGCAAGGAATTACTGTCTGAATACCCGGACCTTCAACCAGAAGATTTGGAGCAAGCGTTGGCTTTTACCGCGCTTTCAACCGCTACTGTGTGACAGAACGTCACTTAAAGATTCACGATTGATGAACTCTGAACCCTGAAGTAGACTCGGAAATGCCAAGAATCCGATACCGCGTAACTTTAGAGTGAAATTTAGCCGGCCATTTTCCAGAATCCCCAACGATTTCTCATAGTGTTCTCGAAACAAATCAATAGCTTAACTTCAGCGTCGAAGCATTTCCATTGACACCTCCTGCAACAATTGAATCGTAGAAAAGGAGCAAAAACACA
>JANXXI010000274.1 GCA_025350695.1 Acidobacteriota bacterium
CTGTGGAAAGCGAGGAAAACCAAAACCAGGTTTTCCATCTCTTCCCACTGCCCTTGGAAATCGCGCGACGCGATTCCCACATTCCCACCGCCTCGACTGCGGTTGTGCCTTTACCAATCCAAACAACAAAACAAGAAAACACAAAGGAGCCCGGTCTAAAGGCCGACCTTCAGGCTCATCCTTCGATGAGAATATGCTGCTGATGTGCCAGAAGCTGAACGGGGAACCACGGCTCCGCGGTTAGTAATCGAAGAAGGTCGTTGTACCTATTGCCGCTTGCACATTCTACTTGGGACTTCAGGCTAAAAGACCAGGCGTAGCGCCAGTTGGATGTTGCGGGGCAGATTGGACTGGCCCGTGATCTTACCAAAAGCCGAGTTCGTAGCCGACCGGCTGGGATCGCTGAATTGCGCGTGGTTAAACGCGTTCAGGAATTCGGTACGAAATTGCAGCCTAGTCTTTTCCGTGATCGAGAACGCCTTGATTACAGAAAGGTCCCAAAGCTTGAGACCCTGCGTTTCCACTCCGGGGAACTGGCGCGGCGCTGTACGATAATTACTCCCCAATTGTCTGGCGTTGGTTATTTCAAAACCTTCCGTCTTGAACCAGCGGTCGACGGTCCTCTCTGATGCAGGAATTGCCACAGAGTTACGGTCGCCTCGGAAAAGGTAGTTGTCATCGAAATTAAGCGGGCCTCCGGACTGGAATTGGGCAATTCCGGAGATTTGCCATCCTCCGAAAACGCCATCGATCCCGCGATTCCAGCTTGTGCCGAACTTGCGACCGCGGCCGAACGGAATCTCTAAGATGCTGCTAAAAACAACCCGCTGGCGGCGGTCCGCCCCGTTCAAGCGTTCTTCAAACTCGGTATCTTGCTCGTTGAGGAAACTCGCCTTTTCCCTCAGCTTAGACAAAGTGTAAGACATAAGGAAGGAGAAACCGTGCGATAACCGTTTTTCGACTTTTGCCTGGAGGGAATGATACTGACTGCTGCCGTCATAGCGCACAGCGGAAATGCTTGTGAAATGCGGAAAGGGGCGCAGTAATTGAGAGCGGCCGACATTGTCGCCATTCAGGCCTTGGCCTGGAATCAGCTTCGCGAACGGATTCGCCACGTTGTCTGAGAGAAAATTGATCGTCGTTTGATCGCGCTCTGCCGATGTGGACAGGTATTTCCGAGGAATCGCGTTGAGTATGTTGGTGCCCACCGTTAGATCCGAACCCCGGTTGCCAACGTAAGAAGCTTGCAGCAACCAACCGCGAAGTTCATGCTGGCCGCCCATCTCCCAACGGGTGGCCATGGCGTTCTGCGGATCAAGCGAATAATAAGTAACACCGCGGCCCAAGAAGGTGCCCAAACCGTCTCTGGTCCCCGGAGGCTGTGCGACTCCGTCCGGGAACGGATTGGAGAGATTGGCCACAAAAGTAACGCCGGTGTTCAAAGAGGCAACGATGTTGGTGGCCTGCGAAAAGCCCGGTTGGTTGGTGCCGGTGATGTTGAAGGGGACCACGTAGACGCCGACTCCACCCCGCAATACCGTATGCTTAGCGACCCTTAAAGCGAAGCCCGCCCGGGGTTCAAAGTTGTTGGCATCGGGATTCCAGAAGCCGCGGTTTTTAGAATCGGCGAACAGGTATCCTCCCTTCACATTGAAGTCGGCGAGGGAAATTTCGGCGATTGGATTTCGGGCATACGCAGCCTTAGCAGCCGCTTCGATCGGGCTGGCGGAAGTGAAATCGAAACCCCGGGTGTTGCGGTCGTAGCGCTCGGTCACTGCTCCTTCCCATTCGTATCGCAGTCCAAGGTTCAACGTGAGCCTGCTGTTTACCTGAAAGTCGTCCTGAATGAAGCCGCCGTGGTAAATCGTTTGGTTGGATCGGGAAGTGTTGCGGTCGATTAATCCACCCGTAGTCTGTCCCAACAGGAACGCGGCGTAGTCCTGACCGATCGGAGCCGCAGTGGAATTGTCGAGCGGGCCCCGCGTATACGCAGTGCCAAAGTCATACCTGCCGGCCGAGTGACCCGCTCCATAGTTGTTTTGACGATAAGAGCGGAAATCATAGCCTAGCCGGATATGATGTTTACCGGCGATCTTGGTCAGAGTCGGCTGGAAAGAGTAGATGTTGTAGGTAAGCCCGCCCCCAATGGAATCGCCCAAAACCGAAAATTGGCCGATTTCAAAACGGGGAACGTACAGTTCGGGCCCGAAGGAGGCGGCAGTTTGGGCTGAAAATCCAAGCGATTTGGGATCGAAAAGCCCTTCGTGCTGACGAATGCTGGGCTCGCTGAAGCGGGAGAATCCAGCGCGCCAGTTCAGCACGGTGGTGGGTGAAAGGGTAATCACGTGATCGAAGGTGCCTGCGCCATTGATGCGGAATAAGTAGTTGCCAGTGGCGCGAATACCGTTGGTGACTCCGGACCAATTGCCGCGCGACTCACGGCGGTTGTTGTAGGTATACCGGAAAAAGATCTTCTGTGCGGAAGTCAACTGCTGATCGGCGCGGAGGGTTAACGAATAGAAATCGTCACCGCGGGTGTTTGGGGACAAGAAATTGTTGCGGCCTTCCTTGTCTCCCGGTTGATTGGGAAGAGGATATAACCCGAGATAGTTCTTGGAGATCGGGTTGATACGGTTTGCCGGAATTATGTTCCCCAAAAGCGGCTGGCGGCGGATCCGCGAACCTTCCTGGACACCGGTCAGCGGATCGTAAATTTGATAAGCTCTATCCAAGGCCAGCAGCCCGGACAGGTCCCCGTTGCGCTCCGCCGCTGACGGGACGGTGTAAAGGCCGGGTTCAGGAAAGCGGTCCTTAATACCCTCGTAGCCGAAGAAGAAGAAGGTCCTGTTCTTGCCGTTGTATATTTTTGGGATCCACACGGGGCCGCCTAAGGTTCCGCCATACAAGTTGTAGCGAAGGGAATCGCGTGGGCGCCCTGAACGGTTCAGGAAGAAATCGTTGGCGGCCAATTTGTCGTTACGGAAGAACTCGTAGGCGGTGCCATGCAGATTGTTGGTTCCCGATTTCAGGGCCACGTTGACGTTGCCGCCGGCCGTATGGCCGTCGCTCGCGTCGAAGTTGGCGGTTTCGACTTTGAACTCCTCGACAACGTCGCGGGGAGGCACGAATGCCACGCGGCCGCCCGAGGCCATGTTGGGAGCCCCGTCCAAGGTGAACTCGTTAGCACCTGGAGCTCCGTCGACTACGATCGAAGAGGTCCCCCCGTTGTCAAAGGGCCGAGAGAATTTCAAGTCGCCATTGTAGATGACGCCGGGTGCGAGCCGGTGTAGGACAAATGGGTTCCCATCGGAAAGGGGTAGATCGGCGATGGTGCGGGTGGATATCACCTGACCGCTCGATGCCGATGTCGTCTCGAGGAGGGCCGCTTCAGCCGTAACCGTTACCGTCTCCTGAACAGCGCCCACTTCGAGGGTCAAGTCGATTTGAAGAGAGTCCCCCACGCGCACGTCGATCCCCTGGCGCACTAGTTTCTTGAAGCCGGGAGCCTCCACAGTGACCATATAGCTCGAGGGAGTCAGATAAAGCGAGATATAGCTGCCGTGCTGGTCAGACTTGATAGAAGTGGCGGAATTCGTGGCCACATTAATGACCTTGACCGCAGCTCCGCTAACAGCCGAGCCGCTGGGATCTAGGATCTTTCCAGCTATCTGGCCCCGATAATCCTGCGCTTGAAGAGAAGAAGCAACTAGAGCCGAGACGGCTAGACCTCGCACAAAAAGATGAAACATACTAACTCCTGATGGACTTCGCGATTCCGGTACGGTACTGACTCTAAGACTAAGACTTAGACGACTGTCGTTAAAACATTGATGACAAAGTCGAGCCAGTGCGAAACGATGCGCCATGAGATCCCCTTCTATCTAGCGGCTCCTATTCGGAGCCTTTTCGGCTATTGTATCAAGATATTTGAGCCGCAGGAATAGGGTTCTTGCTATGTTGGTTGTTGATCGTAACATGGCTCTAAACATGAAATGGCTCTCCGGACTATGGGGCAACAAGCCGGAGCCAGAAGCATCCCCGCAATTTAGTAATTCTCGGGTGACGCCGGTGAAGCCGGTCCAAGCTCCAGTCGCCGAAGTGAGTGGCACTGCTGTAATCACCGTAGAACAGGACCCGAGGCTGAAGGCGGCTGAAGCAGAGGCCCGGATCCGATTCCCGGAATTTGCCGCAGCCTTTCAGAATGGCGCAGGGTCTGATTTCGCGGTGAAGGCTCAGCTTGTGGCTAACGGTGGCCGTGAACACATTTGGGTGAAAGTGATGAGCCTGACGGGCAACACGATTACAGGTGATCTGGGGAATAATCCGATTAATCCGGGAGAACTGAAGCTGGGCTCCAGAGTCCAGGTGGATTTGAACCAGGTTGAGGATTGGATTTTCAGCCGTAACGGAAAACGGGAAGGTTCGTTCACCAAGCCTGTGCTGTTGCAAATGGAAAAAGATCGCCCGGTCAAGAAATAGAGGCTTGCCCGGTTGTAGTATGGGAACATGCTCTTGCGTATTGCTTTCCCTATGTTGTTCGCCTTCGCTGCATTCGCGCAGGAAGCGGCGACACCACAACTGAACGCCGCCGAAAAGCAGTTTCAAGAAATGTTGGCCAACGTCACGCTAGTGGGTTTCTACACTCGCGGAGATGGGAAAGAACTGCTTGAAGATCGCTACGTGATCGAACGGGTCACCAAGATCAAGGATGATTTGTGGAAGTTTGAGGCGCGGATTCAGTACAACAAGAAAGATATGAAGATGGCGATGAACTTGCCGGTGAAGTTTGCCGGGGATACCCCGGTAATCTCTCTGACTAACTTTGGCATTCCCGGGTCGGGCAACTTTTCGGCGCGAGTGGTTTTCCATGACGGCGCTTATGCCGGCACTTGGGCTCCGACGGGGAAGACCGGGGGCAAGATGTTCGGCAAGATCGTGAAGAACGAAGAGGCTGTCAAGCCAGTCAGCAAATAGATCGGCCTAACCGTAGCTCGGCTTAATCAACGATAAATAGTTTTGCGCCATCCGCTGTGGAACTGCGATGCCCAGGCTCGCCATCGCCAACGTGATAGCTCTGCCCGGCGGTAAGACGAAGCTGAGCGCCGTCGGCTATTTCAATGTCGATGGAACCGTTGAGGCAGAGAATGAGGTGGCCTTTTGCGCACCAGTGATCCGCCATATAGCCAGCCGAATACTCCACCATGCGTACGCGGATGTCGCCAAATTGGCGGGTTCGCCACAAGGCAAAGCCAGTGTCGCCAGCGTGTCGGGAAAGTGGGACTTCATCCCAATCGGTGATCGACATTGGGAGGGACGCCATTTGCATAGCCGCAGTATAGCAAGGCGATTTTTGGGAATTCAAAGTTAGTGAAAGTGCAATGCGTGGGCAAGATCCTTGTCGCCACGCACGTGCCAGATTTTTGCGTCCAACACATAATGGGTGAAAGCAACTCCCCACACGGCCGCTTTTAGA
>JANXXI010000197.1 GCA_025350695.1 Acidobacteriota bacterium
ATCGAGTATGAATCCGAAGCCGCGTTGCCCGCCAAGTCCTGACATGTAGAAGTCAGCGTGATCGCGCCCTCACTTGTTGAGGTGCTCGATTGCGTGCAGTGACTCGCATCAATGCCCGAACCCGCATCCGTCCAGTTCCAGTTCACCGTAACATCGGAATTGTTCCAGCCGTTGCCGTTGGCAATTGGCGCCTGAACTGGTGCCGCTGTCGGAGGCGTCGTATCCGAGGGCGCCGGGGGGATTACGGTTCCGTTGAGAGAAATTACCGCGGAGTTGAGGTTGTTCCCTATTGCGCAGTCATCGACTTGAGTGATGACGACTCGGTTGACCTCCCCGGCGGCCACGTAACTGGACAGATTGCCGGTCGATTGCCCTGTGACTTGGTCGATGTACCCGTTGGCAGGCGTGACGCCGCTCGGGTAGAGGGTGTTGACGAGGGAGATGCGAGCGCCATCGTCAGCGCCGGTCATGTTCACGCTGAACTGGGAGATGGTCGTTCCCGCGGGAATGCTAACTAGTGCCTGGAAGGAGGTGAAGTTAAGGTTGCTCCAACAGCCCCTCAGAATCGAGCCGACAGACATACCGATAGTCGAAGGGCTTGGGCACAGGGAGCCCGGCCCGCGGTACTGGCTGTACCGCAGTGGTGCGGATAGTCCGCAGTCGACCCACCCCGCGTTATTTTGATCGGGAATGGCGGGCGCGGCAGCATATTCGCCCGGGTCACCGTGGCTCTGGGAAGGATCAGGATTCGGGTAGATGTTCGTGTTCGAAAAGACTTGCCACCCCGACACGCCGAGGGTTGTTGGTCCAGATGCACTTGCTGTGGGTGCCAACGCAAGTCCCGTCCCACCGAAGGTAACCGCCAGAACAAGCGCACTTGCAAACGCACGTCTCGGTAAGAATTTAGCCCTCATATCACAAACCTGCTCTTCACACTCTTCATCCCACTACCTACCATTCTGAATTCAGGCAGCCAAACTCCGACCGCATTTTGGATCGTACGAATCTCAGGGAAGAATGAGTTTCAACACCGTAACGCCTGATCGGAGCTCGGGCAAGCATTTTGGGGGACAAAGGTTCTGCTTTAAACGGCGGTCGTCGCCATTGCTATCTTGCGAGTTTCCACCTCGGGTACCACCGAACTCCATTGGGGCTCAGGGAAGTGAATCCTGTTGCGTCGATTCAACTGCAAGGAGTTCCGCCATCTGCGCACTGTTGAGTGCTGCACCCTTTCGAAGATTGTCGTCAACAAGGAATGGTCCAAGTGCCATCGGACTTTGCGGCGTTTGGCGTCTGAAAGAGTGGCTGAAGTCATTCGGACTCGTGGATGTTTGCCATTCGCTTTCTTCCCAAGAGATATCTCGACAACAAATACCTTTGTGCCGTCCTTCCAAGTTTTCGTATACACCGATCCGTCGTTATGGCGTGCCTTGGGTCTCGGCAAATCGCCTCAAGGCACTTGGCCGAATTCTGTGGAGGCCTCGGATGACGACTGTTCCAATATCACCGGAGGTAATAGGGCGATAAATTGTGCTTCGTGAAACGCGAAGGGGTTTTGCAGATTCTGGAATAGTAAGAAGTAATTGTTCGATTTGCATCGGTGGAACCTCACGAACGTATTCCATCAAACGAGGCAGGTATTCGACGCTCGGTCACGTCAGTCAAGAATCTGACCGTCATGAGAATGGCCCATCTGGACACTCACTGAGTGCAGGTACCTTGTGAAGCTCGCCGCCAGACGTGGCTAGTGAACAGTATGGAACAGGACACTTGGCCACTCGGTTTAGAAACTTCACACGCAACTCTCACACTTTGCGGCTTCTCAAGTGCGGTTGAAAATAACGAGCGGCTGAACGGGTGGCTTATCATCGGCGACTCCCAAGGTTAGGAATCAACCTCAGGATCTAACCCAGAAGATTTGCCCTCAAACTGTCTGCGCGCCCGCAGAGATGGAAGTGGGCAATGGGAATCGCGTATCGAAGTTGAGTGATGGAACCACCAACTAGCGTTCACAAAGACGCTTCATATCTCCTTCATCCGATATCTAACTTTCGGTGCTAGGTCCCCCTCAGAGTTTTTAATGTTTGGGTTCACGTCTTGTGTCCAGTCTAATTCTTCATAAAATTTTCGTGCACGTTCATTAGCAGCCAATACATGCAGAGTTAATTCCTCGAAAAATTCAGCTTTTGCAACCTTAAGAATTGCTTCCATCAATTCGCGGCCAACCCCTTGACGCTGAAAACTAGGGAGCACGTAGAGGGATTTAATAGTTGCCACCCTGGCCGGTTCATCATCAATATCAACGCTCGGATAGAAGCGCGTGTAGGCGATTATGGATTCACAATGAATAGCGACAAGTGTGACGCTCTTTGAG
>JANXXI010000327.1 GCA_025350695.1 Acidobacteriota bacterium
TCGATGCGCTTACGCCAGGCGACACACTATTTTCAAAACAGGTAGAGTGCGCCACGCACGACGTAACAGCCCTGCTCCAATCCGGCGCAAATCGAATAGACGTGATGTTAGGCAACGGAATGTTCAACCCGGTCTTCACGCCGGGGAGGTATAACGACATAGTGAACCCCGTCTCCGTCGACTTACGACTTAACGCACAACTGGAAATAACTTACTCCGATGGTTCGTCCTCCGTCATTGCCAGCGGCCCGGATTGGCGCACCACGCTGGGGCCAATTACCCACAGCAGTTGGTATGGTGGCGAAGATTACGACGCCCGCCGCGTTGCCCCCGCCGATATTTCGCAATGGGCAAAGGTCATGGTCAGTTCGCCACCTTCCCCTGAATCCAGGCTCACGTGGCGCCCCGCACCCGCAGTGCGGGCCTTTGAACGAATCGTAACGCAGGCGATCACCGAACCAAAGCCCGGCGTGTATGTCTTCGACATGGGCGTCAACTTCGCCGGCTGGGAGCAGTTACGCGTCAGCGGTCCCGCCGGCACAGCCATAGTGATGCGCATCGGCGAACAACTCCGGGCCGACGGAACGGTGCTCCAAGACAATAACACCACCGGCGCACCCGTCTTCGATACTTACACCCTCGCCGGTGACGGCATCGAAGTTTGGCATCCGCGGTTTGTCTATCACGGCTTCCGCTACTTACAGGTGGAGGGGCTTCCCGTGCCCCCCAACAACGAAACCATCACCGGTATTGTGCTGCGCGGAGCAAACGACTTGGCTGGAACGTTTAGCAGTTCAAACCCAATGCTCAACGGCATTCACCGCATCACGAATCGCGCCATCCAAAGCAACATGATGTCGATCTTCACCGATTGCCCCGATCGAGAAAAGCTCGGCTGGCTCGGCGACATGATCGGCATCTTCGGTTCCATCACGCGCAATTACGATATCGCCGCCTACGCCCGCACTATCTTGGGCAACATGGTGGATTCGCAAACAAGCGCCGGCATCGTGCCTACTTGGGTTCCCACCTATGCCGATTACTCCATCTACGGCGAGGGCTTTTTCAATGACCCAAACTGGGGCGATGCCATGATACTAACGCCCTGGTACCTGTACGAAACCTACGGCGATGCGCGCGCGCTGGAAACTTATTATCCAAACATGCGGCGCTATCTGAACTACCTAACCAGCCGCACGCGTGGCGATCTGCTCGACTACGGTTTGAATGATTGGATCACCCCGGACGAAACCATTCCAAGGGAGATTGTGGCTACGTATGGTTACTATCGTTCGGTTGTCGCAATGGAGAAGACCGCCACGTTGTTAGGTAAATCCGCCGACGCTGAAACCTTTGCGGCGTTACGCGAAAGAGTCGCCGAAGCATTCAATGCAAAGTATCTGGATCCAACCAACCACACTTACGCAGCAGGGCAGCAGGCGGCCGATGCCGTGGCGCTCGATACCGGCATCATACCCGATGAAGAGCGCCTAGCAGTGCTCAATCATCTTGTGTCAACCATCCGCGCAAATGGCAATCACGTGAACGTGGGCATCGTAACTCTGCAGGCAGTGCTGCGGGCGCTAGCCGCCGCGGGCCGCGATGACGTTATCTTCGATATCGCCACCCAAACCACAGCGCCCAGTTACGGCTACCAGTTAGTGCACGGCGCAACTTCACTTACTGAAGATTGGAGCGGCCCCACCGTGGGTTATTCGCAGAACCACATGATGCTTGGCGCCATCGACGAATGGTTTACCTCGGGATTGGCGGGCATACAACAGGCGCCAGGTTTCATCGGCTACGAAAAGATCTTCATCAAGCCCGCTATCGTCGGAGATCTGTCGCACGTGGAAGGATCCTACCGCACGCCGAAAGGGCTGATAGAGAGTTCCTGGACTAAATCAGCAGACGGTAGACTAACCATGCGCGTCTCGATTCCAGCCTCAACCAACGCCATCATTTATGTTCCGTCAACCGACGGACCCGTCACATACAGCGTTGGCCCCGGCATTCATGAATTCACCGGGCTATTGAAATAGCCCGTGACGGCATCGATTAAAAGTGGAACTTCAAGCCAAACTGCATCTGGCGCGAGTCTGCTGCCGTGATAATACTTCCCGCATTGGCGGCATTCACCATGTTCTCCGGCAGATCGAAATTCGTATGATTGGCCGCATTGAAAACTTCCCAGCGGAACTGCAGGCTGGTGTGTTCGCTAGTGGTCCAGCGCCGGGCTAGGGCAAAGTTCAGAGCCATGAATCCGGGGCCGTCAAGAATGTTGCGGCCGGCCGTGCCGAAGCGGAATGCGTTGGTGGGAACCAGTGGGAATGCCGAAACGTCATACCATCGTTGCGCAGTTGGGTTGTCCAGAGATCCTTTGCGAATCCGGTCTGGCCGATTTGCCTCCCCCGTGGCCAGGTCGAAATTTGAAGTGCGTGGAGTAAACGGCATGCCTGTGTAAGCGCGGCCCGAACCTGAAAGCGTCCAACCCTTCGTGGCGGCATTTTTCCACGGGGACACCGCCGAAAAGCTCATGAGGAAGGAATGGCCAACATCAAAATCGGAGCGGCCTCGATCAAGCTTCAAGTTCCGCGGGTCTTGCGCGCCCGGATAACCGCCCGCTGAATTGCCGGAGATTTGCGAGGCGTCGTCAATGGACTTTGCGTATGTGTAGGAAGCCCGGTAGAAGATGCCATTACGGAAATTCCTGCGTAGAGTCACCACGCCCGAATTGAAAGTTGAGTTGGAACCGAAGCTGTAATAATTAATGGTGTTGAAGTTAGGAAACGGCCTGACAAAATTCCCGTTCACTTTCAATTTCGGATCGTAGAACGGTTGATTGATGTTGTACCGCCGCGATAAGTGAGTGCCCTTGGACCCAATGTAGGCGATCTCAATGGCGGACGAGGCGCCGATCATTTTTTCCGTCGTCAGGTTCCAGCTTTGAATGTTCTGTGCTTTTGCATGCAGTTCGTAACCAGCGGAATTGGTGGCGTCGGCCAGCACCAACTTCCCATCGGGAAAGGGGGTATCGAAAGTCAAAACCTTCACGTTGGTAGTGGTGCGGGCAAATGTTTGCGACACAATAAACGGGAACGTGGCGGCTAGGTCCCCACGAACAGGATTGGAAATCGAGTTGCCGATGTAGATGCCATACCCGCCGCGAATCACTGCGGAGTGACTGCCTCGTGGACGGTAAGCGAATCCGAATCTTGGGGCAAAGGTATCCTTGGGCGAGTAGACCAGCGAATCGGGAATGCCTGCGTCTTTGGCTAACACAACCTTACCGCCGAGACTGGCCGCGCTGATCTTCGCGTCGAAATCGGTAAGTCCCTTGTTGGAAGAGAAAACGAGTTTCCCCAGTTCAGGAATGTAGTTGGCTAGGCGGCCATATTTCTCGGACATCGGATGCAAAAATTCATAGCGTAGGCCAATGTTCAGAGTAACGTTCGGCCGCACCTTATAATCGTCTTGGACGAAAAGGCTTTGATTGCCCGAATAGAGATAAGACCGAAGCGTGCTTTGCTGCCGCGACGTATTATTGAGCAGCCCGAGCATGAAATCGGCGAAAGGCGAATTGGTCCAGCGGCCCAGGAAATTGAATGTTCCGCGCGAATTGTCGTTGGCCGTTTGATAGAACTGCGTATGCAGCATATCGAAACCGAATTTCACCACGTGGTTGGAGCGAACGAGGGTCATCGTATCGGCGTACTGATAGGTAGTGACGAAGTAATCGACAGGGTTTGCATTCGGTCCACCCAAAGCAACCAAGTCGCGAATAGTGATGCGTGGAAAACCAACCAGACGCGGATCGGTGGTTGCGCCGACGATTCCAAACTGCGTGGAGTAGTCCTTGTCATCCGACAAGTTAGTAACATGATCAACGGTACGAGTTAAGCCAACACGAGCCTCGTTGATTAATGTTGGCGAAAAAAGGTGAGTCCAACTAACTCCGCCAAGTTCCTGCGATTCGTTCGTGCGATTGCCGAAAGTCGGAATGGGGCTTCCGGCGAACGGATTGCCCGTGTCGTTATTCCGCCGCAGGTAACGCGCTGAAAAGGTGTCCCTGTCTTTGAAACGGTGATCGAGCTTGCCCAGGTAGCTGTCCCAATTATCGGCATCCTTGGCGCGCGCGCCGAAATTATTCACATCGGCGCGATTAGGTTGCGGATAGTAAGCCATCAACTTCGCGGCAACTGGGGACAACAGAGAAAGAGGCAACCTGTTGTTGGCGTAGCATCCGGCGCGCGATGTTGTGGTGCACACGGCGCTGGTAAATGGATCTTTAAGAAGGATGGGTGCGCCGGCGTCAACCGATTTCGAGAAGTCGCCGCTACGCTCAAGCTCAGTTGGAACCTGTCCCAATTTGTTGATCCCGACCCGTTGCCGATAGCTTTCCCAACTGCCAAGAAAGAACGTCTTGTTGTGGCCGTTGTAGAGTTTTGGGATGATTACCGGACCGTCAACGATGCCGCCAAACTGGTTACGGCGAAGGCTGGGGGTTGTGGGGTCGAAAAAATTCCGTGCGTCAAACTTATCGTTGCGAAGATATTCAAACAGCGTCCCGTGAATTCGATTGCCGCCGGTCTTGAGCACGACGTTCATCACGCCCCCGGCTAGTCGGCCTAACTCCGCCGGATAGTTGCTGGTCTGCATCTTGAATTCCATCAAGGCATCAATTGGAGGACGGGCCTGAGCCGTACCCCCGCGCGGGTTCTGATCATTGAACCCATCAATGACGAAATTCGTGTTGTCACTGCGCGCACCGTTAATTGTGAAGCTTGATCCGCTTGCGCCTTGAGCCTTGCGCCCGACGCCGGCAACAAGGAGGGCAATGTCTGTGAAGTCGCGGCCGTCGAGCGGCGTTTCGGCGATTTCCTGATTGGCGATGACGTCACCACGCACAGCGCTTTCGGTGCTGATCACGGGCGTCTCGGCCTTCACCTCAACGGTTTCATTCACGCTGCCCACTTCCAGCTTTACATCGAACCGGGCGGTTTGATCCACTTGTAATTCGTAGTCGGCTTCCTTCACGCGATGGAAGCCGGTATGCTCGATCAGGATTTCGTAGTTGCCCGGCGCAAGGTTCACTATCGTGTAGTCGCCCTGCTCATTTGTGTTGGTGGTGTGCTGTTGATTCGTATCCAAGTGTCGAAGAACCACCTTCGTCCCCTGCACGGGCGAAGCAGTGCTATCGGTGATGTGTCCGGTGAGGGTCGCGGTTGGCGCTTGAGCAAGCGCGGCGAAACCCCAGAAAAGAGCGACAGTAAGGCGGAGCAGAATGCCAGTTCCCATATCGATATTACTGAGTCCTATTACACCTCAGCAGTGCGACGGACACAAGGGGGAAATTGAAGGCCGCTGACTATTAGAAACGGAGCCGCAGCGAAAACTGCATCTGCCGGGGTGTGCTGGATGTGCCCGTGACTCGTCCGAAGTCAGGACTGTCGATGCTCACAATAGGGTCATCTAACGTTGGAGTGTTGGTCAAATTGAAAACCTCTCCACGGAATTGCAGTGCGAAGCGTTCGGTGATCCTGAAGTTTTTGGTCAGGCCGGCATCCCAGTTGAAGGGGCCGTCACTCGCCAGTATCGACCGGCCTGCATTGCCGAAATACCACGTGCCATCGGCGCGGCGAGGAAGCACGAAGGCCGAGGTATCGAACCAACGCTGGGTAGTTGGATTACTGATTTTAGGGTCACGAATGCGATCAGGCCACCAGGTACCAACGCCAGTCGCCCCGAGCCGCGTTCGGGCATTCGCCACCGTGACGGCAAAGTAGTGGCCGGTCTGCTTGCTGACAAGGGTGGAGAATTCCCAGCCGCCGAAGTAGCGATTCCGTTTGAAAAAGGGAATCTCATACACCACGCTTCCCACGCCGCGATGACGCAGATCGAAATTGGAACTGGCACGCGCCGAATCGAAGTTGCGGAAGTCGGAAAGCCCGCCGCCGCCGGCTCCGAATTGTTCGGCAACGTTGTCGATGGCATGAGACCAAGTGTAGGCGAAAGTCGCCGCCAGCCCACTGTTCCAGCGGCGGTCCAGCTGCACGTCCAGGCCGTTGTAGCTGGAGTGTCCGAAGGGAGTTACGTAATCCACCGTGTTCCACTGTGGAATGGGGCGGCGAGCCTGCTCGGTTGCGACGGGTCCAGGCGCCGATCCGTTGAAGTTGTAGTTGGACAGGATGTGGCTCGTGGCCGACCCAATGTAGGCCGCCGTCAACGACAGGTTCTTCGCAAGTTCGCGTTGAATGGTGAAGTTCCATTGGTAGACAATTGGTTCAGGAAGATCCTTGGCCCAAACGGACCAGTTAAGATTGTTCGCGGGCTTGTCGGTCGAGCCTAGAATTCCGTCTGGCACACCGTTCGCCAACACAAACGCCGGCTTTCCGGCGGCCGATTGAATCGTAGCGCTGCGATAGAAAGGGAAATTGGAAATCATGCGGGAATTCGCCCCAAGCGACCCCTGCCCGCCGTAGAAAATCCCCGCGCCTGACCGAATCACGGTCTTGCGATCCCACTGATAGGCAAAGCCAACCCGAGGCGCGAAGTTGTTCTTGTCGGTATCCACCAAGCCGCGGCAGGACCAGGAATCGCCGCAATATCCGGCGAGTATAATCTTGTTAAAATCTGCTCCGGGATTCAGGTTGAGGGTAGATTGATTGTTGTGCTTCTCGAACCAGGGGCTGGTTAATTCGTAGCGCATGCCGTAGTTGACGGTCAACTTCGGCGTCACTTTCCAATCGTCCTGCGCATAGAACATGTAGTTGCTGAAGCGCATCTGACCGGGCAACTGCGTGCTGGTTCCGAAACTCGCCACTTGGCCCAAAAGGAAATCAGCCATGCTGATTTTGGTGAACGTGCCGTCGAACTGAAAGTTGCCGTGTCCAGCGTCGCCGCCAAAAATGTCGGAACGGTTCCAGCGTAAATCCACGCCGGCCTTGTAGCTATGATTCCCGCGATTCCAGGAAACGTTATCGAGCCACTGGTGCACTTGGTGGATCTTGAAATTGGGCATCGATCCGGGCTCACCGAAGCCGGTATAAGTGATGCCGCCGCCGAATCCGAAAATCGGAAGGCCACGAAGCTGCGCGATGGGCGGCACGCCGCGGATGCCGAATTTTGCGTTTAGTACCGTTGAGAGCTCCTCGGACAGTTCATGCTTATCGACCTTTTGGCGAATGAAGCCATAACGGAATTCGTTCACTAGAGACGGTGAAAGAATGCGAGTCCAGGAAAAGGCGCCTGTATGAGCGGAGTCGCTATCGATCGCGCGATCGTTGCCTTGCCCACCGCGCGCGGGACCCGCGAAGACGGCGCCACGAACATTCTCAATGTTGTTTTTGCTGAAACGGCCGAAAATCTTATCGCGCTCGGTCAAGCTATGATCCACGCGCCAATCGTATTGATCGCGATCGTTGATCCAGCCTGGGCCGCTTACAAAATTGGAGCGCGAACCCGAGCCGCTGAAGTTGGGCGAAGGCCACAGCTCAATCAGTTTCGCGGCCGTCGCATCGAAGCGGGCTCGGGGAATGGTGTTATTCGGGAAAGGAGTATTCGCGCTGGCCGGGTCGGTGATCGTCGCCAGCTTGGTGGAAAAAATTCCGTTGCGCTCATCGGCAGTGGGCACAGTGGCGGAATCGTTCTGCGCGCGGCGCTGCGTGCGGCGTTCCCAACTTCCAAAGAAGAAGGTTCGATTTCGCTTGATGGGTCCACCCAGGGTTACACCAAACTGGTTCTGCTTGAGCACCTCGGGATCGGCCTTACCGTCGCCCGTGCGGTCGATGTAGCTGAACATGTCTCGCGCGTCGGTCTTGTCGTTGCGCAGATACTCGAAGGCCGTGCCGTGAAATGCGTTGGTTCCGGATTTGATGGAGACGATCATCACAGCTCCGGAATTGCGCCCGAACTCGGCGGAGTAGTTTGAGGTTTGCACTTTGAATTCGCTTACGGCATCGAGCGATGGAATCACAACCTGGGCCTTGCGGTCCTGCATTCCCATGATGTTGTTGTTATTGTCCACGCCATCAATGATGAAGTTATTTTGCGTGGTTTGTTGGCCGTGGGAGTTGAATCCGGAATCACGATCGCGTCCGCGAGGGGCGGGAGAAACGCCAGCGCTCATCCAGGCGAGCTGTTGAAAGTTACGGCCATTCAGGGGTAGGCCGCGGATCTGTTCCTGTTCGACTACTTGAGAAAGCGATGATTGTTCCGCCTGCAGCAATGGCGTTTCGGCAGTGATGGAAACTGTTTCAGTAAGCTGCCCGATTTGCAATTCAAAATCGGCGCGAAGGCGGTCCTGAGCACTGACTTGAATCCCTGTGCGGACGCTGGTTTTGAAGCCTTGATGCTCCACTGAGATGCGATAGTTGCCGATGCGTAGCGGACCGACGGTGTAGGCTCCAGTGGCGGAAGTTTCGGCGGATCGCGCCTCATTGGTGTCGATGTTGAGCACCGCAACCCGTGCGCCGGGGACTGCGCCGCCGGAGGAATCGGTGACCAAGCCAGTGATCACACCCATATCTTGCTGGGCGATGGCGAGCCTGCATAGCAAGAGTGAAGCCAACAGAAATCGAAACATGAAATACCTCCAGAAGCTTGTCTGGATGATATTCTATCACCTGTATATGCGCTCTCTTCTGATCTTTTCCCTCGCGGCCAGCGCCATGGCTCAGCCAAGCGATCCTCGCAACATCGCGACTGGGTCGGTGATTCCAGATGAGACGTATGCCGACCAGCCTTACATCGTCAAAACTAACGACGGCGCGTGGCTTACGGTGATGACCACGGGCAAGGGAGGCGAAGGCGCGGGTGGACAGCACATCATCAGCCTACGAAGCACCGACCGCGGTAAGACCTGGGAAAAGTCTGTTGATGTGGAACCCGCTGATGGCCCTGAAGCCTCCTATGCGGTTTTGCTGAAAACCGACAGTGGCCGGATCTATGTTTTCTACAACCACAACACCGACAACGTCCGGCAGGTGATCGCCGACAAGCCTACCTATAAGGATGGTTTCAATCGACGCGTCGATAGTCTGGGTCACTTTGTCTTCAAGTACACCGATGACCATGGCCGCAACTGGTCGAAGGAACGCCATGAGATTCCCCAACGTGATTTTGAAATCGACCGCAACAATCCTTATGGCGGCAAGTTGAAATTCTTCTGGAACGTGGGTAAGGCGTTCGCCTACAGAGGCGCAGGTTACGTTCCATTGCACAAGGTGGGCGGCTTCGGCGAAGGCTTCTTCACTTCCAGCGAGGGCGTGTTGCTGCGTAGTGACAACATCCTCACGGAGCGCGATCCGAATAAGATTCGCTGGAGCACACTCCCCGATGGTGAAGTGGGCATTCGGGCGCCGGAGGGTGGCGGCTCAATCGCCGAAGAACAGTCTTTTTCCGTGATGAGCGATGGCTCGTTGTTTTGCGTTTTTCGCACCATTGACGGGCACTCTGCGCATACATACAGCCGCGACGGCGGCCGCACTTGGGAACCATCGCGATACATGCGCTTCGCTGACGGCCGGCTGATGAAGCACCCCCGCGCGGCCAACTTCGCTTGGCGCGCGGATAACGGCAAGTACCTTTACTGGTTCCACAATCACGGCGGACGATTCATTCGCGAACATGTCAAGCAACGCACCATCGCCTATGAAGATCGCAACCCAGTGTGGCTCTCCGGCGGCGTGGAGGCGGATGGTCCCACAGGCGAAATCATCCGTTGGTCGCAGCCGGAGATTGTCCTGTATGATGACGATCCGGTGATCCGAATGAGTTATCCCGACTTTGTGGAAGAGGGCGGCAAATACTATTTGACCGAAACGCAGAAGGATGTGGCGCGCGTGCATGAGATCGATCCCGCTTTGCTGGCTGGATTGTGGACTCAATTTAAAGCGAAAGGCGCGCCGAAGAATGGTCTGGTGCTTCAGTACCCCGGGTCAACCAAGATGCCTGCATTGCGCCCGTTCTTTCAGCGTTCCAAGCGTGCGGATTTCGGTAAGGAAGATCTGCTTGCCGGCTTCACGTTGGCGTTGTGGGTGAACCTGCCGACACTGCAGGCGGACCAAGTTCTGTTCGATACTCGCACACCCGATGGCCAAGGGATGGCCCTGCGCACGACTGCCAATAATGCAGTGGAGTTGCTTCTATCCGATGGGCGCACGGAAAACCGCTGGGCATCCGACGCCAATTCCATCACTGCCGGCAAACCGCAACACATCGTAGCTGTGGTGGATGGCGGCTCGAAAATCATCAGCTTCATAACCAACGGTCAGTTCAATGACGGTGGCGATTCGCGGCAATTCGGCTGGGGCCGATTCAGTCCGAATTTGATGCGTGTTAACGGTACGCCTGAAGCGCGTGTTGCTCCCGCCGTCAAGGATCTTCGCATCTATGACCGCTATCTGCGGACGTCTGAGGCGATCGCCGCTTTCCGCGCTGGGCAGTAGTCCAGCTAGTTGCAAAGCTCGTAGGCTGCCCGCCGCCAGCCCATCAATTCATGGTCGATGTCGCCAATCACGAATACCTTTACGTCCCAGAGCCAGCGGTTCGCTGAAACCTGTTCGCTTTTCATCACGCGTGGGGACTCGCTGGGTGCGTTGGCGTTCACGGTTAGCAGGATGTGGTTTTTGCGGAAGTGCACTCCACCGAATGCCGAGTTGCGGACAAAGTGCACGGAACTCTGGCCTTGCGCAAATCATGATACAACTCAAGCGCCGCGGTGCTGGCTTGGGAGAGCGCATCGGGTTCGTTGGGCATAGCTGATCTTGCCAAATAGCATATAGCGAATGGGTGTTAGAGGGAAGCCCTTCTTTTGAAGACTACCACTCTAGGGTTCTCTGGTCACTGACCATTTCCACTTTTCCGCCATTCAACGCAACCCTGGGCGTTTGCAAGACTTCCCTTTGCCAGGTGGTGAGAAATCCGCTCCCAAAAACGCCGGCGACGTTCCTCCCCCATGCCATACTTCAATTGACCTTAGTTGACTGGCGAGTCTTTAGCCATGGGTTAATGAAACCGACCATGGACGCTTTTAGGAAGACTGCCTGCCCCTAACTAACTTAGCTAGAGCCGGTTGCGACCCAACGTAGAAAAAAGGCTAGGCGAACGTCACCCAGAGACCCAGCGTTTTGCGGGGATCGCTAGTATTGACGTCGGGGATCTAGCCGCGGGCGGCTTTCAACCGCGCAACCACGCGATTCGATGCTTTCGGCGCGGGTTTCGAGACTGGCTGATTGTGGAACCAGCTGGCGATATATTCGTCGGTGACGCGGCGGCGCTCCATAATCCACTTTCGCTTGGCCCATACACGGTTCCAGCTTTCACCCACTTTCCAAAACGCCTTCAGTGAGCTAAGTTCCACGGTGCAGCAGGCGCCAATTACGACAAGATCGCGAAGAGTGATGGACAAGCCGTTGCGGCGGTACAGATCGCCGGTCATATTCTTGATGCGCATCAGGAAGCGGTTCTTCACCGAGTGCATGTTGATTTCCGGCGGAAGCGCGCGGCGAATGCCAGGCAGAACGTTGCGGACGTGATAACCCTTCGGCGTGGGTGTATAGAGGCAGCGCCATCCGAGCAGTTGGGCGCGCCAGGCTACATCGGCATCTTCGCGATAGACGAAGAAGTCGGAATCGAAGAACTCTCCATCGATGGAAATATCGTCGATCATTTCACGGCGGTAAAGAGCGGCAGCGGCGGTTGCTCCAAAGACGTATTCGCAAGTGCTGAAATGGCCGTTATCCACCTGCTGGCTGCCTCGGTCAAGGTGGCGCAGCATGGGCGTGAAAAACATTCCGGTGGAATCGATGAGAGGCTTGTCGGGAAGCTCGAAGTTGGCGCGAATGGCCAGAAGCTTGCCACAGACTGAGCCGATGCGGGGATGCAGTTGGCCGGCATCGACCATGGCTTGAATAAAGCCAGGCATCAAGAGCACATCGGGATTAAGCGTTAAGACCCATTCGCCACGGCTCAACGCGATAGCTTGGTTTTGCGCGCTGGAAAAGCCGATGTTCTCATCGTTATAAATGATGCGAACGCGATCTTCAAAATGTTCCAGAATGTCGATGGTTCCGTCTGTCGAGGCGTTGTCTATGACAATGACCTCAATGTCAGGGTAAACCTGATCGAGAGCTGATTCTAAACAACGCTTGATGAAACGGCCGCTGTTGTATGTGACCAGCGTTACCGAAACCATATCGTGTTTGGCCATGGGTTAAAAGTTACGATCCTCTGACGCTATTTGCGAAACAGCTTCTTGCCCGGCGCCGCTCCAAAGGACCGACAGAGCCATACTGCAAACTCCCATCCAAGCCGCCAGCGGACTCAGGCTGTGTTGCCGCAACATCCCAATAACGCATCGTGGACCCGCAGCTATAATCACCGCAACTGCGACGCATCGTCCCCCTGAATTGGTAAAATGCTTGCAACTGTATCTAAGTAGACTAGCATACCAGGCAGTTATGCGTTTGGAATAGTCCATTTTACCTACCGAATGCCCCCCAAGATGTCTACCAGTACTGCTGGGTACGAAAGCTATCTTAACCCCTTGGTTATAAAGCCTTTTTGCAAAATCCACGTCTTCAAACCAAACCGGTTTGAAACCAATGTCAAATCCACAAACAGAGCGCCAAACGTCAGCGCGAACCATAAGAAAGGCTCCCGCCGGCTGCTCTACAAACCCAGGCTGGGTGACGTCGAAATCAAAATAGCGATAAGCCCGGTTAATAGGGTTCGTTTTCCAGATACGGTTTATGCCCAGCACTTCGAAGGCCAATACCGAGGGGGCCGGGAATCGTCGTAGTTGGAAGCCAATTTGTGGTTTATTGTCAACATTTTGTAGTAACCCACACGCTGCACCGTGTGCAATTGTTGCGTCGACCATCGGCAAGATTGATGTAGTAATTTCGACATCTGGGTTGAGCAAAAGTACACACAATGGGGGCTGAGTCGTGGAGGACCCACTACCCTCCTTGGCGAGTGCATCGAACCCCTGGTTGGCTGCCTCGGCGAACCCCACATTTGTAGGGTTAGAAATCACACGTGCGCCTGCAGCCAGCGCCCGGGAGGCGGATGAGTCCGAGGAGGCGTTGTCCACAACCACCACCTCCAGACCTTGTGACGTGGCCGCCGCAATGCAGCGCTCCACCACGGCAGCGGAATTGTAAGTTATGACAATGGCTCCGATGCGGGTCATGTAAGTTTGAAGTACAACCTCCAAAAGAGGTCGCGGGCTGGAGTGCCTTGTAGCTGGGCAATTTCGCGATCGTGCCGCGCCAGAAAATCGAGGGGAACGTGGGTCCCTTTGCGGCGCATGCGGCCAAACTGGGCCAGACCCTGGAACTTACCTTTCAACACGGCCCATCCGGCGCCCTTCCGAAAACCGAGGGCGATGAACAGAAGTTGGGATACCAGCACCGGCCAACTTAAGCGGGGAAAGTGGCGGGCCACGATCCACAACTGATTGCGGGCCAAACGGCGTGCGGTTTCCGGATGCCATGCGCCTAAGGTGGCCGAACCTTCGTGGATGCCCACCGCCTGCGGCACATACAGCCCCCAGAGACCGGCTTCGACACAGCGCAGCCCGAAATCGACATCTTCAAGGTAGCTCTCAAAGGATTCTTCCAGATAGCCGATGCGGTCGAACAAGCTGCGGCGGAACAGGCCGGCGGTGAAGGAGGGGAAATCCATCTGCATTGGGTTGGCTTGCGCTGGTCCGTCGACTGATCCATGGTTGGCGCGCCAAGCGCAGCCGCCGCGGGAGATCAGGTCGAAAGTGCCGTCGATTTCATTTGGCCGCGAACGGTTGAGCAGCTTGCCGGCGGTGAACCAGCCGCCGAGGGTGGTCGAGCGGAGCAGTGTTTCGAGCCAGTCACCGGGAAGGCGGACATCGTTGTTGACGATCAGGACGAATTCGGTTTCGGCAGATCGAACGCCGATGTTGACGGCGTGCGCGAAGCCTGTGTTTTCGGTGAGGGCAATGACGCGGGCTCCGAGGGCTGTGGCTTTTTGGGCAGTGCCGTCGGTGGATGCATTGTCGACGATGAGGATTTCTTTGAGGGCACTGGATTGGGTGCGGAGATCGTCGAGCAGGCGGGCGGTTAGGTCCCAGCGATTGTGCACTGGGATGATTGCGGTGACGTCAGGCATGGGGTGGCTCGGTGGAACGCAGCTCCCGCCTGGGTTGGAAACGTTTCTTCACCAGGAACATCAGATTGTGAATGCCATCGCGCCAGGGGTTAAGTTTGATTTCGCCAAGGCGCGAGGAATATTGAATGGATATTTCGGCGAAGCGCACGCGCGAGTTCTTCAGCGCCTCAATTTTGATTTCTTCGGAGAACGCCATGCCGTCGGAATCAAGACGCATATCTTTTAGGATAGAGCGGCGGAAGACCCACATGCCTGACTGGGAATCGCGCACCCAGCGGAAGTAAAGCAGGCTCATGGCGATCGAGAGGACGAAGTTGCCGAATTTATGTTTGAAGCTCATGGCGCGGCGGTCGCGGACGGGGAAGCGCGAGGCGTTGAGGAAATCGACCTCAAGGTGGAGGAAGGCTTCGAGCAGGTAGGAGATGGCGTCGGGCGGGTAGCTGTGATCGCCGTCGAGGGTGACGATGACGTCGCCGGTGGCGTGGGCGAAGCCTTTTTTGTAGGCGCGACCGTAGCCACGGACTTGTTCGCGAATGACGAAGGCTCCGAGCGATTCGGCGACGTCGGCGGTGCGGTCGGTGGAGTTGTTGTCGACGACGATGCGCTCGTCGACGAAGTCAGGCATGCGGCGGAGGACTTGCTCGATGCCTTGCTCTTCGTTGAGGCAAGGGATGATGACGGTGATGCGGAGGCCTTTGTACAAAGCGTTATTGTAGCGTGTGGGGGGTGGGCGGGTGTTGACGAGTCGATCGGAATTAGGCGATCAACACAAAGACGATGCCAAGCGTAAAAATAATTTGTATAGCTTTCAGTTTCATTGTGTTTCGACTCCCAATTTGCCTGCCCAGCCTTTCTTGCTTGATTTTCGATATTTAATTATTCTTACTAAAGTATAGCAACTTCTTTCTTGCTTGGTCGAAAGCTCTTCCTCTGGGCATCTCGTGCATTAATTATGACGCCCCCGAACCAATACCCACCTCCCCACCCGCCCCCACCCTTGATATACTGAAGCTGTAAACACG
>JANXXI010000348.1 GCA_025350695.1 Acidobacteriota bacterium
TCGCGCGACGCGATTCCCACATTCCCACCGCCTCGACTGCGGTTGTGCCTTTACCAATCCAAACAACAAAACAAGAAAACACAAAGGAGCCCGGTCTAAAGGCCGACCTTCAGGCTCATCCTTCGATGAGAATATGCTCAATGGAAACATAAAGCTCACAGCCTTTCCATCCGATTAGAGTTCGAGGGATACTATTGTGCAGCATCCCTTGCTCCAAAGGACACACATGAAAAGACTCTTATCTCCGGTACTGCTGACAGCCATTATGCTGACAGCGGCCGTGATGCCGCTGCATGCCCAATTGACTGCCGATCAAAAATCTTTCGAAATACAGGTACTCGCCAGTCTTTACGCCAAGCAGTATGCCCCCTATGAATGGAAGCGCGATGTAATGAATTTCGACTTGCTGGATCTGGGTCCGTGGGTAGTGAGGGCGCGGGCCACCAAGGATGATTTGGATTTTTATCAGGTGATGGCGGAATATGTGGGCAGTTTGAATGACGCCCATGATACGTACTTCAACCAATCGGATTTCGCGGCCGAATTGCCCTTTGCCGTGGATATCTATGATGGTAAGGTGTTGATCGACCTAATTTTCCGCTCGTTAGTGCCGGTGCGGGATTATCCTTTCGTGATTGGAGATGAGTTGATCTCAATTGACGGGAAGAGCGTAGCGGACCTGTTAACGGAATTCGCAAAGATCGATTCCTTCGCAAATCCCCTTTCAACGCGGCGCTGGGCGGCCGATAAGCTGACCTTCCGGGCGCAGGGACAACTGCCGCGTGCCGGAGAACTTGGCGAGACTGCGGATGTCGTCATCAAACAGAAGTCCGGGGGCACTGTTAGCTACAAAATCAAGTGGGTCAAATCAGGCACGCCGGTGAAGAAAATCGGACCCGTACTTAGTCCGCGTCTGGCGCGTGCGGCTCGCCCTGCGGCTCGGGAAGATAAACCTTTGACGCTGCTTGACAAGGATCTGGCGGATCAGCCCAGCTATATGCGGACCAAGTTAAGGATGCAATACATGAAGGCCCGCGCCAAGCGGGTTATCCCTCAGGAAGGCGAAGAGGAAACCCCGATCGTGGAACCTAATCCCGAATCGGCCTCCGAGGAAACACTTCCTAATTCGGAAACAAAGGCTGCCGTCACTGGGTACGCGTCTATTCCACCTGTCTTTGCGCCGCCTACCGGTTTCGCCCGGCGTCTTGGGACTGGCCGCAGTGATTTCTTCTATTCGGGAACCTTCGTTGCCCAAGGGAAACGGATCGGCTATATTCGCATCTCCGATTTTGACCCCTCGCTAACGTCACTCGCCGTGAATCAATTCGGCACGGAAATGACCTTCATGAACGCCAATACGGACGGATTGGTGGTAGATGTGATGCGCAACCCGGGAGGCAATCCATGTTATGCGGACGCGTTGTTTCAGAGAATTACTACTAAGCCTTTCCGCACGATCGGCTTAGAGATGCGCCCAACGCTCTCTGACGTAATAAGCATTCAGCAGGAATACGCCGATGCAATTTCGCTGGGAGCCACGCAGAACGAAATCATCTGGCTGGGGGGCATCAAGCGCGATATTGAATCCGCTTATAGCGAAAACCGCGGACGCACCGGTTCCTTGCCCGTCTGTGACTACACGCTTGATATCCAACCAGCCACAACGCAAGCTGGAGTACCCACAGGCTATTCGAAGCCGGCCATCCTGCTAATTGACGAATTCAGCACGTCTGCCGCCGACGCCTTCGCCGCCATCTTTCAAGACAACAAACGCGGCCCACTTGTAGGGGTGAGGACTGCAGGCGCTGGTGGCGCCGTTTACCTGGGCATTCCAGTTGGTTTTTACTCGGAAGGATTTTCCAGTGTTACTGCCGGCTTACTTGTACGGCCAAGCACGGTGAACGTCCCAGGTTTCCCGGCAACAAATTACATAGAAAACGTAGGCGTACACCCGGACATCAAAGTCGACTATATGACTGAGGCAAATCTGTTACGTAACGGAGCAGATTTCGTACAAGCGTTTACCGACGCCATTGTTACGGAGATCAATCGGCCGAAGTAACGCCAATGCGCAACGTCCGAAAAGTAACAGTACCGAAAGGTTAGAATAGAACCAGAAGGGCAGTTGCGCCAGGGCTGTCCTTTTCCTTACAATCTGGTGAACTGCCCTTAATCAGGGCGCAAGAAAAGTTGATGCAACCGACGCAGCAATCTCGAAATAGGGCGATCCTTCACTCCATCGTGGAGGCGTATATTGCCTCGGGAGAACCTGTGGCATCGCGCACTATTTCCCGCGCCGGTGGTTCCAACTTAAGTCCTGCCAGTATCCGCAACGTCATGGCCGATCTGGTGGACGAAGGTTATTTGGCCCAGCCGCACACATCGGCCGGACGAGTACCCACGGCTAAAGCCTTTGAAAGCTATGTCCAAATTTTGACCAACAGACGCCTCGCGTCGGCCGACATGCATCGCGTCCGGACTGAGCTTCGTTTGGCCGATACACTCGAAGCCAAGGTCGAATGTTCATCGCATCTACTGACCGAGTTGACTCGTAACGTTGGCATCGCGGCAGTGATCCCGCTTCCTAGTCAAACGCTGCTTCACGTCGAGCTGGTAGCGCTCTCAGACGACCGCGTATTGATGGTGGTTGAGACGAGCGATCGAATGGTGCGGAATAAAGTGGTGGATCTTAATGTCACCGTGAAGCAGGATCAACTCAATTCCATCCGTAACTACGTCAACGATAATTTCAGCGGATGGAAGTTCAACGATATCCGGCACGAACTGAAAAACCGGACAGCGCAAGAAACCGCGAAGTATCATTCAATACTCGTCAACCTTGAATTGTTTTACCAAAAAGGTCTTCTCGATATGGGTTCCGCCCCTGAAGTGCATCTTGAAGGCGCCGCGAATCTGGTAGCGGGCGATACGCCCATCCCGCGCGAAAAGTTGCGGGAAATGTTCCGTACTCTTCAGGAGAAGCGCCGCTTAATTGAACTGCTCGACCGCTTCCTTGAGAATGGCTCCGGCGAAGTAAGTGTGAAGGTCGGATTGAGAGAAATTCATTCCAGTCTGGAAGATCTCTCATTGATCGGATTTTCCGTCAACCTCCCAACGGGTCTTACCGCCAAAGTAGCCGTGCTCGGACCGCTGCGGATGAACTACGCGCAAGTCGTTTCCGCCGTCATGCATGTTGGCGAAACCCTCGAATCGCTTTAGGCGGCAGGGCTGCTTAAAACTCCATTGAGAATACTTGCTATCCCCTGGCTTTGGTGCGATTGCCGAACCCAGTAGTAGGGCTTCCTTGGCGCCGCCCGCCGAGCATGGCTCAGCCCTACTTTCATAGTAAACTGGTAGTGTGACAGAAACATTGGAGCCGAATGAGGCATCCCGGACTCCCGTCAGTCCGGAAGCCGAGGCCGATTCCGCCTCAAACACAACTGAACAGGATCCCATGGCAAAACTGACCGCCGAGAGGGACGCCATAGCTATCGCCAAGAACGAGGCGCAAGACTTGCTGCTGCGCACCCGCGCCGAGTTCGAGAATTTCCGCAAGCGTGTAGAGCGCGAAAAGCACGAGATCATGGACCACGCCGGTATGCGCGTGGTTGAAACCCTGCTACCGGTCGTGGACGACCTGGAACGAGCCCTCACCGTGGAGTGCTCTGACAAGGAATACGCCAAAGGGATGGAACTAATCCACGGACGTTTGCTTGAAGCGCTGAAAAAGGTGGGCCTGGAACCGATTGAGGCGATGGGCGCGAAGTTTGACCCAAACTTCCACTACGCTATTGATCGCGTCTCTGGTACCGACGCTGAAGATCAGACCATTCTCGCTGAATTCCAAAAAGGCTACAACTTCAAAGGCAAGATGTTGCGGCCCGCCATGGTGAAGGTAGCCGTAGCGTGACAAAGCGTGATTTCTATGAAATATTAGGGGTGGGCCGCGACGCTGACGAAAGCGCACTGAAGAGCGCCTATCGAAAGCTGGCGATGAAGCATCATCCCGACCGCAATCCTGGCGATAAGGCGGCGGAGGATAAATTCAAGGAAGCGGCCGAAGCTTACTCCGTGCTGAGCGACGCGCAAAAACGCGCCGCCTATGACCATTACGGTCATCAAGGCGTGGCTGGAGCCTCGCAGGGTTTCGACCCCAACCAGTTCCAGGATTTCGGCGATATCCTGGGTGACTTTTTCGGATTTGGCGATATTTTTGGCGGCAAGGGCCGCTCCCGCACACGCGCGCAGAAGGGCGAGGATCTCCGTTACGATCTGGAGATTTCCCTCGAAGACTGCATCCGCGGCATGTCAGCCGATATTCAGGTGCCGCGACTTGAAACTTGTGGAACCTGCAAAGGCACCGGCGCGGAAGCAAACGACGGATTGACCAGTTGTCCCATGTGCCGCGGCCGTGGCGAAACCGTCATCCAGCAAGGATTCTTGTCGATTCGCCGAACCTGCGGCCAATGCGGCGGCCGCGGCCAAATTGTGCGCCGGCCTTGCAAGAAGTGCAGCGGGGAAGGCTACAATCGTACCGAACGGAAACTGCGTGTGAATATTCCAGCGGGCGTGGATACCGGGACGCGCATGCGTCTAACCGGCGAAGGCCAGGCGGGTATCAATGGTGGACCGGCGGGAGATCTCTTCGTTGTCCTCCGCGTCAAAGAGCATCCGATCTTTGATCGCAAGGATGCCGATCTGCACTGCCGGGTGCCGGTCAACATTGCTCAGGCCGCGCTCGGAACTGAAGTGGATGTTCAGACTTTTGATGGGCTCGATCGCGTGACCATTCCCGAAGGCTCGCAGCATGGCGACGACGTGCGGCTCCGAGGCAAAGGGATACCAGTGCTGAACGGGCATGGGCGCGGTGATTTGTTCGTGCATATTGAAGTGCGGGTGCCCAAGAAGTTGTCAAGGGATCAGCGGAAGTTGCTCGAACAGTTGAACGAGACTTTGCCGGCATCGAACGAGCCGGAAGAGAAGGGCTTGTTTGACAAGGTGAAAGACTACTTCATGTAGGGTGCGAGCAATCGGCATTTGGGGAGGCTGCATCCTTCAAACCGTCGAGCATGCGAAACGTTTACGGCGCGTGACCGGAGAGCGTTTCGGTGCTCCGCAAAAAAGTAAAGTTAGGGAAATGGCCCAGCGTCCAACTTTTGACCGAATTACAGTTGAAGGCGGAGTGTTAGAATTGTTGGCACTCATCGGGATCCGCAAAGACCTATTTCACGAATACCTTTTTTGAAGAAGAAGATGTTCAGCAGGCACTACAATTCGCTTGCAGCTTCGTGGACAATGAGGTGCTGGAGTTAAACCAGGTTGCATGAATAGAGTCCTGCTCGATCACGGCTGGCGCCTTTCATTCGAGTTAATTAACGCCAACTCGTTCCGCCTGTCAGATGGCTTGGTACTTCCCCAAGACCTTGGCCGATTAAGACCAGTAGAAGCGTGCGGGTAGACGCTTGAGCGGCTCCCCAACGCGGTTGAATCATTTTGGTACGAGCTTGGTTCACAAGCGGTCACCCATCGTATGTGCGCAAGCGCCGCGCGATGTTGTTCCAAATATGCCGGATGGCTTTGTGGCGGCGACTGCTGTTTATTATGGGGCGCCCGCTATTAGCCGGGACGGGAAGATCCGCACGTCGGCGGTGACTACTATTAGTAGACAGGGCAAGCTTGCCTAAAAGGAAACGGCACCGCTTAATTGGAACTGATAAATTTTCGCTATGGGAAGCCGCTTGACAATTTTTTAATAGCTCGGCAACAGGTTTCAAAGCGGCCGGGGTGTAGGTAAAGACAATCGCCTGGCCCTCAATGCCTTGATTTGTGACGACGTCAAGCAACACAATTTGTCGGCCACAATGCCGCCGGGAGACAGTGAAAACGGGACGGACGGAACCGACAGCCTTTTTTCGCAATAACCTTCAGAAAACTCAAGGCCTTGCGGTGGCGAAAAAAGATGTCAGTTTCGTCCGTCCCGTTTTCACACCTTACACGCTTACTGAGTTTTTGTAATATAGTCCACGTAACAGACGCTGTTTGCATCCAGATTGCGCTGAATCAAGTAATTCCTCGTTGGCTGCGATTTTGCCGGTAGAGTCATGTTATAGAAGGCCCCATTTGGCGCCGTCTGCGAATTTGATCCAAAAGTCCAGGCGCACTTGTCTGCATTTTCTCCGCCCTTGCTATCCGCCCATCCACTGGTGGGAAGAGGGTCCGAAACGGTTTCTTCCAACTCGTGCGCCAGAACAGAAAGCATTCCGTCGATACCGGCATTGCCATTCGGACCGATTGCCTGCGCCGCACATCCGCTTAGGCACCGCGCCGAATTACCGATGAAAGAATATTTTAAGGTGGAACCGGCGATCCGCCCCGCCGTGTGCCATCCGCAATATTTCGTGCAGAAGCCCGACGATTCCGCCACATCGCTGGAAGTAAGTACGAAGTAAATACCATTGGAATCGCGCGGTAATTTGCCGTCGTAGATCGTGTTAGAAACGATGGTCCGGACGTTCGCGTCACTCAGCGTAGGGCCAAGAGAATAGTTGTCAGTGGACTCAGGACCGACATTAACCAAGCCGGTGGGCGCGCCGTAAGATGTGTTGATCTTGAAATGCCCCGAGTTACTCACCCCATACAGAAAGTCACGGACGATGGTCTGTCCGATTGCGTTATCCGTGCCATTTGTTTGGGCCCAATTCCCGTACCAAATCAAATACACGGTTGGCGTGGTCATAACCTGGCCGCCGTGGTAAGTAATTGGGGGTAAAATCGCACTTGTCGATCCCGCTGTTGGGGCGGAGCCTCTGGAAGCACGGCCCCCATTACCTGCAAAACTGGGATTCATCGGGTGGCCCACAGTCAGTTCTTCTTGACCGCGTTCATCGCGATCAGATCGTTGTGCGAAAGTCGTAGTTGCCGAAAGAGTGGCGGCTACGATGAAAGTAAGCAAGGAAACGGTAAAGTTCATCTTCATCTCCAAAAGTATCTGCTGGGGTTCATAGGGGAGTATAGCTCAAGTTACGAAAGTTCCAGTGCGGCAAGTAATAAAAAGTAACTAGTTTACACGCACTTAATGTGAACAGATTCTAATCCTTGCCCAATCAGTGCTGATGAGATTCAGTCAAGGTTGACCAAGATACACCCGGCCGAAGGGGTACCTGGTCGGAATTCCACTTACCCCTCTGCTCGACCGCTTTCGCCTCTTTGGAATCTCCCATTTTGCGCAACACGTGGGCGTACTGCGTAAGCAACGAGGCGAGAGATTCGTGACCAGCACCCAGCATGCGCTCCCTGATTTCTATCGCCTGTTTAAGCGCGTGGGCCGGTTGAGGCAACCGGTCTTGAGCTAATTCGATGGCCGCGGTTGTTTGAAGAATTACGACGGTTTCTTCCGTCGAGGGTTTGCGAGTGAGGGCGTCTTGAAGCAATCGAAGCGCTTCTGTGAAGTTACCAGCGGTTAAGCGGAGCTGCGCCAGATGGGTTTGGGCTGCCGGAGTAGGCTCAACATGCAGAGCTGATTCATAGTAAAGGCTAGCTAGTTCGACGTTTCCGGCTTCCTGCGCTATGCGGCCGAAGACCAATTGAATGGGCGCATTGTTATCGGCTAGCGCGAACGCCGTTTGTAAGTGCCCTCTCGCTTCAGTCAAGCGCCCAGTCATTCGGAGTAAGTTACCCAAATTAGTCTCAATCGAAACCCTATCGGCCGACTGTAATCGTGAGGCGGACAGGGCCAACCGCAAATCCTGTTCGGCATTCTGGTATCGCCCTGCTGTGATCTCGATGGTGGCAACGTTATTCAAAGCAATGGCCGTGTCTGTGTGACCTTCCCCCAACACTTTCCGCCGGAGTTCGTAACAATGCCGGAAACAGCGCTCGGCTTCGGCGAGTTGTCCCGTTCGACGATAGAGGCCACCCAGATTCGAGGCGATCGTTGCCTGGTTTACTCCTTCAGCGATTGCGCTGGCCCTAAGCCAGAGTTGCTCGGCCTGTTGGTATTGGGCGAGTTGGTAATGTTCGACAGCTTCGGTGTTCAAGGTGGAAAGCTCACCGCATAAACCGACCGGTCGGTATATTATGAAGCAAAATATCGTGATGATTATTCTTATGTAGGTCATATCTTTAACTCGCTTTGAATGATTTTACGGGCTCGGGCCTGGGCGGTTTTCAAATGCTTGGCGTCACCATAAAGTTTACTGAGCATAATGCCGCCTTCCAGCAGCGCGATCAACTCCACGGCCATTTCGTCAAAGTCAGGAACGGCTCGAACTTCACCGCGCTCCACTCCCTTGCGCATGATGGTGGCAACAGTTTCCCGCATGCGGTCCATCTTTTCCTGCGCGCGCTTGCGGAGCAACGGATTGGTGTCGTCGCTTTCCACGGCAGTATTCAGAATGGGGCAACCGCCGGGCACGATAGGGTTCGAGTAGTAGTCATTAAACATGTCAACGACGGCCAGCAGCCGGTCGATGGCATGCCGCTTGCCGGCGACCGAAGTCCGCCAACGCGAATTGAGTTGATCCACAGACCAATCAAACGCGGCTAGCGCTAGTTCCTCCTTGCTCGCGAAGTGATTGTAGAGCCCGCCCTTCTGGAGCCCTGTGGCTTCCAATATGTCTGCCAGCGAGGCTCCGGCGTAGCCTTTGGTGTTAAACACTGGGGCGGCCAGTTCCAGAATGCGTTGTTTTGTGTCTTGGCCTTTGGTCAAACTCGGTTTAACCGACCGGTCGGTCTGAGCTCTATTACCTCAAGTTCCCGGCGCTTGCAAGGGTTTTCCGATTCGAGCAGACGCAACTATGCGGCTGGCATGCATTGAAAGTTTCCGGCCGCTTGGCTCTTCTTCCCTCAACCCCGCCAACCATAACGGTGTTGCCTTTCGTTAAGGCTCATTCCTTGAGTTCCCCAACCCTGGAATGTTTCGGGTTTTTCGAGCTTTACGACCGGTTACGTTTACTACTAATTGGACTACCGCGCGGACTTCATCCGTAGAAGGTTTGCTGGCCAGCAAAATAATCTTCTGGTTCAAACATAGCGCATGGAAAAAGTGGTTCGGCGGGCGGGATCGAGTAAGTGCCTTGTTATGAGTGAAAGAAAGTTGACAAGGGCTTGTGACTCGAAACTGTCAGCCGTCGGGGATGCTCCTCCTGCTACCCGCTAAGGGTGGCCAGCGAACAAGTCCGCCTGCGGTATGATCGAAAAGTGAGTGCCGTCAGAGCGATGCTTTTGGCCGGAATCAGCGATGTAACTATTCGATTTTACGACACGTGCCTGGGTGTGAAGAGCTTGGGGTTCGATACGCAAGTGTTCGCAAGAAACAGGTTCTAAGCGCCGAATTTGAAAAACAAATTAGCTGAATTCGATTGAACAAATATGAAGTGATCCTCTACTGGAGCGACGAGGATGGTGTTTTTGTTGGTGAGGTCCCGGACCTCTGGCTGTTGCGCGCATGGAGAAAACCAGGAGACGGCATTAGTGAATACCCAGAAGGCCATTGAACTGTAGCTTTTGAAACTGCCCGTGAGTTTGACGATCCCATCCCAGCACCGAAGGGGCGGCGGTTGATGCTGGCTTAGCCGCAACACTGTTCACTTAGGATCCGTCGACTAATTAAGTCACGATAGGGGATTCTTCCGAACCCTGTGCGCTGTTGGGACTTGGAACAATCCCCCGATTCCATCGGGGGCAAGTACGGAAGCGCCCGATGGTGGTGCATTGCTCTTTTATGCTGCTCTGGTTAATAGGTGTTCTGTTTCTGCCTTAATTTGTGTGTTTGGGACAGGTGGGAGTGCGGCGTATAGCTTGCTTTGCGGGTTGGCGACGCGATTTTCGGAGGCTAGGTGGGGCGCGGGGGAATGCCCGGTTAGCTTCGTTTCAACAGGCTCAATTTCCTCGGTCTCGGCTTGGGGTGTCGAATCCTCTGATGGTTGAGGTTGCAGGTCTACTGGATCTGGTGCGGTTGGTGGAAGGAGTTGGCGCAATTCCTGCAGTTGGCGGCAGAGCTGGTTGTATTGATGGAGCAGACGGCGACCCTGGCGCTGGATTTGGGACAGGGCATCGCTATGGCCGTGGAGGGCGGCAACGGAGAGCGCATAGGCTCCGTTTGCGTTGAGGGTTCCGAATTCCATTTCGAGGGCTCCGTCCATGCGCTGGATCTGGATGTGAATCATGGCGGTTTCGGCGGGGGCTTGGCGGCGGAGGCGCCAGAGGGTGGAGGCCATTTCGTTGACCAGGAGTTCTTCGATGGGACCGGTGGGATTCCAAGCTTTGCGATGGTCGTCGATGAGGAGTTGGAGATCGGCTAGTTCCTCTCCTGGAAGGATGAGGCTCTTGGCGTAGGCTCCGTGAGTGCGAGAGTTGGCTGCGGCGTTGAATTTGCCGACGGGAGTCTTGGGGCCTGTGGATTTGAGGGCGTTAAGCCGGGAAGTGAGTTTGCGTTTGTCGTCTGATCTCATGGTTGGTATGAGGATAGCAGGCCGCCAGTGAGGGTTTATGGGTAAGTGCTTTAGCTGCAACGTGGAATGGGTTGTGACGAGGGTTGTTCTGGGTCAGGGATATTGGATTTATTGCCGCAGATTCTTCTTCCAACGGTAGGCGCTATGAGCTGCGTGATCGAAAGGGAAATAATCCCAGGCGGTTCCGTCAGAGACGTAGGCGCCCCAGCGCCGCCAGTGCTTGCTTTTCGAAGCCGCTTCCTACAGCCGTTCCTGTTCAGTGCTCATCGGATGGATAGACCTTCTCGTTTAATCTTATCGTCTAGTAAGGGGGGAGTATTTAAGCCGTATTTTGGTTTGGGTCAACTGGTCATTTTTTGACAGTATATCCCTATCTATTAGATTGACTTGACTATGCTTCAGGAATCGAAGTAAGTTGGGATTCTTCCTTGTTGCATTCAACTGATTTGGAGTTTGGAAGGGTGAGAGCGCCTGTTGTAGGAATCTTACTGGGGCTCTGAATCGCCGGATCCATGGCCGCTGATGGACGCAGTTACACGCAGATGAACACAACTTGATTTGTTCTTCAAAATAATCGACCCGCTGCTTGTTCTCCCACCTTTTCACCTACGCCGGTAAATCCCCAAACGGCTAGCGCCAATCCGAGAGCCAAATCATCTGGCGCGTGCTTTTTGCGGCCATCGCCGTCCAGGGCTAGTAGCTCTTTTCGTAACTGCGGCCATCTGGTTAACCCAGGGGCTACTTTCACGCGGTCTTGTTGCCATTGGACGGCTAGTCGCGTAAGCAACTCTATGCGCGGCACGGAAGTTGAGCAGGCTTGGCTGCCGCCGGTGATCATTATTGGCCGGAGGGCGCATCGAAATCCGATGGGTTTTCGTGCGCGGATCATTTCCTCGACTGCAATGCCCACTCCTGTTCCGTCCATCCAAATCTCTGAGGCACCGGCGTTCTGGGCCACCGTCCAGATGCGGCGGGCGACGGCATCGTAAGTGGTTTCGAGCGCGATTGATTCCAGCCATCGCACGACCAAGGCGTGGTTCCACTGACCGTGGAGCCAGGCATGTCGGGCTGCGTCCCAGACGCGCTCGCCAAGTTGCTGTTCGACGGCGACAATGGTTGTGGGCGTGAGGCGCTTGCCGAGATCCACGCCAAGCAGGACTCTGCGGCCGGTCACCATTCAAGATCCAACGGGCGGACGTCTTCGGCAAACACGTCGTCGAACCAAGCTTTGTCGAACAGGCCGTCGCTCGAGGCCACGAATTCACAGAGAAACTCCTGGGCGAATAGTCGCGTGCCGAGAGTGGCCTTTTCGGCGGCTAATTGTTCTGGTTTGAAGCGCGGGCATTCGGTTGCGGGGACGACGACGCGTCGCCAGTCTTCGGGGCCTTCAGTGAACTCGCGGAAGTAGAAACCTTCTTCGTCTTTGGGGGTGGACAGCAACCAAATGGAGCCGTCCTTTTGGGTCAACATGGGGCGTGCGGCGACGTAGACTTCGTCCTTGACCATGGAGGCTTCGTCGATGACGAGCATGGTTACGCCGGAGAAGCCGCGAATTCCATCGGGCGAATTTCCTGGGATGGCGACGATGCGCGAGCGGTTGGGGAGGACCAGGGATTGGCGGTTGATGCCGTCGCCTTTCGCGGTGGTTCCCATGCGCCAGGCCAAGTCTTTGACCTTTTTGAGGAGCTCGGCCGATTGGCGGAGGGTGGGACCGGCTACGATGCTGAGCGATTCGGGGTGATGGACGGCGTGAAAGAGGAGAGCTACGGCGGCCATCCAGCTTTTGCCCCATTGGCGGGTGCAGTTGAGGATGACCCGCTTGCTGGGGCCGGTGAGGAGTTCGCGCTGCTTGTCTTCGAGCCTCCAGCCAAGGGCTTTTTCGGCGAAAGGGATTATGGATATGGTGGGTTCGCCGGTTTGGAGGTGGCGACTGGCCAAGAGGTTTTCCATGGATTCGCTGGGAGCGGTGATTTGGGTTGCGGGAGCGGTGGCGGCCGGGTGAATTCGATGAGTTGGCTCAACCGTGATCTTCATAGCTGCAAGATAGCAGGGTGAGGTTTGGGTGTTGGGGATCGGATGGCTTTTCGGTGTTGATAAGACAACGCTTAGCGGAGTTTTTGCCTTTGTGAATCGCCCCGTTGGTTTGTTGCGGCGGGGAATTGGGACTCACGGTCTAGATGCGATTTTCAAAGCCCGGAACGATCTAATGCTTGGTAGAGTTCGTCTCTTTATTAGTACCGGATTTCAGGCTTGGTAGCTTTGTGGTATGCAGAGGCACCTGGGTTTTCGTTTCTACTTTATGCTGCTCTGACTCGCGCCTTTGAACACGTAGGTGAACTTCTGCGACAGGCCAAGTTCCGGAGATGGGTGTGATGGTGTTGACGGACATGCTGGCGCAGGCGCCGGATTTGAACATCTATGCAATTTTTGATTACTGGGCTTTGGTCTCGCCCTCTACTTTCCGCCTTTGGTGTTCCGTTCTCAGCGTCATGCCCTGACGAATAGTTTTTAGCAGGGCCTCGTCAGATTTGGCCAGATCTAGCGCACTTTGGTCAGCTTTTAAATCGTCAAACCCCAGCAACATAGAAATTGCCGTTTTATCACCACTCAAGGCAATCTTATTTGTCAATAACGGAATACTTTCTTTGTCACCCAGCGATATTAGGCCCCCGGCGCAAGCAATCCATATTGGATTCATCTCGGAACTAAGACATTTCCGAAATATTGGAAGAAATCGCCTGTCCCCACTCATGCTTGCCAACATTATTTTCCGGGCCGGTGCCCAGGCATATTTTTCAGCGCATTCATTAATAGGAAGATTTATCGTAGTTGTTGCACACCATCTTTGAAAAGAGCCACTTCCTTGGTTTGGAGTGAGGGGGTCGTATATGTCAGGGACATCAACTGAAATGATCTTTGAAACCATGTTTTCTAGTATTAGAAAATATCTTGGATCTGGATCTTTATGCTTCAACATGACCATCGCGATGGGAAGTTTCATTTCAGGATCGGCGGTTTTCTCGTAGAGAGTAACCAAGTTGGAAGCTTTAGATTCGTCGAGGTTTGCGGCATTGAGAGCATCGGCAATCGTTCGCCGGAGGTCGTTCTTTGAATCTAGTCGGTTATC
>JANXXI010000349.1 GCA_025350695.1 Acidobacteriota bacterium
TCGCGCGACGCGATTCCCACATTCCCACCGCCTCGACTGCGGTTGTGCCTTTACCAATCCAAACAACAAAACAAGAAAACACAAAGGAGCCCGGTCTAAAGGCCGACCTTCAGGCTCATCCTTCGATGAGAATATGCTCAAATAACAGTACTATTTCGCCTTTACCGGCGGCGGGGCCGTGGACGAAGGTGTAGGTTTACCGTCAATCGTGTTCGGCTCCATCAGTTCCACCCGCGTTCCGTCCGGGTCGTACAGATTCATCTGCCTCTTGCGATTTACGCCCGTGCGAATCTCCATCGGCCTCGTGTATGACTTAGCGGCAGGTCGCGCTTCAAGAGCCGCTTTGGCCTTGTCCATGTCCGGTACAAACAGGCAAATGTGGTGCGCCGAACCACGCTTGGTGGGCTCCGGAATCACGTCATAAAGCATCAATTCAATGTAGTCATCTCCATCCGGAACCTGCATGTTTACCCAGCTGAGCATCTTGTTATCTTTGCTGCCGCGCCAGAATTCTTTGAACCCCAGAATGTCGTGATAGAAAGCTTGCGAAGCAGCCAAGTCGCCAACCAAGATGCCGAAATGAGCCATACGGTTGCTGATCCGATTCGGCCCCATGAACTTGCCCTTCTCTCGCGTCGACGCCCCGGTGGGCGTGTACTGCGTGATCTCCACTCCATGTCCATCGGGGTCTTTCACGCTGAAGCTTTTGTTGCCGATCCGATTGGTGTTCACTTTCTCCGGAACCTTAATGCCCTTCGACGCGAGATAGGCATGCATCGCCTCGGCGTCATCGGTCTCAATCGAGATGTGGTTCAACCGGTCCGAGTCTTTCACTTGTTCCGGGAAAATCTCAACATATTGTCTATCGTTGATCTTGATGAATGTCAGCGACAACTCACCGGTGGGCGTCTTCAAATCAAAGGGCTCGCCATAGCCCAGAAAATCCTTGTAGAAGGTACGAGCCTTGTCCACATCGGAAACAAAAATCGCCATATGGGCAATGCCGGTAATCTTCGGCCGCTTGGGCTCCGCGGCATTGCAGCACAAGCCGGCCGCCAACACCAAAAATAGTAACTTCGCGTCAGTTCGCATCAATCCAAGATACAATACCAGCCATGGATCGAAGGAAAATGCTGTTAGGCCTCACGGGCGCTGCCGGTGTGGCTTATGCCCAAAAAGCGAAGCCGCTTTTCAACGGAGAGAACCTCGACGGTTGGCAAGTACACGGGGATGCCACTTGGCATGTGCTGGACGGCGTGCTGATCGGCAATCATCGAAAGCCAGGACCAAAGGCATTCGGCGAATGGCCTGTCGCCGAAAAGCAGTACCGAACTTGGGTCAATCAACAAGCCTGGCTCTATACCGCCGCGGAGTTTGAAGAATTCGATCTCCAACTGGAATACTGGATTCCCGAAGGTGGCAACAGCGGTGTTTCTATTCGCGATTCATCGCGGGGCGACAAATCTTATGGACCTGGAGCGCAAATCACACCCGCGCACGTTGGCTACGAAATCCAAATCATTGATGGAGCGGAAAAGTTCCCTGCGGCCAGCATCTACAGTTTTGTCGCGGCCCCCAATGGTCTGCACATCCAAGAACGTTGGAACACGCTCGAAATTTCGTCCCGAAAGAAAATGATCCGCACGCGCCTAAACGGCAAACCCGCTGCCGAGTTCGCTGGCGCGCCGGAGCGGCCAACCAAGGGTCCTATCGGTCTTCAACTGCACGATCAATACAGTTTGGTGATGTTCAAAAAGATTATGATAAAGGAACTCTGATTTTTAGGGAGGTGCTTCATACGCACAACGTCCATCCTTGCGGCTTTGCTAGCTGCCGTGGCAATCCAAGCCCAGACAGTTTCACCGCGGATCGATGCGCTTACAATCGATGTCGATCCCGGTGGCCCCGTGCTGCATCGTCCCGGTGTTCAAATTCCGTTTGACATGCCGGAAAAGAAGGTAAGTGGAAAGGTCGTCGTCGAGGCGCAACTCAACGAGCAGGGCGAGGTTGTAGACGCCAATGTTCTTTCCGGCCCTCTGGAATTGCGAAGGGCCGCGCTTCAGGCCGTTCTACAGTGGCACTACGCCTTAACAGGCGCCCAGCGCGTTCGCGCTTCGATCGACTTCAAACTTCCGCCTGAGCTTCCCATGCAGGTGCGCTCCGATTTCCCCAGCACGGTTTCCGCGGCAACGACTCGCCGTATTGGCCGTATCGATCTTACGGGGCTGCCCGAGGCGTTGGTTCCTCTTCTCTCAAAGCGTCTCGCGGAGTTTGAAGGAAAGGTGATCGACGGCAATGTCATGAACCAGATTCGCCAGGCGGTCAAATCGATTGACTCCCATTACGTTTCTATCTTCGTCTCCGAGAACGGCGGGGAAGAGCTAACGGTACGCATGACGTTGAGCAGCAGCCCAGGTTCAAGTCAATCCATGCCGAGCGGCCCGATACGAGTGGGGGGCAACGTGCAATCCGCCAACCTGTTAAAGCGTGTTGAACCGGTATATCCAGCATTGGCTCTGCAGGCACGCATCTCGGGGATGGTTCGATTCACGATCCTAGTTTCGCCTACAGGGAATGTCACTCGTATCACGGTCGACTCGGGCCACCCGCTTCTCATTCCAGCCGCCCAGGAAGCGGTCAAACAATGGACCTATCGTCCAACCCACCTCAACGGCCAGCCTGTCGAAGTACAGACCACCGCTGAAGTGGAATTCAAACTGCCATAGCGATCAAGATTTCGGCATCCGCTCCATCAACGCTTTTACCCGCTTCGTTTCCGACGCCGCTAGATTCTTGTTTTCCAGCGGATCATTCCGATGATCGAACAACAATTCCCGGACTTCGCCACCCCGTTCAGGAATGAAGCCCGTAATCAACTTATGCCGGCCGTCCCACACCATGCGCCACGAACCTAGACCGGAATGCAAAATGTCTCGATGCGTTTTGGTCTTGCCTTCAAACACCGGGCGCAGGGAACGGCTATCCATTTCCGAGGGCCGAGCCACCCCACCATAGTCAAGAAACGTGGCAGCCAGATCCATCACACTCACCAGTGCTGTACTGGTTTCGTTCTGCTTTACGCCAGGCCCGGCGGCTAGCATCGGCACTGCCACCGAAGGCTGATAAGGCACCGATTTTGCCCAACGGTCATGATCGCCCAGCATCTCGCCGTGGTCGCTGCTGAATACGATCAGAGTGTTGTCCAACTCCCCGCGCTTGTCGAGCTCGGAGAGGAACGCGCCGACTAAACGATCAATGTTTTCGACCATAGCCGTGTAATTTTCTCGAATGGCCACATGCTTCGCCGCATCGAATTGCGTATTGCCGTTGGGCTGCGGAAACTTGCGGCCACGCACCGTCGTCTCCATCGATCCCGTGATGTCCATTGGATTATGAGGCCCCGTGAAGTTCACGGCCAGGTGCCACGGCTTGTCCTTCGGTGCGCGGCGTAACAGGTCCAGCCCGTTTTGCCCAATCCAATTGTCACAATAGACGTCATCCGGCAAGGGAGTCGGAAACGTCCCTTCATAGTTCTTGCGGCTCTTCATATCGGTCACATGCGTCGCCGCCAAACCACGTTTATGCAACAACGCCATGTACGGACCCTTCGGTTCAACGGCGCCGCTGCTGATTGCGTCCATCTTACCTTCATTGTCTATGCCGTCTGAAAAGCCCCATTCAGGAAGGAGCCGTTTGCCGTCCAGCCCCCAGAAGGAAGACTTCTTGTGCAGATCCAACTTGCCGCATCCCATAACGTGATACCCGCTGTCGCGCAGCAGCTTGTAATAAGTGGTCTGCTCCAGCGGGTAGTCCGAATCGTTGCCACGAGCGCCACAACGGTCGTACTCTTTACCCGACGCCAAACAGGCGCGCGATGGCGCGCACAACGGAGACGCCACCACTGCATTCGTAAAATTCATCCCGCGCTTGCGAAGTTTCTCAAGGTTCGGTGTGTGAACCTCCATCTTCGTCAGCACCCAATCCGGACGAAGCTGATCGGGAAACAGCAACAAAATATTCGGACGCTTCTTTGTTTGGGCAGACGCGGTTTGGGCAGACGCGGCCCCGCAGGCGATGGTGGCCAGCGCCGCGCGGCGAGTGATTGTTGGCATCAGAAGTATTCTATCCCAAGCGCGCGGCGATCAATGATTTGGTAACTCCCAGGAATCTCTCATGATCAATCGTCGCGTCTGGAAACAGTCGCCTCACACCTGCTACATCGAGCAGCCGGATGTCGTTCAGAAAATGGTCAAAATAGAACCGGCGTTCCTCGGTGTTGCACTTTGTGAGCAACCCCCAAATGGTCACTCGCGGAACCAGCACCCTTTGCCACGTCCGAGGCAGCCAGTGCACAAACGGAGTCATCAAATGCTGCTCAACGGGAAACCGCAAGTTTGGCGTCTGGACCCAATAGCTTCTGCCGACTCTTGCGACCTCGGCGGCAAACTCCGCTTGCGACTGGGCGTCTCCCACATGCTCAATCACTGAATTGCTGAATACCAAATCGAACGACCGGTCCGGGAAGGGAAGTTTTCTGCCATCGGCGAAAACAAGGCGGTTTCGATCATCCTCTGGCTCTGCGGCCCGAGGCATATTTAGGTACGTTATTCTTGGCCGCTGCGATTCTTCGAGCAAATGCCAAATTGCCGGGTTGCCACCGACGTCCAAAACGGTCATGCCCGGATGGACGCTGCAAATCCGTACGAAACGGAGCATTCGCCGCGTTCGGAAATGCCTACTGAGGTCTGCGAACAATGTTGATGCGTGAGCCATCGAAAAGTTGGGCGAATTCACCCGTTTAAGTTGGGCTCCTTCGCGCTGACTTTCAGCTTAGCGTTTGTATCTACATAAAACCACGAATGCTTAGCATGGCTTCCAAAGTGCAGAGGTAATAGACGAGAGGTACCCATATGAACACGAAGTTTGTTGAAACCGAAGAAATCGTTCCCAATCTCCTCAAGGCATTTGGCTTCGTTGCAGCGGCAGGTGCCGGAGTTGGATTGATGTACTTCCTCGACCCAACCCGAGGCAACGCCCGCCGAGCCTTAGTGCGCGATAGGACTGCCAAATTCGCCCGCGAAGGCACTGAGGCTATCGAGAAACGAATGAGGGATCTTGAGCATCGAGTGGAGGGAGTGTTCGCCGAGTTGCGCCATCAGTTCGAGTGCGAAACTCCTGTAAACGATTCGAAGCTGGAAGCTCGCATCCATACAAAGCTTGGCCGTGTGACCACAAATCCCAGGACTATTCGGATTATGGCGCTTTCCGGCAATGTGATTGCCGGCGGCTTCGCTCCTGAAGTGGAAGTGGCGGAAATTCTTAAAGCGATCGCCAAAGTTCCGGGTGTTAAGTCTGTTGAAAGCCGCTTCGTCCGTGAAGTAACTCCGCCCGCCAAAGCTGCAACTGGAGTGTTTACTCCGCTGGTTGCATTCGGATCGGATATGGCTGCTGCGATCTCGAAGCACTAGAGTGAGGTGACGTATGAAACGCACGGTTATTCTCCTGTTTCTGTTCTTCACGGTGGCTACCGGGTACCTTGCCTATAATGGGCGGTGACCGTGAGCGCCGATGTCCAACTTCCGGTGGGCACACTCCAGTGTCAATGCTCCAAAGCCAGGCACGCTCCCAAATTGGTTGTGCTCCCCGGGGGATCAGGTGGTGGTAAGACCGCCATCTTTGCTCATGAAATCGATGACCGAATCCGCCGCGTTTGGCGGAAGCATCCGCATTTGTATAACGTCCAGGGTTCGGCACCACTTTCTGGAAAAAGCGGCCAGTGCGCTGGAAGCGATTCGCGCCCTGGTCCCTCAGTGTTGCCTGACGACCCCCCATCTCGTTCAAATAGTTCCGATCAGACGGCGAAGCGGTATTTCGCGGCTTCGATGGTTATGCCTCTAACCTCGATCTTCTTGAGGTCGGCGCTGCCCAGGCCAAGGCCTTCCGCAAGTAACAGTGTATTGTCGCACTTCAGGAATGGGGCGACACCTTTAGGGGCTCGCGGATCGTAACCCATTACGGCCGTTCCGACCGTATCGGTTGTAACGGCGTTAAATCCGGCGATCAGCAGACCAGGCGTGACCCTTCGAATGCCCCGGATCCAGGGGCCCTCACCGCCAGCCACGGTTTCGATTCCGTCTATCAAAGCGATGTCGATCGGGCGGGCGGCGTTGAGGTCGGCTACGATGCGCGGCATGCGGTAGCCGGATTCACGACTGGATTCGGTGTTGATTTCGGCGGGGGAACAAGACGATGGTTGGCGCTTGCCGTTGTGGCAGGTTTCGACGCGGCCCTTGGTTGGACTCTCATTGGGTTCGTTTTTCCCAGCGTCGTCGCCGTAGATGGAAGCTGGCGTTATTCCGAAAATGTTCTTCATTGCCAACGTGATGCCGCAGGTGGCGTGGTCTTTCAGCTTAGCCATGCTCATGAAGACGTCGGTTTCTTCGTAGGCTTTGTTCAAATCGAAAGCCGGGAAAATCGAGCCTCCGCCGGGGACTTTGAAGCGTGGGTAGGTCTTGCTGGTTCCGAGGGCGTTGGTGTTTTCAAAAACAATATTAGGGGCGATGGCTTTGAGTTGGCGGACGTTCCAACCGGAATCGAGCATGTATTCTTCGAGCGGGCCGGACGTGGCCCAGGCGCTTTCGACAAAACGAACCCGTTTTGCTCCGGCCTTGTTGAGCAAGTGCGCGACTGCTCCAACCATTTTTGGATGCGAGTAGTGGGTGACGCCGAGCGGGCGGCCTTGGAATTTCAGGGCGGGGGATCCGGTGAGGTTGAGTTTGACCGTGACTGTCTTGTTCTTAACGATGCGGCCGAGTCCGCCTAGCTGATCGAACATCGTGCCGAGGACTTGGGTGAGGTCGTCGTCATAGGATGGGCACTTGGCTAGAGAGACGGGAGGGGCTGGTGGCGTTGGCGCGGCGGATGCTAAGCCTGTTGCCGAGAGGGCGGTGATAAGTTCACGGCGAGTCATTTCCATAGTTTCTCCTATTTGATGGGAACGTGGGGAATGGGCCGGCGAGCAGACATACTTCGGCGTGGGGCGTGAGTCTGTTTCGAAATTGAAATCAGTTGGCTGGTTGTCCTTCATTTGTGAAGCTGTCCACCACGACAGCCTTGCCAAGATATACTGGCTTGCTCCTTCGGGCCCAACCGAAAGACCAACACAAATTTTCCGAACAACCAACTCACTGATTTATGTTTTTTAGCTGCCCGAATCGAGACGAGAGCTGGCCCCCTCCTGTGAGGGAGCGCTTTCAAAAAGAGCATTCCGGCCGGAACTTATCTCTCTGATTCAAGACTAGCAGGCAGTGTCAAGGGTTCTGTCTGTAAGTGATTGAAAAGCGGTCCCAAACTGGTTGTGAAAAGATTTTTCAAAGACCCTCCGGGGCGGCACCGTATGGAGGGTAAGGTTGAATGTCCAACATCGATTTGGGGACGGCTACTCACCGGAAGACCTAATTGAATTGTGTTTAGGTTTTCATGAAACTTATGCCCGAGAGGACGGATAGACTCGGAAGGGTTGGTTCTCTCAGCGGCCCCGTGACTGTCTTCGATTAAGCCGCCCTGAAGAGCTACGTTGCCGAATTGTTGGGTGGCCGTGTTGACGTGGTAAACCGTGATGGTTTGAAAGCCCACGTTAAAACCATCGGCCACGGCTGATGCCATTTATGCCGCCGCTGCGATTTTGCGCGGCTTGAAGCATCACATCGATCTTGCTTGCGAGTTTACGGCCGGAATCAACTACGAGGACATACGGCACGTTGTTCGCGGTAACGCGTTGCCTCGAAATAATCTCAGAAGCGTTTCGCCGTCTCCCTAACGAGTTGAACCAACGGTACTCGCACATTGCGTGGAGAGATATGGCTGCGGCCGCCCTGCCGCATTTGCTCGATGTTGTTGACCGTGAGCTTTCCACTCTGGGATAACATGTGGTTCCCTGAGTTCGCGTATTGCTAGACTGTATTGCATTACGCACAGGGATGACAACA
>JANXXI010000351.1 GCA_025350695.1 Acidobacteriota bacterium
CTTCCGGATGTTCGATTGGATTCTTCCACCAAGCTTTTAATGTGTTCGTAATCATTGGCAATCGCTTGCGACAGCTCGAACAAGTGCCGCAGTAAATCCTCCGAGCCATGGAATTCAATCCGGAGTTCGCCGGGCTTGAGATGAATGCCCGGTGCGAGTTTTGCCATCGATTTCTCCCAAATATCATCCGCGACGGGAATTTTGATTTCCTTGGCGGCGCGATCTTTCCGAATTCCGTCGAGCTCGGTTGAAAGTAGCTCTTTGCGCCGGTGTTCGCGCTCGAATGCGCCGCCGCCGGAGATTATCCGTAATTGAGCTATCAGCTCAAGCCGATCCACTAGAAACACCTTTCCAATCAGATAGCCACCACCGAGGGCATTCATGATTTGGATGGCCCGCCGCCGCCGGACCCGGAACAGGGTTTCCATTACAGTGCGATCAAGGAATGGCGCAGACAATCTCTCCAATTCCTCGATCATCGCTGGAACTCTTAGTAACCATGTGGGTTGTGCTGGCATAGCGTCTGCTCAAACTTGTTCCTATATGTGTACCATGTTCTTGCACAGGTGTGCAAAATAGCCGAAAAGTAGTATTTCGGCAACGTATCATAAAGGACGTTATGATACGTTAATGAGCACACTTTCCACGACCTCTCAAATCGTCAACCTCGACCTTCAATTGGCCCTTGCCGGCGTCGATCTCGTGCCAGCCATAGTTTTACACGCAGGCGAACAGGCATCGTGGCGCTTCGTGGAATTTTTTACCGCCAACATACGGAATAAGAACACTCGCGCCGCCTATGCCCAAGCTATCGCGCAGTTCTTTCGTTGGATCGACAGCTACGGCATTATCGAACTTTCCGCTATCCGGCCCACCACCATTGCCGTCTATATCGAACGGCTCCAGTCGCAACGATCCGCCCCTACAGTTAAACAGCATCTGGCCGCCGTGAGAATGCTGTTCGATTGGCTGGTGGTTGGCCAGGTCGTGCCGATGAATCCGGCCAGCTCGGTGCGTGGACCCAAGTTTGCCGCCAAGCGTGGCAAAACCTCGGTCCTCAAATCCGACGAGGCTCGCCTGCTGCTCGACTCCATCAAGATCGACACTATCATCGGCTTGCGCGATAGGGCGCTGATTGGACTCATGTGCTACACCTTCGCGCGTGTCAGCGCCGTCGTGCATATGAATGTCGAGGATTACTACCAGGACGGCAAACACCGGTGGATTCGTCTTTGCGAAAAAGGCGGAAAACGCCACGAAATTCCCACCCACCACAATGCCGAGGCATACCTTGACGCTTACATCTCGGCCGCCGGTATCTCCCACCAGAAAAAAGAACGGCTCTTCCGAAGTGTGGATAAGCATAAGAAACTACAAACTACTCCCCTCACTCGCACCGACGTATTGCGGATGATAAAACGCAGAGCGATGGAAGCCAAGCTGCCTGAATCCACATGTTGCCACACCTTCCGGGCAACCGGCATTACAGCTTATCTTGAAAACGGTGGCACGATCGAGAATGCTCAGGCTATCGCCGCGCACGAATCCCCCCGCACAACCAAACTTTACGACCGCACCAGCGACGCGATCACCCTCGATGAGGTTGAGCGGATCATAATCTAAACCTCACAACTGGGGTAGTTGCCGCTTATACCATCTGCATTTTCACCAAGTCCGGCGGGTTGCACGCAGGTGAAGGTTGCCCGCCCATAAAGCGGATTCCGTGTGAAGTTTCCGCGCCCGCCCAGAAAAGACACCGCCTCGCCCATCGACCGTGCCCCGGACAAATACCGAGTTTTCGCCGCCGGAGACCCCACGTTCCAAGGCGCGGGCGTTCCGCCGTCATTTGTCTTCTGGCGCTAGCCATGGACTACCGTATGGAACAAAGCGGAGAAGAATATCCATCGCAGCACCTGTCCCCGCGCCGCCGCAGGCGGAGAGCATCAAGTAGAACAGTTTTGGCAAGCCTCGTTATGCCTTGCAGCCATCAGCTTGTCGGGGCGGAGAGAGACATTGGTTTCGGGTCTACTTGGAGTTCACCGTGGATAGCAATAAATTCTGTTTGCCGCCGGCGGCCCGCCGGATTCCTTCTCTCGAAAGATGCGCGGGCACCCAGCCGCCATCCACCCCCTCTTTGCGTGGGGCTTCCTGACTGTTGGTTGGGTCAGTACTACATTGAGCACGAACCGGGTCACTGGATCGAACATATTGAAAAAGAAGGTCATGCCTCGATTACTCATAAGTACTAAGCCATTTGCATTACTGCATTTGGGTAGTAGATTGTTTCCTGGTTACACCTTATCCTCAAACTGGCCCTAAGTTTAGTGAATTCGTGCGGTACTTCGATCTTATTTGGAGAACTCGCAATTTATTAGCTTCATCCACTCGATGATCGACTTGGTGGGGTTCAAAATGGATGACGCTTTTTGCTTAACTCTCTCTACTAAGGATCAGATCTATTATGTATCTCAAACGAACACCTCCAATGAGGACAATGACGAAAGCGGCCCTGGCTGTCGCTTTCTTTTCCACTCAGCTATTCTCGCAAAGTCAATGCGATGCCATAGCTGGGAATCTAGTACAAAATTGCGGCTTCGAAGCCTTACCTCCCTTCGTTGCACCCGCCCCCTGGGTGATCGTGGACCCCACCTTTGCTACGTTTGTAAATAATATTGGCGTTCACTCCGGCATGCAGTCTCTAGCAAGTGGCGCACTAGGCGTCAATATGGCTACTGTCACACAGAATGTCACCACAGTTGCTGGAAACTCCTATACTTTCAGCTTCTGGCAGCGGGCCAGTACTTTTCCTAATTCATTTGAAGCACGTTGGAACGGCGGTAGGGTCTTCCTTGAACAGAATGACAACCACGGGTACTTATTACGTACTTTCACAGTGGTTGCCACTGGCCCTAGTTCGCAAATCCAATTCCTTATAACCAACCCCAATAATTTCGACTTCTTGGACGATGTCTCTCTAGTTGTCGTACCACCGGATATTACCGTCACCAAGACCCACGTTGGTAACTTCTCGCAAGGTCAACTCGGCGCAACTTACACCCTGACGGCAACAAACGTTGGCGGCTCCGCGACAGCCGGCACAGTTACACTCGTCGACACGCTGCCTGC
>JANXXI010000075.1 GCA_025350695.1 Acidobacteriota bacterium
TCGGTTTGAGCGAATAGCGTGGTGGCTAGGCTGATGGTGATGGTGATGGTGGCGAATGTTCTGAATGTCATTGAAGTGTCTCCTGTTTGGGTTGTTTTTCGTGTCAGTCGAAATCGACTACACCCTCCCAGCGGATTCACTCTGCAATTCAAGCCATTTTAAAAAATTTTTTTGAAAAAGAAATTGGAGCACGCGGGCGCACCCTGTTTGCTCAGCGCGGCAGGTTCATTTTCTTCGCGATTTCAAGGAAGCGCGCATCCACGCGTAATGGGGCGATTAACGGATCGCATAGTATTTCCGGACCCAATGCCGTGTCCCGTTCGGCAACCGCGCGATGCAACCACTCAAACGCCTTATCTTTTTCACCACGAAAAGCGTAAGCTTCGGCAATATTGTACGGCGCGTCCTTTGAGTTGTCTTTGATTAGAGCTGCTATCGCCGTATCCGACTCTTTCGTTCGCCCTAATTCGTAATACGCCATCGCCAGCGTGTAGTTGCGGAAAATGGGATGCGGCTCAGCCAGCGCTTCCTCTAAACCCTTCTTTGCGTCGCCCATGGCCAAATACGCGCGGCACAGTATGGCGTGCGATGCGCCGTGATCCTTGTTAAGAGCCAATGACTTTTTGAGCGAGGCTATCGCCTCTTCGTGACGTCCCATGTAGTGAAGCGTTAGTCCTAGTTCGCTTTGGTCAACCGGAGAAAGGGGGTTCAAATTCGAGGCCTTTTTAACGAGTTCCAGGGCCTCTTCCAAATGCCCCTGGGATTTCGCCAAGATGGAGGCCCCGAAAAGGGTGTCCCTATTGTTCGGCTCCAGTTCCAGGCCTCGCCGGAAAGCCGTCTCCGCGCCGGCCCAATCCCAATCCTGGTACAGCTTAATGTTCCCCAGAATCGTATGAGCCTCGGCCAACTCCGGATCCAAGCGCAACGCTTCGTCCACAGCCTTCCGCGCGTCGGCGAACGACCCTTCCGCCACATTCGCTTGCGCCTGTTTGGCGGCTGCAAGCCCCGCCCAGGCCTTTGCGAAAAGGGGTGAGATGCGGATCGATTTATCGAACAATTTCACGGCTGCTTTGAACGATTCCGTGTTGTTGCGGCCCAACAGATCCTTCCCTTCGTTGTAAGCTTTCTTGGCGATTGGAGATACCGGCTGAATCGTCGTGGAAGCTTTCCTCGAAATCCCCATGGCCCTTGCCGTGGCTCGAGTAATTTCACCTTCCGCTTGCAGGAAATCGCTCATGCTGGGGTCAAAGTCTTCAGACCATATAGTTCGTGCGTCCGCCGTGTCGAATACTTGGATGGAGATCTTGGCCCGATTATCGTACCGTTTGAAAGTGCCGCTTAGCACCCGCCGCACATTCAACTTCCGTCCGATTTCCCTTACATTGGCGGTATCTTGCAACTGCGAAATAGATTCCGGATAAGTTACTCGCCACCCCGCCCTACGAAAGGTTCTTTGTAACTCCTCCAACAACCCATCGACGAAATGTTCCTGGTCTTTCTGCTGGCCCAAATCCTTCAGTGGAATTACGGCGATACTATCCTCCTCCACTTTCACGCCCGGTGTCGAGAACACTCCAGCCTTCATTGCAAACCCGAACGCGGCGAGCACGGCAGCAACCAAGGCTCCGGCCAGCACCCCCGTCCTATTTCGGCGCACAAACTTCGAGGTTCGATATCCAATTGTGGACGGCCGGGCCTGCACCGGCTCGCCGGCCAGGTAGCGGCGGATATCGGCCGCCAGCGCAATGGGTGAGGCGTATCTGCGCAACCGGTCCTTATCCATCGCCTTCAAGGTGATGCGATCCAGATCGCCGGGTACGGTGCGAAGCGGCGTCTTTTGCGAATCCAACGCGCTGGTTCGCAACTTTGCGCTGGGCGGCGGCGGATCCTCTTCGAGTAACATCCGCCGGATGCCCTCGTACCCGGACTTTCGCATCAAATCCGAATCGAACGGCAAGGAACCAGCTAGCAACTCATACAAGATGACACCCAGCGAATAGACATCCGTCCGCGTGTCCACATCTTGGGAAGTTACGCCGGCCTGCTCGGGGCTCATGTACTCCGGCGTGCCGATCATCGAACCAATTCGCGTATACACTGTCCGGTCGGTCAGCGGCTGGCTGGTAGCCTTCGCCACGCCGAAGTCAATAATCTTTGGTGCGGCAACCCCGTCCTTGATGGCCACCAAAATGTTCGATGGTTTCAAATCCCGATGGATGATGCCATTGTCATGCGCGTGCTGCACGCCCTCGCAGACTTGCAGAAACAGCTGCAGCCGCTCATTGTTAGACATGCGATGGGAGTCACAGTGAGCTGTAATTGGAATTCCCGGCACATACTCCATCAAAAAGTACGGCATCCCATCGGGAGTGGAACCAGCCTCAAAGACCTTGGCGACCGCGGCGTGATCGAGCGTGGCCAGGGCCTGCCGTTCGGATTCAAAACGCGCAACAACTTCCTTGGTGGCCAGACCGGCCTTAATCAATTTCAAAGCGGCGCGACGTCTTATGGGGTGGGTCTGCTCAACCAACCAAACTTCGCCCATGCCCCCTTCGCCGATCATTTGGAGCAAGCGGTAAGGACCAATCGTACGTCGTAACGGTTCCACCCCTTCGAGGATAGGACGGCTTAAGAAGTGCTCCTCGGCGGCGCTGCTTTGCACCATGGAAAGCACTTCCGCTACTAAGTCAGCATCGCCGGGACATTGATTTTGCAGATACGCAAGCTGTTCGGACGCGGGTAAATCGACTGCGGCGAGAAATAATTCACCCGCGAGTTGGTGGCGGACTTGAGCCGCGTCATCTTCTTGGCTTGGTCCACTCACGCACCTAACTCCCGGCGGAGCCATGCCTGGGCCACGGCCCATTCGCGAATTACCGTTCTCGGAGCTACATCCAACACCGTGGCTGTTTCCGGGATGGACAGTCCTGTAAAATAGCGCAGCTCCACAATTTTGGCCTGCCGCGGACTCAGCTTATTGAGGCGGTCAAGTGCATCGTTTAACTCAAGCAATTGCGATGACTGATCGTTCGAGAACACAAGCGCCTCATCCAACTGGAGCTTGGGGGCCGTTCCGCCGCGTTTACCCGAAGTGTGGCTGCGCGCATGATCCACCAGAATGTGCCGCATGACGCTGGCGGCAACTCCGAAGAAGTGGGAGCGATTGGCAAAAGCGGATTCATCCCCTCCCACCATTTTAAGAAAAGCCTCGTGAACCAAGGCTGTTGCTTGCAGGGTATGGCCGGGACGCTCTCGTTTCATGTATCCCGCAGCCAGCTTGCGAAGTTCCGCATAGACCAGCGGCAAAAGCTCTTCCATTGCCTCAGGCTTGCCGCCCTGCATCTGTTGCAGCAACAAGGTCACTTGGTGGGAATTATTGGAGGGTTGGTCAGTCACAGCTAAGTGAGAATATCACGGCTTTGAAGACCGGGTAAAGCGCTATTCGAGCGATCAGCAATCCTACGTCCGGGCCAAAATCCAATACGGGCCTTCTTCGGATTTAGCTTGGCGCAAAGCGCGCTTGTTCGGCGCATCATCGGTGCGAAGCAATTTGCCGACATCGGCCAGCACGGAAGAGTGAAACAGGTAACCATGGCCCAATCGATCTGAACTGGCATTGCTTGCGTCGATCGAATCGACCCCTTTCACAACCAGGATCTCATCAGACTCTCCGGCACGATCGTGATCGGCGTGAAAGCGTTTGGAAGCGGACAGGACGTAGTCGTGCGATGAGGCGTATAGCGTAATCCGTGTGGCCTTACCTACCCATTCCTGGGCCATCTGTTCAAACAGCTCCTTGTCCACGTCGGGGGCCGCCATAATCACTTCGTTGAAAAGGGGTTTCTTCTCGGCTTCCAAATCCTCCAACGCCATTCCTAGGACGCGGTTCCCCATACTGTGAGCGATCAGGTTGATATTTGCCGCGCCTGAATGCTTGCGGAGAAGTTGTAAGAATCGGCGCAAATGCGGAGCGGACCAAGCGGCGCTGTCCTCATCGAAAGCGTAATCTGCAACTCCCCCAAACGAAGGCCAGCTATATAAGATGGGTGTACCGGTGAACTTCAAATCACGAACCAATTGCTGCATGCGCGAGGCGGCCTCTTGGAATGTGGTATTGAAGCCGTGGATAAAAACAAGAACATCATGGCTCAAGCTATTTCGGACGTGATCAGCTATCGAATTGAAAAAGGAATCTTGACTGCCATTCGGATGGACGCCGGCCAATTGACCACGATCGCTGAGGGTGTAAGCGCCATATTCAAGAGGTGAGTTCCGCGGTCGTCGTTCCGCGCCGTAATAGGTTGCCGGTCGATTGCTGTGCGTTGCGCTTCGGTCAGTCGCGTAGAAGATCGAAGCCTGGTTTACTTGCTGGCTGACGGACGCGAGAATGTAAATTTTGACACTTCCCGTGAGGAATAAGAAAGGAAATGGAATCACTGATTTTTGCGTCATGGCCGGCCTCCGTTTGGTTTTGGTTTGAAGCCATCGTTATCTGGCTCCACACTCTCAGCGGAAACTGCGGATGAATCAAGCCATGGGCGGGCAAAATTCTCTTTCAACGGAGTCAGGGCGGCTAGCAGGCTAGCGACCGGGGTTGCTAGCCTAGGCGGCGCCAATTCTAGCTCAATCGCCCGAAGAGTTCCGTCGATAGAGCTGAAACGATAGAATACGCACGTGTCGGATTACCCCCGAATTCTTTCCCGAAGCGTCAAGAGTTTCCGGCTGAGTGTGCCGCGCTTCGCCGCGCTTTAGCCATACTTCAAGATCTTGGAGTCATCCTTATGGACATAACGATTCCCAGCGCTGCGCTCGCAAGCGTGCTTGCTCGGTAATTCTAGGATCGGAGTCAGCCGCCTTTCACCAGCAGCGTCTGCAAGAACATGCTCCTTTGTTTGACCCGCTTGTTCGCGAGCGGCTGGAAGCATCTTCTTTCTATTCCGCGCTCGATTACATCAGAGCGGTCCGGGTCCGCACCCTTCTGATGGAAGAGATGGGGAATGTCTTTGAGAAGTGCAACGCGTTGATGCTTCCCGCCGGAAACGCAGCTCCAAGACTGGAGGTGGAAATCGTTGGAACCGATGCCCGGCCCAATCCGCCGCCAGCGCCGCGTCCCGATTCGTTCAACCTCGCCAACCTAACCGGAATTCCTTCGCTGGTTCTGCCTTGTGGTCTCACTGCCGCCCCACCGGAGCACTCGGCATCCAGTTCCGCGGAAAGTATTTTGAGGAATCAAGTTCCTTGGGGATTGGCCACGCCTACCAATCGGCGACAAATTGGCACAAGCGGAAACCACAGATTTGGACGGTCTGTTGGGCATCGCAAGAAGACTTACTATCATAAGTGGGATGCGCCAGAGTTTACCGATAAACATGGCCACGCGGTGAATTCCAACTTGAGTCAAAGGAGATTCAATGAAAGCTTGGCGTTTTTACGGATTCGGTGACATGCGTTTGGACGACCTACCGGTTCCTGAAATCCGGCCAGGGCATGTGCTGGCTCAGATCCTTTGTGTCCAACCCAGCGTGACTGAGGCGCAATTGGCATTCGGAATCCCCACGCTGGCCTTCGAGCGGATCAAGCGCCGCCTTGAGACCGAAGCTCCCATTCAGTTGTTCGGGCACGAATTTTGCGCCCGCGTTGTGGCTGTTGGAGAAGGAGTCACCCGATTTAGTGAAGAGGATCGGGTCGCCGCGCGCGCGAAATTACCGTGCGAAAACTGCCCGCTCTGCTTGTCGGGCAAAGGTCAGTTGTGTCGAAAAGGACCCATAATCGGATTCCAACTTCCGGGGTGTTTCTGCGAATACGCAATGTTGCCTGAGATTGCTCTGACGCATGTGGACGACCGCATCTCTGACAGCGAGGCTGCCTGTTTACAGTCCCTCAGCGATAGCGTGGCTTCGGTGGAAACAGCCGAACTACACATCGGCGATTCGGTGGCGATCTTTGGGCAGGGCAGCATGGGCCTTGAATGCATGCAGATTGTCCGGGCCAGTGGAGCCGGCCGCATCATCACCGTCGACGTTAGGCCGGAGGCGTGCGCCATGTCGCGCGAATTGGGCGCCGATCACGTCATCAATGCGAGGGATACAGATCCGGTTGAGGCGATTCGCGATCTTACCGGCGGCAATGGCGCCGATGTGGTCTTCGAATGCGCCGGGGGCAGCCCTAAGCAAGGTTTAGCCGGCGTTCAGACTTTGATGCACGCGATTGACTCCGTTCGTTCAGGCGGCAAGATTATTGGGGTCTCCTGGTTTGGCGCGCCACTTCAATTCGACATCGATACCTTGCGGGAGAGGAGCCTGCGTTATCTCTTCCCTGACATCAGCACCTTGGAGCATTTAGAGCACACCGTGCGACTGGTGGCAACTGGGCGAGTCCGGCTGAAGCCTACGATTACCCACGTGCTGGAGGGAATTGATCAAGTGCCGAAAGCTTTCGAGATCACGGCCAACAAGTCGCAGTACAAGGCGATCAATCCGGCCCAGGTTGTCTTATGCCGATAAATAATATTCGACTTCGCACGCGTATCCGGAAGTTCGGCACTGGACCTTTGTCCGACGCGCTGGGTAAGACCGGTGCGATGGATCACGACATGCAAAGCCGATCCGCAAATGCGCGTATGGCTGGCCCTGCCTTTACGCTGCGCGTGCACACGGCCGACATCCTGATGGTAGCTAAGGCTCTTTCTTCATGCCCTCCGGGCCACGTCCTGGTCATTGACGGGCAAGGGGAAAAAAACACGGCGTTGTGGGGTGGCCTTACCACTGCCGCCGCGCATCGCAAAGGGTTGGAGGGAGTGGTGATCGACGGCGCCGTTCGGGACATTGCCGATATCCGCAAAAGCCTCCTCCCCGTTTTCGCCCGTGCTGTTGCGCCGAACGCAGGTGGAGCGGAATATGCCGGTGAGATCGGCGTCTGCGTGCAGTGTGGAGGTGTGGTTGTGGCTCCCGGCGACTGGGTGATTGGAGACGACGACGGCGTTGTTGTGGTCCCCGCCTCTCGCCTCGACGAGGTTGCTGAAATCGCGGAACGGATTCTTCGAGCCGAAGCGGAAATCGGGCGGCAAATCGCGGCGGGCAAGGATATTGGTGAGATCCTGCGCTGCGACGAAGTTCTGCGGCGAAAATCCGCGGATGTTTTTCTGCCGCAATTGCGGGCTGTCGGCGGGAAGAGGAAGACCTGATTGGCCTCGAAACTAGAGTTTCAAGGATTACTCGTAACGCAACGCATCCACAGGGTCCAGCTGCGCGGCCTTGTATGCTGGCCAAACGCCGAAGAACAAACCGACCGCCACGGAAACCGCACGGGGGCGAAGGGCGGCACTTCCAAAGGAGCGATGTTTCCAGCTTGCCAATCAGCAGCGTGATCGCCACGGCAATGATGACGCCCAGCACTCCGTCCAGGCTGGGTAACCGCCTCCATCAGAAACTGGAAGATGATGTCCTGCTTGGGTGCGCCGAGGGCCTTGCGCACGCCAATGCCGCCCACCAGCAACCCAAGGCCGGATAACGCCGTCGATATAAGCGCTATCATCGCCGTTAAACTCTCAAAGCGCGCCACGATTCGATCAGGTGTGGTGACCACGAATCATCCGGGGTCTCCGTCGCCAGCTTGCGCGCGCGCCGCATCACAGCCCGCACTTCTTCCAGCCCGTCCGCCCGTTGCCCATGCCGCGCCGTCCACCGTGCTTGGGTCGCGCATGCGCGCCCTTTGCAGGGGAATTGTCACTAGGCGGATCCGGTCTTGACGGAAACCTTGATTTCCTTCAATGTTCAGGCAACGGGCCAGTTGTTCAGATGCCGCAAAAAAGGGCACCCCTCGCGGTGCGCCCTCTCAGTCTCGAAGAATACTCTTGACTACCAGCTGGTGAAGGTGACTGGAGCGATCAGGTGGAACTCAAGCCTTGTCTCGCTTGCGACGGTGGTCGCCTTGGCCCGGCTGTTCATTGCCAAACGCACACCCGCTGTCGCTCCCATCACCGATC
>JANXXI010000223.1 GCA_025350695.1 Acidobacteriota bacterium
GGCGGAGGGTATCCTCCCGGCGGCGGGGCCGTCCATGGTGTAGCCGGTCCCTGTGGTGGTCCCGATGTTGGGGGAAAAAAGAAATCGGGCGGCTTTACAGGCGGGGCCGGAACATCGCCCGGAGGATTCGTCCCAGGCGCGGAATTCGAAGGAATAGGCTCTCCCATCGGGGGCATCCCGGCGCTTCCGCCTGCTCCGCCAATTCCGCCCCACCATTGACCCTGATCCCCGCCAACTGGAGACACAGACGCAATCAGTGGCCCCGCCTGTTCTCGCCCAGGGATTGACGGCAACTGGCCTCCCAAAGGAAGATTTGACAGTGCCGTTGGCACATCGGTAGACGCCATGGCTCTCGATGGCGTCAAATCTGCTACTGTTTCCAATTCCGCTTCGGTCGGCGCTAAACCGACCTCCTGAACCGGCAGTTGTGGCTCCTCTGAAATTTGATTCCCACAACGGCTACGGATTGTGGTTTCGCCGTCCGTCAGCACCTGCTCTCCCTTATTCAACCGAACGGGTTTCGCGGTCCAATAAATTTTATTCGCCACTCTATAAGAAACAAAACCCTTACGGTCGGAAGTGAGAACAGACAGCTGCATCCTGGCGAGATTCGCTTTGGCATGATGACGCCTCACCAACGGGTCCTTTTCGATTGCATCCTTTAATGCCTGCACCGAGCGGACACCTCCCGGGATTATCGAATACGGGTACGTAACCCGCTTAGATTGATCTGTTTGCGCGTCACCCTTGGAGGGCCTAATCAATTCGCTTCGCGCGGGAGAAGCCGATTGTCTTGTGCAAGATCCGATGAAACATAGGCCAAACAAGAGAGGCAAAATCGCCCGTTTGCAAAGCATGGAGACTCCTATACAAGGGGCATATCGGAACAAGGAGATGGGATTTGAGGGAAATAAAATTGATAGAAATCCCCATAAAAATACTTGACAAGTAAGCACTCATGTTTTATAGTTGAGTTATGGAAGATATCAACAAGGAGAACATCTTATGATTCTAACTAAATACGACCCATTCATTGCACCAAACACCTTCGGAGCCTTCGAGGACACTCTCAATCGTTTCTTCGCCGCACCGGCAGCTTCCAGACCTTGGACTCCCCCGGTCGATATTGTTGAGACTGAGCAGGAATTAGTTCTCAAAGCAGACGTCCCTGATATGACCGAAAAGGACATCGCCATTACCATCGAAAACGGCACCCTCACGATCAAGGGCGAACGAAAGTTCGAGAAGAAAGATGATAAAGCCGGCTATCATCGCATCGAACGCAGCTTCGGCTCCTTCGCTCGAAGCTTCACACTACCCGAAACGGTAGAAGCTGAAAAGGTGACCGCCGCCTACAAGAACGGTGTGCTCACAGTAGCTTTGCCGAAGAAAGAACTGGCAAAGCCGAGAGCCATCGAAGTCAAAGTTTCCTAAAGTCATGTAGGTTAAAAAGGCCTCTCCCCACGGAGAGGCCTTTTGTCTTACTCTGGACAATCGCTGTAACCCATTCATTAAGGAGCGGTTACATCCCAATGTTTGGTACTATACTCCTCCCCACTTAGTTTGTAGAGCTTTCCCCTTAGTCCCAGGGAAATTGGTACTTCTACCCTCTGTGGAAGCCACTCTTCAACTGCTAACTTCAGCCATGCTCATTGGCGCGCCCGACTCCAATCTAAACTGATTTTATGTATTTTTACCGCCGCTCTGATACTTAGTTCAAGCTGTGCTCGCAGCCGGCGGAAGGGCCACGTCACCGAACAGAATTCATTTCCCAAGTTCGAGACCCCGCAGACCGAATTACCTTCGGAGCAAAAGCATCCGGTAATCAACACAGAGACCTACGCCGATGCCAAGCTCCCTCCCTCCTCAAGACCAGACCAGCGATGCGGCCCCTAACATTCTCCCAACCACGATGACCGCTTTTTCCAACTTCAAAGACTCTTTCCTCAGCTTAGAGGCAAATCGACCGCTCACCATCAGTGGCGGCCTTGGGTCCGCTTCCGCCAGCTTCGGCGGAGGCTCTGCGCACTCCGGCAGTGGCAACGGTGGAAGTGGAGAAGTATGGCCTCAACCGGGACTTCCTCTGCGTCAAGACCTTCATCCCTCGGGTATTTACCCCCTGTCATCCTCTGCGCCAGACGAATCGCCGGCGCCTTCATCCTCTGGAGCTGTCTCAGACGCGCCCTTCTCTCAATCCCTAGCCACAAATTCTTTCGCGGAGCCTTCTCCGGTCGCCGCCTACTCAAGTTCAAACGACTCCTTCTCGTACGGCGGCTATGTCCAATCTCCGGCAATTGCGGAGGGATATCAAGTCTCTTCGGCAATAACTAACAATGTCCCCCACTCAACAAATGCAGCAACCCCAGATACAAACAGCCGCACGGCAACACCCTCCAGCGTTAGCTCGGCGACCAACACAAATGGAGCATCACCCCGCATCGATCCCAATCCCCTCTCGTTCGCAAGCAGTTCCGCTCCGTCCGCAGTTCCAGAGCCTTCCACCTTGTTGCTGGCCGCGGCCGGGTTGGCGAGTGTTCTAGGCAACCGCAAGCAGAATTCGTTACCCTAGGCGAGGTGGTTGATTCATTCACGGCAAGTCTATTTGAAAAACAACAGGCGCGAATTTTGCGCGCCCTTTCCACGCCGGAACGCATCCAGAAATTCCTCGATCAAGAGTTAGCTTACAACCACGCCGGAACCTGTTATTCGCCCAGCCTGGTTCTCCAACACAAGAAAGCCCACTGTATGGAAGGCGCACTGCTGGCCGCCGCCGCTTTCCGTTTTCATGGCCATCCGCCGCTTCTGGTGGATCTTGAAGCTAAGCACGACGATGATCATGTATTGGCCGTCTACAAATCGGGCAATCTTTGGGGCTCCGTCGCCAAGTCAAACTACTCCGGTCTTCGTTACCGCTCCCCCATCTACCGCACCATCCGCGAACTGGTCGCCAGCTATTTCGACCACTACTACAATTTACGCGGTGACAAATCTTTGCGTGCTTTCTCCCTTCCTGTTAACCTAACCCGCTTCGACCGCATCCAATGGATGACCCGTAACGACGAAGTATGGGAAATTCCCGAACACCTGTGCACAATTCGCCACACGCCGCTGCTCTCCGATGCCACCGCCCGCGCTCTGCGCCGCGTCGACAAACGGATCTTCGCAGCCGGCCGGTTGGGCGGTTCGTTCTAAAATAGGAACTTCATGAGCTGGACCCGACGAACTTTCTTATCTTCCACCACCGTTTCTCTTCTGCCCGCGCAACGGCCAACCAAGCGCCCCAACATTGTCCTGATCATCAGCGATGATCAAGGCTATGGCGACCTGTCTTTGCACGGCAATCCGTACCTCAACACGCCGAACATTGATCGCATCGGCAAGGAGGGCGCGCAGTTCACCCAGTTCCAGGTGTGTCCCGTCTGTTCGCCTACGCGCGCCAGCTTGATGACCGGCCGCTACAACTACCGCACCGGCATCGTCGATACCTACCTGGGCCGCTCCATGATGCACACCGACGAAGTAACCATGCCCCAGATCTTCAAAGAGGCTGGCTACCGTACGGGCATCTTCGGCAAGTGGCACCTGGGCGACACCTACCCCATGCGTCCCCTTGATCGTGGTTTCGAGGAAGGCATTTATATCAAGGGCGGAGGCATTGGCCAGCCATCGGATCCGCCGGACGGCTCCAGTTACACCAACCCGTACGTTTATGAAAACGGCAAGTTGACGCAGAAGAAAGGCTACTGCACCGACATCTTCTTTCGCGGCGCTCAGGAGTTTGTAGCGGCCCATCGGGAAGAGCCTTTCTTTTGCTACGTGGCTCCAAACGCCCCGCACGATCCGCTTGAAGTTCCCGATTCCTACGTCGTCCCCTTTCGAGGCAAGAAGCTCGGGGAGAAGACCGAAAAGGTTTACGGCATGGTCGCCAACCTCGACGAGAACGTCCGCAATCTGGTAAACACGTTGGACAAGCTTTACCTGCTGGACGACACCATCCTAATCTTCATGACCGACAACGGCCCCCAGCACGAGCGTTACAACGCCGGCATGCGCGGCATCAAGACCACGGTGTATCAAGGCGGCATCCGCGTGCCCTTCCTGCTGCGCTTCCCTCGCGCCGTCAAGCCCGGTTGGGAAGTGCACTACACTGCGGCCCACATCGACGTTCTGCCCACGCTCGCCGAACTCTGCCGCATCCGTCTGCCAGAAAATTTGAAGCTAGACGGTCGCAGTCTCGCCCCCGCGTTGACCGGCCAGCACAAGCAATGGCCCGACCGAACAATTTTCACGCAATGGCATCGCGGCGATGAGCCGGTCTTGTTTCAAAACTCCGCCGCCCGCACGCAACGCTACAAGTTAGTGAATGGTGTCGAACTCTACGACATGGAGCAAGATCCAGGCGAGAGCAAAAACATCGCCGCACAGAAGCCCGGCGTTGTAGCGAAACTGCGCGCCGAGCAGCAAAAATGGTTCGAAGACGTAAGCGCCACCAGAGGCTTCGCACCGCCACGCATCTTCATCGGTACGGAGGTGGATAACCCCGTCTACCTGACCCGTCAAGATTGGCGAGGCCCTGAAGCCGGCTGGGATCGCACGTCACGCGGTTATTGGGAAGTGGATGTGCGCGCAAAGGGCAATTACGAAATCCTGCTGCGCATCAACCCCGCCCGCGACGCCGGAGACGCAACGGTGCACTTCGGCATGCACGACTGGAAACAGGCCTTTCCAAAGGGAACCGAAGAAGTCCGCATTGCCGGCGTAGCGCTAAACGCTGTGAAAGGCCGACTCGAAGCATACCTCTCTTATGCCGGATCCTCAACCAAACTAGGCGTCCTGTCCGCGGAAGTCCGCCGCATGTAAAAGCGGGCCTTGCCCTCACCGCAAACCTGACGTTAACCGTAAAAACCTTATCAAGAAGGTTAAGCCATGCCCTCTTCCCACAACAAGGCGCGAGAGACCAGGGTTAACAGATACATGCCAATGATCACCCAACCTGTGGACCGCCGCCGCTTCATCACCGCGGCCTTCTCCCTTCCAGCCGCTTTGTACTTCACTCCCGGCCTTTTCGCCGAAGAGTTATTGAAAACGCCAGCACAAACGGAAGGACCGTTTTACCCCGGCAAGCTCCCTCTCGACTCCGACAACGACCTGGTTATCGTCGGCAACAGCGTCACTCCTGCCGTCGGCTCCATCACTCATCTCTCAGGACGCATCTTAGACCCATCCGGCAACCCCGTCCGAAGCGCGACCGTTGAAATTTGGCAAGTGGACAACAATGGCGCCTACCTTCATAGCAACACAGGCAATCGCGACAAGCGCGACGCGAACTTCCAAGGCTACGGCCGCTTTGAGACTTCATCCACCGGCGAATACCGTTTCCGCACCATCAAGCCAGTGAAATATCCAGGCCGCACACCGCACATCCACTTCAAGATCAAGGCCGCCGGACAACCCTCGTTAACAACGCAATGCTATGTGAAGGGTGACCCAGGCAACGATAGAGACGGCGTCCTGCGAGGGATCCGTGACGACTACCAGCGCGAATCCGTGATGGTGGCATTCCAGCCTCTGCCACAGTCTAAAATCGGCGAACTCGCTGCCCGGTTTGATATCGTGCTCGGAGAAACGCCAAGCGAGGATCGGGGTCCAGGCAGAGGTATAGGCAAACGAGGCCCGCGCCCCCGCGCCTAACAAACGTAAGCGAACGGTCTCCATTAGAGTGCCAGAAAGGCGCGAGGATTATCGTCGAAGAATTCGTGTACTTTGGAACGAGAAGATCCAGGCATTCAATTTACATTAACCCCGAGAATGGCCGCAGCACAGCGGTTCCAAGGCATTTGGAAATCGACAACAGATTGGCTGGCAAAATTTGCGCACAACTGGGGGTTAGCTCTAAGCCGTGAATAGGGTAGCTCTATCCATACGGCGAATCAGTTTGCAGGTCATCCAGATA
>JANXXI010000093.1 GCA_025350695.1 Acidobacteriota bacterium
TGACTGAAATCTTTCTCGTCTTTATCCTGATGCAACGACATTTTAGCCCCGGGTTGGTAGCGGTTGATAAGACAGGCATCGGGTTGGAAATTCGGGTACCCAGCTTCAGCCGCGGCGCTCGAAGCAAGCCGTGAGAACGAATCGGGCATGGGTGGCCAAGCCAGGCCGGTTTCCGGATCGGTAGCCGCGTAACGATAGCCTGCGCGGTCCGTAACCCATCCAAGAGGTCCTGAATTGGTCATCCCCACGGACATCCGGAAGCCACCAGGAGTAACCATGTGACGGAATGGCGCCTGTGCGGTGATGCCATCAAGCGAGGTAAGCAGATTGGACTCGTCGGCAACAGCGAATTGGCGAAGCACGATAGCTCCAGGGGCTAGAGGTTCAATGGTGGCAAGGCCGACGAAAAGGTTCATGATACGTGGCTCGGGTTACTCTCTATTGTTGATCACCAGAATGTTCATGTGGCGGACACATTATTGGATTATGATAGTTTCAAAGAAACAGGAGGTCCCCATGCGGCCACGCTTTTCGAAATTCATCAGCCCCCAGACTGTTTGCTTGTTGCTCACTTCCTCATCCATCTGGGCGCAAACCACAGCCACCGTCGTGGGCACGGTTACCGACGCTTCTGGCGCCGTCGCGCCAAGGGTGAGCATCACGGTCTCTTCGGCCGCCACTGGCCTGTCCCGTAAAACCGCGACCAACCAGACCGGCAACTATATTGTTCCGGCGCTGCCTGTCGGCGAATACAGCATCACGGCCGAGGCTGCGGGCTTCAAGCGGAAAACGGTCACCTCCGTGGTGTTGGAAGTGAACCAGGAACCTCGTGTGGATATTCAACTTGAAGTGGGCGCCGTGACCGAATCGGTAACCGTCAGTGTGCAGGCCATTCAACTGCAAACGGAGAACGCTACGGTGGGCCAGGTTGTGGACAACCTTTACACGACGCAGATCCCCCTGAACGGGCGCGATTTTTCGCAGCTCTTGTTGCTTTCCCCCGGCACTACCACTCGGCCCGGCGGCTATGAATTGAGTGTTGGCTCCGCAACCGGCAGCTTGGGTTCCGGCGTGGCCATCGGAGGTCGTGACAATCAGAATAACTTCACGTTGGATGGAGCCAGTAACAACGCCCGGCAGTTTGGTAATGTGGCCATTCGCCCATCGATTGACGCCATTCAGGAATTCAAAGTTCAAACCAATTCTTACTCGGCTGAGTTTGGCCAGGCAGCTTTCGGGCAGATTAGTCTGATTACTAAGTCAGGTACAAATACCGTGCATGGCGCATTGTTTGAATTTTGGCGAAACAACGTTTTCGATGCCCGTAATTTCTTCCTGCCCAAGGCTAGCCGCTTGAATCGCAATCAATTTGGCGGCGCCGTCGGCGGACCCATTTGGCGTAACAAAAGCTTCTTCTTCGTCAATTACGAAAAGCACACCGAACGGCGCGGTGTGGAATCATTCCGCTCGGTTCCCGTGCAGGCTTGGCGAGACGGCGATTTTTCAGGTGTCGCCGGCTTGACGTTGAAGGACCCACTGTCCGGCTTGCCTTTCGCGAACAATCGCATTCCCGCAACTCGCTTTAGCCAAACGGCGAAGGCGGCCATGGGACTATGGCCGCAACAGAATTTCGGCGGCCCCACTACTACTACCCAGAACCTTCTAATCACCGCCCCCGACCGTTTCTCCGACGGCATGTTGACAATCAAGGTTGACCATGAATTGACCGGCAAAGACCGTATATCCGGACGCTACACCCGATCCATCCATGACGAAAAGACCACCCCTCTATTGCCTTCTTTTGAACAGATGATTCCGCCGCATAACCAAGTGGCCCTGCTCAACATTACACACATCTTCACCCCGGCGCTATTGGCTGAATTGAGAACTTCGTTCACACGTTCGGAGTATGTACAGAGTAGCCCTAACGTTGGCAAGGTCGGTTTCTATAGTCAGTTCGGCATTAACAATCCATTGGCTGGATCGCAATTCGAAGGCGCCCCTTCGCTTACTTTCACCAACGTCAGTCTGACTTCCTTTGGCGATGGCGACTTCAATTATCAGAAGGACATTTCTAACGAATTCAATTACGCAGGCAGTCTCTCCTGGACCCATGCCAATCATTTGGTGAAGAGCGGCTTTACCCTGACTCGCTACCAGCAGAACACCCCTGGACCGGTAACCGGTTTGCGCCGTGGCAGTTTCAATTTCCGTGGCGACTTCACGGGGCAGCCATTTGCGGATTTCATTTTGGGTGAGCCCTACACCGCCTCGCGCGTAGTGGGCAAAGGCGTGGAAACTGGCCGATCCTGGTGGCATGGTTACTATGTGCAGGACGATTGGAAAGTAACTCGTAAGCTAACAATGAACTTCGGCATTCGCTATGAGTATGTCAGCCCGCTGTTGGACAATCTCGACCGGCGCTCCACGTTTTGGCCCTTGACGAATGATTACAACAGTGGCATTGCTCCGCAAATTCTCGTAGCCGATCCGAAATATTGCGCTACCACAACGCGCGCTTGCGCCGGCATCGGTGACGTGCTCCATCTTGAAGGCGATTCCCGCCGCGCGGCTTATCGCGCCGACAAAAATAACCTCGCTCCGCGTTTTGGCTTCGCCTACTCGGCGAACCCCAAGACGGTTATTCGAGGCGCGTATGGAATCTTCTTCACCAACTCACAATCCTTCCTGAATAACTTTGTGATCAATCGCCGGCAGCCGCCGTTCGCTGAAACTCAGCAGATTACTTCTTCCACGGCAACACCGCAAATCAACATAGCCGATCCGTTTGTTAGCGCCTCCGCCGCACTGGTAATTGGCACGCAAAACATCAATCCGAATTTTAAGGAAGGGTATACACAGCAGTGGAACTTGATGGTTCAGCGGCAACTTCCTTGGAACTTTACTGTAGATGCGGGATACGTGGCGAACAAGGGTACTAACTTGGATGAGTTAGTCTTCTATAACATCCCAACGCCCGGACCCACCGCTACCATTCAGGCCAGACGGCCTTTCCCCGGTTGGGGCACGGCCCTTAGCATGGATCCATTTGTGAACTCCAACTATAATTCACTGCAGGTGAAAGCCGTGCGGCGTGGGGGTAAGGGTATGACCACGCTGATTGCTTACACCTACGCGAAATCAATCGATCTTTCGAGCGAACGCGGTGGCGGCGATCGTGGTGGCGGCTTTAGCGGTAGTGGGGATGAACGCAACCGCGCCCAATCCTCACGCGCGCTATCCGGCTTTGATGTGCGTCAGCGGCTTGTGCTCAGTTCGGTGTATGAACTGCCCTTTGGGCAAGGCAAGCGGTATCTTGCCGGCGCCAATCGCGTGGCGAATAAAGTGATTGCCGGGTGGGAGATGAGTTTCATCGCAACGATGCAGGGCGGGTTCCCCTACACGGCTGTGATGTCGGGCGATGTCAATGGCGATGGCTTGACGGATCGGCCAGACTTGGTTGGCCCGGTTTCCTACGATACCCGCAACCCGGCATGTTATGTGATCGACAATCGCAACGCCGCGTGCAACACCACCAATAGCGCCTTTGTGAATTTGCCGGTCGGTTCCGTGCGGTTTGGCAGCGAGGGGCGGAACACTTTAGTAGGGCCGGGGCTTGCATCCACCGATTTTGGATTTGGAAAAAATACAAGATTCGGCAGAGAGAACCGCTATAACTTGCAGTTCCGGTGGGAAGCATTCAATTTGTTCAATCGGGCGAATTTCAATCAGCCGGCAGCGACCGTGAATATCACCTCTCCCCGATTTGGAAGCATCACGTCGGCGGGTAGGGCCAGAGAGATGCAGTTTGGTTTGAAATTGGAGTTTTAATCAGGCGCTTCGTGCGAAACTGTGGGTGTGGCGATAACTAGTTTTTTCCCCTGTTTGATCTTCGCCGCGGCCGCCTCCGCTCAGGGCCTCCCTCCGGAATGGGAGTCGCGCAAACTGGCGCAGTCGGTCGTGGAATCCACTGCGCGGTTGACTCCCGTGCTTGATCAGATTCTGCCCAACGATTGGGCCAAAAACGGCGGTCCGGAAGGGTACGTTCGGCAGTTGCAGAGCATCAAAAACGGCATCTACTACATTTCTGTTTCCGCGAAACAGTTTTCGGCTGACCCGCAAAAACTGTCGGCGGCGCTCGACACTTACATGCGCATGCAGTGGGTAGAGGGCCAAGTGGGCTCGCTTGAACAGGGTGTGCGTAAGTATCAAAATCCGGCGATCGCCGATAAGCTGGTGGCTGCCATTACCGAGAACTCGGTGGCGCGGACGCAGTTGCAAAAATATGTGATCGATTTGGCGAGTTACCGGGAAACGGAACTTTCGGTGATGGCGCGCGAGGCGCAGCAGTGCCGGTCAGCAGTGACGCGACCGCAGCAAACGCTGGCGCCTGGGAGGGCTAAATGAGTGGACCGGTAATGGCCGTGACGACTTTTCGTTGCAGCATTTGTGAGGAAACTTCCACGGAGATCTGTACGTGGTGTACTAAGGATGCGTGCAGTTTGCATTTGTGCGCTAAGTGCAAGCGGTGCAGTGATTGCTGCCAGTGTGATGTGCCACTCGATAAGAAGAGCGGACAGCCAGGCGGATTTTAGCCGCGAGGTCTATCGCCGCGCCCATGCTTGCAGTAGATCGCGCATCGAACCGGCACGCGCCGCCGACAGCGGAGTTAGACCCTTGCTCCCCACTGAATGCGGATCAGCGCCTCTCTCCAAGAGTAATGCGGCGACCCGAGTCTGTCTACAATTGACGGCGCGCCGCAATGGCGTTTCCCGAAGAGCGTCCCGCGCTTCAATGTTGGCACCCCAGTCAAGCAACGCTTCGGCCGCCTCAACGTTGTCGCGCCTGGCCGCCATGTGCAGGGCCGTGCAACGCTTCACTCCATCACAAGCGTCGACCTTCGCTCCGGCTTCAACCAAAGCCTTGACCACAACGCCGCCGCCAGAGCACTCATTTCCGACACAATAAACTGGCGTATGACCACCTGCGTCTTGGATATTCGCATCGACGCCCAGCCTTAGCAGATCCGCTACAATGGGCAACCTTCCAGCAGCAGAGGCGGCGTGCAACAGGGTGCGGCCACTATAACTTTGTTGCCCTAAATCTGAGTTTTCACGCAAAATCTCATGGGCGTATTCCGCCATGGCGTCGTTGCCGCATCCAATCAGAACACCAACAAAATTCGCGAACACTGGGCGGTTATGTTCAAACAGGGATCGTAAAAGTGGACTCGCTACCATAGCGGCTATGCGATCCAGTTTTCCCGAGCGGATAGCTGCTACCGCTTCATCCAACGCGCATTGCTGATCCCATCTCAGTGCGATTTGAGCGCGGATGCCGGAAAGTTGCGCCGGGCACTTCGTCCCGGCAACGGCAGGACCAGTATTCACAACGTAGGTGGACGCCTCCCCGAAGAAGTCGCGCAAGGAGCTTCGCATGGACTCGTTCATCTCAACGTCGTCCAAGGCCTTCGTCATATGTCCGATCCACGCGTCCCGCTCCGCCTGGCCGATCTTAAAGCGCAGATGCGATTCCTGTAGACTCAACCACCACCGATAGCGCGCATCCTCGGATGGCCCGCCCAGGAACTGGACCAGAAAAGCGGTCAATTCTTCGATGGCGCACCTGAACGACTTTCCCGGAAACAGCCGACGCAAAGTCGAATCCTTGGCCACGCGTGCATAGAGCGCGGTGGAAAGTTCGTGGCATTTTGCGGTACCGCCAATGGCCTCGAATAGATCAATTCCTTGCGGATGTTTTCTAACCATTGGCGCTACGGCTTCATCGCCCGTTCAATGTCTTCCAGCTTGCGCGGTAGTTTAGCCGAAAGAACTTCCACGCCCTTTTCGGTCACCACCATCACATCCTCCATTCGGATATAAATGTGTTCTTCGGGCACGGTCAACGCCGGTTCAATGACAAAAACCATGCCTGGTTCAAGATTGGTCATTGCCGGGCCAGAATCATGCACTGCCAG
>JANXXI010000178.1 GCA_025350695.1 Acidobacteriota bacterium
TGCCAGAACAAGCGCCGGATGCTGGTCACTGTAAGCGCCGCTTCAAAATCTGTCCTCGTTCGACTTTTGTTTGGGACGGCTAATTCCGAGCTCAGCGCAGAGGAACAGTTAGATAAGGACGCCGCGCTGTTTGCCGGCGAAGATCCAACAGGCGATGTGCTCAGTCTGGCTTTTTGCCGTGGAGTTTTCAATGCCCACGGCGGAAACATCAGGCTGATTCGCAACACGCCCGACGCTGCGACCCTGGAAGTGGTTTTGCCCCTCGCGGTCCAAACTTCCACCAAAACTGTCTCGGCGGGAGACGACGCCACGCCTTGGACCGTGTTGGTAATCGAACCGGACGGCGCCGTGCAGCGAAAGTTGTTGTCGCTGCTGAGCGCTCACCACCACCGAGTCATTCCGGTGGTCAGCGCCGAGGAGGCTACCGACCTGGTGGATCGCCTGCGGTTCGATCTGGTCTTCTGCTCCGTCCGTCTCCCTGGCAGGACTTGGATTGAGTTTAAAGAAGGGATCCGCGACAAAGACCTACCGTTTGTTCTGGTCACTGAAGGATATGACGAACGGCTTGCCAGTTCCATGCGCGCCGCAGGGGGCTTTCTGCTGCGGAAGCCGCTCGATGAACGTGATTTCGAAAGGGTACTGGCATCCATTCGCGCCCAGACGAGCAAGCGCTCCGGAGCAAAAAAACGGTCCGAACTGCCACTTGCAGTTTCTTAAGGATCCCCCGCAGTTTCGATTTTGCCTGCTAAGCAGCGCTAGAATGTAGCAATGAGCGCTAGACTACTCACCATCTTTTTGTTCCTCGCCTGCGGTTTGTCCACACTGGCCGGGGCCGACTACACAGGTCCGCGTCCGGATACTCCAGACGTCCCCTACCTAATCCATGCATCAAAGCTAGTCGCGTTAGACGTCGGCGACGCCAAGGAAGACACCCGCAAGGAGGGCATGTTCGGGACGGTGTCTGGACCAAACGCCAAGGCTCGCACGCCGATGGCTGAGCCTATCTTCATCATGGAAACAAAAAACACTTCGGCTGACAAGTTGGAGCTCTACAAGTTTGAAGTGAAGAACGGGAATCGCGAAGTATTTCTGCGCTCGTCCGGCAAGAAGAGCAAACAGGGCTCGCGTCCCCTGCGCCTCACCGTGATCCGGTTGGGTCCGAACCTTTACCGCATCGAAGCCGCCGAGACGCTCGAACCAGGCGAGTATTCGCTCTCCCCAAACGACTCGAACAAAGTCTTTTGTTTTCAAGTTTACTGAGCCAGCCCGGGCATTTGCTACAATCCCTTTATGTTTAAGGGACTCGAACATACAGCCATCGCCTCAGCTAATCCCAAAGCTCTGGCTGAATGGTACGCGGAACATTTGGAATTCCGCATCAACTTTGAATACGACGGCAACTATTTCGTCAGGGCACAGAACGGAAGCATGCTGGAGATCATTCCGTCGGTCGGAGATCGGGCGGCCAATGAAATGAGAACTCCTGGCATTCGTCATTTCGCCATCGACGTCGATGATTTTGATGCTGGCCTCGCCATCTTGAAATCGAAGAACGTTCATTTTCTTGGAGAGCCATTCAACAATCAAGGGAACCGTTTGGTGTTCTTCGCCGACTGCGAAGGGAACATTCTTCACCTGATTGCCCGCGAGAAGCCACTTCCGTAAAGCGGGTCTTACTTGTTCGCAAGAGTCTTCAAAGCCTTCTCTTATCGAGATTTCCGCCTTCTTTGGTTAGGCGCCTGCTTTTCTTCAATCGGCACCTGGATGCAGACGGTTGCCCAAAGTTGGCTGGTGTACGAAATTTCAGGCTCCGCTTTGATGCTTGGCTGGGACGCCTTCCTGGGGCAAATTCCCATTTTCTTGTTCAGCCTTTTCGGCGGAGTAGTTGCGGACCGGTTTGATCGCCGCCGGGTATTGCTGATTGGACAGCTGGTGCAGATGGCCTGTGCCTTTGTCCTGGCTTTTCTGCTCTTTACCCACCAAGTCCATGTTTATCAAATTCTCTGCCTATCTTTTATCGTGGGGACCGCCCAGGCTTTTGGAGGTCCAGCGTATCAAGCGCTAATTCCAACCCTTGTTAAACCGGAAGATATGCCGAACGCCATTGCGTTGAACTCCATTCAGTTCAACTTGGCGCGCATTATCGGCCCCGTGTTAGGGGGTCTCACAATGAACGCATTAGGAGCGCAATGGTGCTTCACCTTGAATGCCCTCAGCTACCTTGGCCCCGTCCTCTCCCTGCTGATGGTGAAACCTGGGTTCGTACCCGTTCAGGGAAAAGAAAGCGTGCTTGAGAGCATCCGTCAAGGCCTGCGTTTTATCCAGAAGCAACCCGCCATGGTTCCGCTGATTTGCCTGGCCTTCTTGATGACGTTCCTTGGCATCCCCACCATGACCTACTTACCCGTCATGGCAAAGAAAGTGTTCGCCGGCGACGCAAAGACCTACACTTATTTGCTTTCCACCTCTGGCGCAGGCGCCGTCGCCGGAGCGCTGCTCGTCGCCGCCTTTGGTCAAAAGAAAAAGAAGGGCAAGTTGGCGTTGATCATGCTCATGGCTCTGGGTGCTTTCACCATCGCCTTCTCACAAACCAAAATTCTTTGGGTTAGCATGACGATGCTGTTCCTCGCTGGCGCTGCCCTCATCGCTGTTTTCGCATTCGTCACCTCCCTCGTCCAACTCATCGCGAAAGATGAAATGCGCGGTCGCGTAATGAGCGTCTATAACGTTGCTTTCCGCGGCGGCATGCCGTTCGGCGCGCTGATCAGCGGTTATTTTGTACCACTCCTTGGCGTCCCCACCGTGCTCGCCATCAATGGTGGGCTTCTCGCCTGTTTAGGCCTATACTTTTTAGTAGGAAGGCGCGAGGTTGCCCAGCTAGAATAATGAAACATCTTTTATTGATTTTGCTCCCTGCGCTGCTAGTTGGCGCGACACAATCGGAACTGGATAAGGCTCGTAATTCGCAGGACCCCGCGGCCCTTGAAAAAATCGCCAAGTCCGCCGCCGCCGTGTCGACACAACATCCCAAGGACCCTATGGCGCTTTATCAAACAGCGCTAGCCTACAGCTATCTTTCTGAAGTCGCGCTCGAGGTCCGGGACAAGGGCAAAGCCAAGACCTCGGCCGAAGCCGGTATTGCAGCCGCCCAAGCCGCAGTCGCGCTCGACGGCAAACGCCCCGAATTTCACCGCGTCCTCGGCACGCTGTGCGGACAAGTGATTCCGGCCAACATCCTCTCAGGTCTCAAGTACGGCAAATGCGCCCAGGAAGAAGTGAACAAGGCCTTGCAGATGGATCCAAAAATGGCGATGAACTGGATCGCCAGCGGGGTGGGCAAATACTATTTGCCTGCCAGCTTCGGCGGCGGACCCGACATGGCGATCAAAGATTTCGAGAAGGCGTTGGCCCTTGATTCCAAATCGGCGGAAGGGTATTTGTGGCTGGGGCTAGCCATGCGCAAATCCAATCGCAATGCTGATGCCCGCAAAGCATTGCAAAAGGCCCTTGAACTCAATCCTCAAAGGGTTTGGATCAAGCAACAGTTGGAGAAAACACAGGCGCAATGAGATTTTCCACGCTCCTCGTGGCTGCTTCGCTCATTGCAATCAATTGCCTCGGTTATTTCGTTTTTCCCGGCCATAGCTATCTTGGATCCGATACCCAGATCTATTTGCCAATGCTCGAGAGGATTTGGGATCCTTCGCTGCTCGGCAAAGATCTCATAGCAGTCAACCCGCACGTCTCCTACACCATTTACGATGAGCTTGCTGTCTTCACCCGCACGGTCACCGGTATGGGCTTCGACCGCGTCCTACCCGCTATCCACTTTCTTTTCCGGCTGGCGGGAATTTATGGCATTTTTCTCATTTTCAAAGCTTGGGCGTTTCACTCCATCCCCAGTCTGTTTGGAACAGCCATATTCGCTTTGGGCTCATTCGTGCACGGCCCCTCGGTGATGATCTGGGAGCTTGAGCCTGTCCCTCGTTCAATGGCTCTTCCGCTGCTGTGGCTTGCCATCGGATGGATTGCTAACGATCGTCCGAGGCTTGGCGCGGCCGCAGCCGGCCTTGCGCTGCTAATCCATGCGCCCACCGTCTGGCCAGTGTGGTTAATGATTGCCTTGTTGGTCCTGTTTCCGCCAGTTAGCGCTGTTTGGAACAGAAACCGTTGGATCGTTGCAGCTATTCTCATCGCCTCTTTAGTGTTGCTCTTTGTTCTCTCGCGTCTGCAGCCAGGGGAAAGAGAAAAACAACAGTTCTTCCTTCACCTGGACGCAAACCTAGAATCGTTGCAACGTCTCCGGGCTTCATACAACTGGATCGAGCTGTGGATAGCTCTTTGGTGGAAGAAATATCTGCTGCTATTTGTGGTTTCTCTCTATTCGGCAAGCAAGTTGAAAGTACTGGCGCCGCCGGTGCTGCGCCGGTTTCACATCGGCCTGACCCTGATTGGGGCTGCAAGCCTTATGCTTTCCTACCTTACCCTTGAGGCCGGCAAATGGGCGATAGGCTCGCAACTCCAATTCGGACGCGCCTTGCTTTTCGTCATGGCTTGGGCAGTGCTCGGGGCCACCGCCGCGGCAATCCGGGCTACGCAAAAAAGGCAAGTGCTATCGGCCTTGGCTTGGTTCTTTCTCGCTTACGCTGTTCCCACTCACGCGCAGACACTTGAAATGTACCTGCCCTGGTCGGCATCCGGGCCAATGGCCAAGAAGGTCGCACTTACCCTTGCGTTGGCGCTAGTGGCGGCAGCCACTCTCCGATGGGTTAAGGGGCATCTCGCCGTTCCGGCGCTGCTGGCGCTGGCCGCTGGAGCTTTCTGGGCTATTCCCTATGTAACGCAGGCCCCGCCTCCACCTGTCCTCTTGACCTCCGAGCTAAAAACCCTTGCCACCTGGGCTCGCCAAACGGACAAGGAGAGTGTTTTTCATTTCCCCGATGCAGGCAAAGATCTATACCCGGGAGCCTTTCGCGCCGAATCGTTGCGAGCCATTTATGTCGACTGGAAGAGCGGCGGCCAAGTAAACTTCCATAAAGGCTTGGCGGACGAGTGGTGGACGCGCTGGAGCAGCACCCTGGCTAAGCCCTACATCGCCCAGCCACTCCAGGCCTATGAACTTTTAGGTGTGGATTACATTGTTCTGCGATCAAAGAACCGCTTAGTGGGGGGCAACCCAGCATTTGAAAATTCTGCTTACCTCGTGTACGCGACCCATTGAACACCATACTGGTAGTAGTAGACTGGGGGAATGAAGATTCAGAAAATTCTGTTCGTGCTTGCACTTCCCCTTACGCACCTCGTTGCCGCGGATCAAGGTTTTATCAAAGCGCGTGGAACACCTGGCGATGCCGGTATTTTTGTGGATGGCAAGTATGTGGGCCCAGCCAGCCGCTTCACAGTTCCTGAAAAATACGCCCTGGATCCTGGAGCGCACGAGGTTGTTTTCCGGGACCCGCGATTCGAAGAATTCTCAACCAAAGTCACAGTGACGGCCCGAAAGACCACCAAGATTAGCTACCATCCCAAACGGCTTCCTGAGCCCAAGGGACCCTTTGGCCGGTTACGTCTGGGCGGTGGTGAAAAAGAATCGTTCCTCTCAGTCACCTCGGGTGATGTTGGGGCGGTTTTTTTGAATACACGCTTTGTGGGATACGTCGATGAGTTAAACAACCTTGGGAGCGGAATTCTGCTTCCTGTGGGCGACTACGATTTGCTGATTTCTTCCCCGCTGTTCGGCGAGATCAAGCAGACTGTAAAGATCGAAGCGAACAAATTGACAATAATTCCACTTCCTAAAAAGGACTAGCGACCGTTCGGCTTGAAGCCGCGCCAATCAGAGGACTAGTTGGCTGAGGCAAGTATTTTAGGAAGGCGTGGAGTAGGATTGCGTGCCTAGTTCTATTCCGAACTTCTTCATCTCTTCGGCATAGTACCGTTTTTGCAGGATATCGAACTCTTCACTGCCCTCGGGGATGTCTCGTTTTTGGGAGTGCACCTTCAGGCGGGCAGCCTTGTCCACTTTGTCCTCGGTCACAAGCAACTCGGTGATGCCTTTGACGATTTCAAGCCGAATCTCGTTCGGATCTTTCTTCAGCCGAAACTCTCGTGATTTGCGGAATCGCTCCAAAAGCTTGTGCGAGATGTCCGTGATTTTGTCGCGGGAAAGCTTCATTGAATCGCCGGTGTCGCGACCGGAGGCTCGAACAATCTTCTTTTCCTTGATTAATTGGTTCTTGATCTTCTTGAACATCTCCTGATAGGAAACGCCTTCTCTTCGCATATAATCGGCGTATTGGCTGAGGATTTCCCGAACTTCATCGTTCACCGAGTCCTCAACTTCCAACTCTTCGATGATCAAGGAGTTGATCACCTCGCCGGCGGCGGCGGGGTTGGACACTTCAATCAAGCGTGGCGCCAGCCTGTTTACCAGTTGGCGTGACAAATATCCGACAAGTTCTCTAGCAAGCAGCATCCGATTAGACTCAGTCTACTGGCCTTAGCCGGAGGATGTCAAACTTTCCTAGCTCTTGGGACAAACGGCCACCAACGTTTTTCCCGCCAGCCTTCATTGTTAAATATTGCTCCAACTACCCTTCCCTCGGGAACGCTTTCCATGATTTTAGCCATTTCGCGGAACGAAGTCAGACCTTTGCGGACCACCACCAAGTTGCCGTCCGCAAAATTAGCAAGCAATTCGGCGTCCGAAGATTCGTCACTCGCCGGAGCGTCAAGAATGATCCATTGGAACTCGGCGCGTAGACGTTCCAGTAGCGCCGGAAGCCCTCGCAGGTCCATACCGCCATGAAAGTTACCACCACTGCAATTAGCCGGCATGAAATAGAGGTTGGTCTCGCCCGCCTGCCGTAGCGACAACTCCAAATCGCCGCCGCGCATTGCGTCGGTCAACCCGTTTCCTTTTTCGGCGCCCAGCAGGCCGGTCATGGTTTGCGTCACCGGATTAGCGTCGATCACAAGCACTCTCTGCTCGTTGCCCAGTGCCAATGCCGCTGCTAGATTTGCGGCAACAAATGTTTTTCCATCCGTCGAAGAGGAACTCAGAATTCCAATCACTTGAAGCGGGAGCCCCCCTGCTTGCCATTCCTTCCGCGCTAGTGTTAGCCGCGCTCGCAGACGCCGGAATTGTTCCAGATACTCTCTCTTGCATTTCGGATGCAGAATGTTGAACGTTTCGAGGCACCTTTGCCATTCCAGCCGCGGGATTTGGGCGACCTCTGGTTCGAATACTTCCTCGGTCGGCGTTTCTCCACTGGGCGAAGAGTGAATACCCGTCGATGGGGATGGCCCCTCAATGGGAGTATCCGCCTTATGCAGCCGATCCACAAGTCGCAGGATTTGCTCCACACTGTTTTCCGCTTCAAGCGCCAGATCTTCAATCGCTCTGTGAGCCAGCAAGGCCGGGCTTTTGCTCGTGGCGGTTGGGAAGCTAGTATTTTCGGTAGTAGGCATCAATTCACCGCTGACTGTTCCATTTCATTTCTTACCTTCGCCGCTTCACCGCGGCGGATCATGGAAATCACTCGCACCGTTCGCTCCTTTTCTTGCGGAGGAGCCCACTCCATCATCTCCTCAAGCACGGCCGATGCATTGCGAGTCATTCCCATCCTCAGATACACATAAGCCAGCGTGTCGTAAATCTCCGTGCTTTTCGGCATGGACCTTTTGGCATCTTCAGCATAATGCAAAGCAGCCTGCAGATCGTCGCCAGTACGCGCCATCAGGTAGGCTAGATTATTTAGTGCGTAGCCGTTGAATTTGTCCTTGCTAACCGCTTCAAGATATGCGGCTTTCGCCTTTGGAAAATCCCCAGCCGTAGCCATCAGCACTCCGTAGTTCAACCAGACTCTCGCGTCGTTGCCCTTCATCTTTTGAAGTTCCTTGAACTCTTCGCCGGCGCGCTTTCGGTCCCCGGAAAGACCCAACGCATTGGCGTAACCCAGCTTGAACTCATAGTTCGTTGAAAACTGTTCCGACAACGACTTGTATTCTTTAGCCGCAAGGGCGGCGTTTCCATTACGAATTGCCAATCCCGCCATTAAAGAGCGGAGTTCGAGGTTCGTTGGGAATTTCGATCGCGCCGCTTCAAGTCTCTGAAGCGCCGCCGCCGGACGGCCAGACGCCGCCTCCCACTGCGCGCGCAGCAGGATTGGTCTGACATCGGTTGGGGCTAGATTTCGCGCTCGTTCCAGCAAGGCATCCACTTCTTTTTCGTGCTGCATGCTCCCCTCCGCCGCGGCCAGAGTCAGGAGTGCTTCCAGGTCGTTTGGATTCTCGTCCAGCATTTTGCGCAAGACCTCACCTGCCTCGGCGGGACGCTTCCTTGCAAGACTGGCCTTAGCCTGAAGCACCAAGGCGGGCCTGTAGCTGGGGGCCCTTTGCAGCAATGCCCGTAGCCGGTCCTGCGCCAGGGCAGTGCGACCCGATTGCAGATCTGTTTCCGCCAACGCGACCCATCCGGGAGCATAATTGGGGTCGAGGGACACACTGCGTTCGATCTGTTGAGATGCCTTCACTAATTCGCCAGCCCTTAAGTAAGCCCTTCCAAGGTGCAAACGGACAAATGGAGAATTTGGCATTCTTGTCACAATCGTTTCAAGCTTCGCTCTGGCGGACGTTCGCTCACCTTCATCCCCTGAATCGGTTTGCATCGCGGCTTGATAGGCGATCAATAGAGAGTCATTGGGGTTGTGGCTGAGTTCGTCGAAAAGAATTTTCCTTGCCCCTTCCGGATTCTTCTTCATTAACTCAAGATCCATCAGCCTTGCCGCGTAAACGCCCCGCTTTTGAGGATGAGCCACCGACCCGGCTTCGAACCATTTGTGAGCGTCAGCAAATAGGCCTCGATGGAGCCAAAAATCGCCGGCGTACGCCTCGGAAAGTTCGTCGCTACTATAACGCCGGGCTGCTTCATCGACCAGCGCCACGGCCCCGTTTCTATCCCCAAAAGCATCGGCATGGGCGGCTAGCTGCAAGGCCACGGGCATTGCGGCGATATGCTGCTTCTTTCGCTCAAGGACTGCTCTTGCTTCATCTGGATGCTTCTGTTCCATCAGTTGCAGGTAAAGAAGATCGTATCCAGGACCGTAGGAACCGTTCTTGTCTAGCAATGCCTCCGCTGTCTTTCTCGCTTTTCCAAAGTCTCTTTGCTGGTAGTACACGGCAGAAAGTTGTGCTTCAAGCGAAGGGTCCTTGATTCCCTTGCCGATCGTCCTTTCCAATATTTGAATGGCCTCAAGAGGCCTTCTCTGTTCAATTAAGACTTGAGTTTGCAGCCGGTACCCATCCGCTATTTTGGGCCATTTCGTTATTATCCGTTGCGCCTGGTCCTCAACTTCGCGCAGCAATGCAGTTGGCCGTCCAGGATCGCCAAAGTATATTTGGTAGCTGAGCTCTCCAAGTTTCACCTGCACATCTTGATTATCCGGGAGCAATTCCGCCGCACGGATCATGTGAGCGCGGGCATTGGCTGCATCCCCTGTTTGCTGAAGAGAAAGTGCGAAGTGGTAGTGCACCATCCCATTAAGAGGGGCGCGCTTTTGAGCCTGTTTGTAGAGAAGAATGGCGCCATCCTGATCACCCTTTGCCGCCAATTGATCACCGCGGGTGAGGAAAGATTCGGCCGTCTTGGGCGTGCAGCCTCCGGCAATTAGGAACAGTAGACCTGAAAGCCCCGCCAGCGCTCTTCCACTTACAATTGACCGGGAAGCGCCGCCCAGAAGTACGGGGCCTCCTGGTAATTCAGCCAGCAGGGGAATACCGCCAAGCAAAGCCAAATGCTGCGCTGTCCTTATCCGCGGGTTACGGAGGAATGAAATTAATCCGAGACCCGCGCCCCACAATCCACCAAGGACGCCTCCAAATGTGATCCGCAAGAATCCGACAGGCTGTTCGGCGGTGTCAGGCAAGGTGGGTGGCTCTATCAACTCAACCGTTTCTCCCTGCCCTCTGCGCTCCATGCTTGATGCCACTTGGGATTCCCTCAGCTTTTTCGTCAGTTCGCTGTATTGTTCCTTTTGCACAGCGTATTCCCTCTGCAGGATCAAACGCTCCATTTCGTTGGTTGGCTGCACCATAAGCTTTGACCGGACGTCGCTCATTTGGCGCCTAAGCAATGTTTCTTCAGCCTGCAGTTCCAGCTTTGTCCCTTCGGCCGCTTGCATTTCTGCCTTGGCCTTGAAATATTGATTCTTCAGTTGGTCGTGACTCTGTTCCCGGCTCAGTTTTGCCTCTTGCTGCTCAACCCGGTTGAGTTCGGCCTCAGCCTTTTCAAGCGCCTGTTCAACAATTACCCTGTCTGAATTGCCTTCGACGTACCGATTACGCGCCTCCACCGCTTTTGATCGAAGAACCAGCGCCATTTCGCGCGCCCTATCCCCGCCCCATGTAGTCGGTGCGCTGCCTGGCTGAGCCATTGGCGCCTTGTCGACAGATGCAATCTGGACTTCAAGAGAAGAAACGATAGAGCGTTTTAAGAGCGCTTCTGTGTTGGCGGCTCGCAAGTCCCTTTGTACTTGCGACAGACGCGAATCGAGGTGATGCAGTTCTTCCACTTCAAACGTATATTGTGTGGTCACCGTCTGGGTTGGCGTCTGCAGCGTGCTGATCTTCCCTTCCATTTCGGTTAACTGGTCAAGAACTTTCTTCACTTCCTGTTGCAGGAACTCAGTCGTCCCGATCGATTGCTCCCCTCTGTAACGCCGATTTTCCTCATAAATCAGTTCCACGATTCGTTGCAAAACTTTTTGCGATGCTCCCGCATCGCTGTACTGAAATGACAACACAATGGTCGGAACACTCCGATTGGGTCCCTCGGTTGACGAAGACGTCGTTCCCCGCAGTTGGAGGCTTTGCTGAAATCTTGGAACCAGATCAGCAACGGTCGAAATTGCACGCCGCTCCGGGTACAGGCCAAAACTTTCAATCATTTTGGTTCCGGTCAGCCGGCTGTTGACCAACTGAGTCAAGGCGAAAATCCGCTGATCCACTTGCATGGCCATGTTGGGGGCCACATATTTTTCCGACACTTGCGGTGGAATGAACCGGACTTGAGCATGAGAGATGTATTGATCCGGGTAGAAATAGACAACTACCGCGCTTAAGACCGCGCCGATCCCACCCCACAACAGGATTCTCTTTAGATAGTGCCTTACTAGCCAAAGCGAATCTGAGGCTCCGCTTATCGCAAACCATTCACCGATATTTAGGGACCACAAACCTCTAAGTTGCGACGTCATTCCACAAAACCCTGCATTTTCATTACCTTCCGTTCAAAACCAGCTCTCGTAGCTTGAGTAGTCAACGATGAGTATCCATACAACTATCGGAAATACACCTAGCTGACTTTAGGCTCTAGGGTCAGATATACCGAGAAGTACTAAATGAGAAATGAGGCTTATTGGGGAGTTGCAGTGCTGTTACTACGACAATCGCTCTAGGGGCGACGTTTCTTATTTGCCAAGCCAGGGATACAGCGCGTACACCACTGGCATGGAGAACAAGCTGGAGTCCACGCGATCCAGCCATCCGCCGTGGCCAGGAAGCATCGAACCGCTATCTTTAACTCCTGCTCCACGCTTAATCGCGGACTCAGCAAGATCGCCGATCTGGCCAGCGGAATTGGCCAATAGCGCCACTACGGCGGCCTTAAATAGGTTGGCCTCAGGTGTTAGGAAATGCAGCACACAAACAGCCCCAACGCTGCCGAAGATCAACGATCCAATGGCGCCCTCCCAGGTTTTGCCAGGACTGACCGTTGGAGCTAGTTTATTCTTTCCAAAAGACTTGCCGACGTAGAGAGCGGCGGAATCGCCTATCCAATTGGTGACAATCGAAAACAAGAACCAACCTACGCTGTATTCGCGCAGTAGGATAGCCGTTTTCCAAGCACCAAATATGTAGACGACACCGATCAGGAAGATACCCGCTGAGGGAAGTACGCTTGCGAGGTCGGAAGCGCGCAGGGCAATCACCAAGGCAGTAATCGCCGTAAGTATGATCAACAGTTCGCCTCGATCGCGAGTGACAAGCATGGCCATGCCTGGAATAAAACCAGCCCAGCGCGGAAATTGAGGGCAAAGCGGAGCAATCAGCCGGCTAAATTCAAACCAGCACAACGACGCGAGAATTGCGACGGTGACCAGAAACATTTCGGGACTGCCTCGAAGGATAATCCAAGTCACAATGGGGACGAGGATCAGTGCGGTAAGAACGCGCTTCATCCGAAGGGAACTGCCTCTGCCACGCTTTCCTCGACGGCATTCAGACCACCAAACCGCCGCTCGCGCTTTTGGAAGTCAAGGACAGCGAGGAATAAACTGCGGCGCTGAAAATCGGGCCAGAGCGTATCCGTCACATGCATTTCGGAATAGGCAATCTGCCAAAGCAGAAAGTTTGAGATGCGCATCTCGCCCGAGGTGCGTATCAAAAGGTCAGGGTCTGGCAGGCCGGCGGTGTAGAGCCTCGAAGCGATGGCCAGTTCGGTGATTTCCAGATTTGCCAAACTTCCCGCAATATGAGCCTCCTTAATGAGGCAATTGACGGCATCGACGACCTCCGCCCGACCTCCGTAATTGATTGCCAGGTTAAGGACCATGCCGGTGTTGCCCGAAAGCCGGTCAACGGCCTCAAGCAACTCTTGCTTGGCATGAGCCGGAAGCGCATCCAGACGCCCTATGGCCTTCAGCCTCACATTGTTGCGCATCAACGTAGGCACTTCACGACGAATGTAGATCCGCAAAAGCCGCCACAACGTATCTACCTCCTGCCGCGGGCGTTTCCAATTCTCAACTGAAAATGCATAGAGCGTGAGTACCTGAATCCCCATTTGGGCGCAGGTCTCAACAACCATCCGAACGGGCTCGACGCCTGCTTTGTGCCCCGCAATGCGCGGAAGCCCCCGGCGCTGTGCCCAGCGACCGTTGCCATCCATAATAATGGCGACATGGCCGGGCAGACGATCCCGGTCAATGGCCAAGGCCAAGGATCGGTCCGGATCTTTTTCGCTTAGAGATGCCAGAAGGGCCTGCATGCAATGAACTTTATCTAGTTTACACCAGCAAGGCCTTTAAGACACAAAAGTCCTGCTTAGCCCGTCGGGGAAAACATGCCCTCAGACTCTATCGGAGAAAGCAACCCAGAGGGCGGCGATACCGAGGAACGAACCCAATGGAATCTCGAACGTAGCTGCTTTTTTCTTCGCAAAGAAAATGAATAGGAGCCCCGCCACCGATCCTAGGATATTGCCCACTAGAAGAATGAATAGGGCCGGCATTAACCCGAAGAATGCGCCGATCATCCCCATCATTTTCACATCACCTAGTCCCATGCCGTCCAGGTGTCGAACCTTTTTGTACAGCGCCCCAGCCAGCCAAAGCAGGCCAGAGCAAAACAATCCACTCAGCAGGGCTTCAACCGGTGACAGAATCCATTGTCTCGTTTCCCCTGAAAGGAAGAGGAATCCGAACATGGATGGCAATTGGATCTTGAAGGCAAACAGTAGGCCTAGAAGAGCGCCGCCATAAGTAAACTCGTCGGGTAGTATGCGTTCCTCAAAATCGGTAAAGATTAAATCGATACAGATGGCCGCGAATACACAGAGTTTCAGAGCTTGCCAGGAGACCCCGCTTTTGTAGACAGCCACGAAGAAAAAGAACGCGGTCAGTAGCTCAACCAGCGGATAACGATAGGAGATCCGTTCCTTGCAATTGCGGCATCTCCCCCTTAGTAATAAAAAGCTGACAAGGGGAATGTTATCGTACCAGGCAATCGTGTTCTCACATTTCGGACAAAAACTGCGCGGAGGATTCGCTGGAGTCAAATCGTACGGGAGACGGAAGATGCAAACATTCAGGAAGCTGCCTATCAAAAGCCCGAACAATGCAGCGAGCGTGGCTTCAAGTATCATCGCAAGTCCTCATAAGCCATAAGCGTCCTCTGAACCATAATCTCGGCAGTGAATCGACTCTTCACTTGAACCAAAGCGTTTTCAACCATTTGGGCCGCGAGTTCCTTCTCGTCTGCAAGGCGTTTCCAGGCTGAAAATATCTCATTGGGTTCGTTCTGCACAAGCAGTCCCGTTTCTTCGTGATGCACCAATTCCGGAATTCCTCCAACGTTACTAGCAATCACTGGAACGCCAGCCGCCATTGCCATGACAATTGCCGATCCAAGGCCCTCTTGCCGGCTAATATATAAGAACGCCGAGGCAGTTCTTAAATCCTCCGGGAGATCCGTTGAGAATTGAACCGGAACGCCTGAGGCGACAATTAGATCCGAACCCTTTTGCGGATCGACAGAGGCTGGGGCAATAGGCTTTCCCGATACATCGGATTTCCACGGAAATTCCTGCACCCCATCGTAGACTACCCGGACCTTTTCCGCTGAGACTCCGGCATCGATCAGGCTTTTAGCAACTGCGTTCGAAATCGCAAGGTAGCGGCTCGCTTTACTGTATTTCCAACGGGAAGCAAAACCGGACCGGACCGCAAAACTCACGCGCCGGGAAACGATAAAGGGAGTAATCCCCAACACGGCCGCCCAGGTGTGAGATCGAGCATCGTGAACGTGGGTCAGATCGAAACTTTTCCACATTGACCGCAGCAGTGAAACCGAAAACGGAATGGATCCGGATACGCGATTAAGGAGCGGCGAGCTGGCGTTACACATCAAATCGGCTTCAATACCGTTGGCCCGCATCCCTTCGACCAATTGCAGTACTTGCCATTGCCCGCCCCTCATTTCAGGTCCACAGTCGACATGCAGCACGCGCATACGGTTACAGTTCCCGGCCTGGACGCATGTTTCTTGCCTTGGCGAATTTCAAGAACTGATACAAAGCCCCCATCCAGGCGATAGCCAAGCCTTCCGTGCCATCCAAAAAGCCGCGCTGCAGGATCAGGGTTCGGAAAAATGTCCAGGCTGGATCCAGCGCCAAATGACGCCAGCCGATTTTCTTATTGCGGGCCACCAATTCCTCTGCCGCCAGCGTAGTATACCGATCCATGGTCTTCAAATGCTCAGAAAGGGACTGGCAAGTGAAGTGAAGAATCGAGGCATCAAACTTCCCGGTGGATCCATTTACCACAACACTTTCATGGACGTATTCGCCTTCCCATTTAGCTTTCCGCCGATGATACAAGCGAACCTTGCGATCCGGATGCCAGCCGGAATGAAGAATCCACTTGCCTAAATACTGGGCCAACCTTGGCATGGAATAAGCATCGTGTGCCGGACCGTTCTTCTTCAGCTGCCAAATTTCGGCCTCCAGACTTTCACTCAGCGCCTCGTCCGCATCAAGCGCCAGAATCCAATCATGAGAAGCCTGATCGGCGGCATAGTTTTTTTGGGCAGCGTATCCTAGCCACGGCTGTTCAATCACCTTGGCTCCGAGTTTGCTGGCTATTTCCACAGTGCGATCGGTAGAACCTGAATCGACAACTACTATTTCATCGGCTGAGCGCAAACTTTCAATCGCGCGCGCGATGTTGCGCTCCTCGTTGTAGGTAATAATTGTCGCTGAAATCTTCATTTCGCAGCCAAACCCTCTCTGAGGGGCTGAACGCAAAAGCAAGCAATAAAGATCACGGCGGCCAGGATGCCTAGCGCTTTCCGCTTCCCGTCCAAAGGCAACGGATCATAAATTGTAGGACGCCTCCATCCAGTGAAAAGAAAAAAAATCGCCCAGCCGATCCAGCCTAACCAAAAATAGCCCATCGGCAAAAGCAGCAGTGCAAAGAAGCGAGAAAGGTATTTGAACCACCGGCTGAAGAAGGCGTAGAGAATGTGCCCGCCGTCAAGTTGGCCAATCGGGAGCAGATTCAATGCCGTGGCGAACATGCCAACCCAAGCTGCCCGCGCAATTGGGTGAAGCGAGATGTCGGATACGGGCACACCCGGAAACAGCCCCCATTCAAGCAACGCAAGAAGAGGGGGCGTTCCCATGACTAGGTCCCCTTGCTCCGCCAGTCCCGGAATGACCCGGGAATAAGCGACGCCGACTGCCAGGGCGGGCAACAGAAATGCAAATCCAGCCAACGGACCCGCCACCCCAACGTCGAACAATTGGCTCATTGAATAGATTGGAGAGCGAAGCCGGATAAAAGCCCCAAACGTTCCGGTTAATGTGGGAGCCGGTAAGAAATACGGCGGGCTGGCGTCGATGTTGTAGTACACGCACGTCAGGTAATGGCCTAACTCGTGAGCCAATAATATTGTCAATAAGGTGAGAGAAAAAGGAAGTCCATGGACAAGCAATCCGGGGTGCGCGAACACATCGGCAAAGAAGCGCAAGTCGTCTTCAATGTCGAAAGCTGCTTGATTAGTTTCAAATTTCAATGCCATGTTCGCCCCGACGGTGCAAGTAGTCAGGAAAGTGGCCACGAAAAGTAAGACCGCCCGGACCAATTGGCTGGCGGTGTGCCTCGGCCTGGATTCGGGATACACAGGATGTTCTACGAGGATCTACTGAAGGCTCTGGAGTTCCTTGCCTGGCTTGAAGCGAACCGCTTTGCCCGGCGGAATCGCCACTTCAGCGCCCGTGCGCGGGTTGCGCCCAATGCCAGTCTTTCTTGGACGGACATTGAAGATGCCGAAGCCGCGGAGCTCAATGCGCTCGCCCTGAGCTAATGCCCGCTTCATGCTTTCAAAGACAGTTTCCACAGCCATCTCGGCTTTTGTCTTAGTGATTCCGGTGCGATTGACTACTTCGTTGATGATGTCGAGTTTAATCAAGGGAAACCTCTTGGCGCTGCCGACGATCGAGCTCGACAGACCCAGTAAACTTCATGATAGGATTAGGTTTATACGATTGTCAAGATGCCAAGTTCTTCGGTCGAGCCAAATCACTTCCGAAAAGCCTGTGCTCAGTTCGCAACAGGCATCACCATTCCCACGGTTTTAGGTTCCGATGGGAAGCCCCATGGTTTCACTGCCAACTCGTTTACAAGTGTCTCCCTGAGCCCACCGATGGTGCTGATTTGCGTCGACAACAAGGCTAATGTGATCGAGCATTTTAGAGCGGCAAGTAGTTTTGCTATCAATATCTTGGAAGCGCAACAGCAAGCATTATCCAATCGATTCGCCGGACGCGGGCACGACCGGTTCGAAGGAGTAGATTGGAAACCAGGAGAACTGGGTGTCCCGCTAATCGAAGGCGCTATTGCCCACCTGGAATGCAAGGTGAATCAAGTTTTGGAAGTGGGTGATCATTCCGTGTTTTTTGGCGAAGTACTTTTCGCGCAATTTTCCGATGGAGCCCCACTACTCTACTTTCAGGGTCGCTACGAATCCCTTACTTCTTAAAGCCGACTTCGTCCTTAAAAGCTTCTAAGCTGTTGTAGACGATAGGACAGTACACAGCCCGATCGGGCATTTCCCACATCCGCGAAACCAGGCTTCCCTCCCCTCGAGCAAGGTGTGGAAAGTCCCGACAGGCGCCGGGCCGGTCTTCGTAAATGGAGCAAAGCTTGCCCTCCAGGAAAACGCATCCTTCTTCGGTCCGCTTTAAGATCAACCCCTCTTCGTTTTCATCCGTACAATCTCTGAGGAAATCGCTCTTGCGCATGTGCAGCGCCTTGCGCATCTGGTCGACGTCCCGATCTTTCAATTTCACCGTGGCAACACGGCAACAATTGGCGCAGGTCTTACAATCGATCGCATCTTCAATTTCCTGCGTGATGGCCTTTAACCGGCGCTCCACGTAGTTGTGGCTCTTCATGTGTCGACGCAGCCTCTGGTTTTCTTCGCGTTTGGTCTCTCCAAGACGACGGATTTGAACAAGGTCGGTAATTAGCTCCTTCATGCCACTCTCGCAATCAGGGCTTTGACCGCATCGTCGCAAAGCCGCGCGGCATGCTTCGATTCGTTGGGGAGTCCGCCTAACATTTCTTCCAGCGCCTCGACGCTGAAGGACTGAAGTTGTTCCACCCGCTTGCCTTCTATCCACTCTGTGAGAGCCGAACCGGCGGCGATAGAGGCGGCGCATCCCCGTGTTTTATAACGTACCGAAGTGATAACGCCGTCGGAAATAGTCACCGACAATCGCAGTATGTCACCACACACGGGGTTTTCAACTTCGACCGTTGCGGCTGGGTCGCAAATTTCTCCTACATTCCTTGGAGTTTGAAAATGTTCTAGCAGTCGAGAGGAGTACATGCTGTATCCTAGTGTAGAGCTTAACCAGCCACCTGTCATGATTCGCAATGAACTTCGCGTTGTCGCCGCAGTAATGAAGAGGGACGGAAAAGTCCTCATTTGCCAACGCAAGAAATCCGACCGGCATCCACTGAAGTGGGAATTTCCGGGCGGCAAGGTTGAGTTGGACGAAGAACCCAAGGCCGCACTTGCCCGGGAGTTGAACGAAGAACTGGGTATAGCTGCTGAAATAGGGGTTGAGATTGCCCGGTATGAATATCAATACCCTTCGCGGGCTCCGATCCTGATCATGTTTTATAACGTGGAGAAATGGGTTGGTGAGCCGGCAAATATTATCTTCCACCAAATTCAGTGGGAACTGCCAACGCAACTACCTTCGTTTGATTTTCTCGAAGGGGACATCGACTTCGTCCGGCGTCTGGCTCGAGGGATACGTTAGATCCCGAACCCGCGGCTTTACGCCTTCTCGAAAGGTGAATTGCCTCGCACTTTGCGGCGCCGTTCCACTGTCGCCCCTAAAGTCAACGGTCGCTCTATAGTCACCCAACCGGCCAGGCGGAGCGAACAGACCAAGATTGTACTTACCCGAGGGCAAGGGCGACGTCATCTCTACAGTTCCACCCGTCGAGCTTAAACCCAGTCCCAGAACCTGATAGAACTCGTCGAATACGATTGCCAACAGAGGCAGGCTGGCGCTAGAAGCTGAAAGGTTGAGAACGCCCTTGGACGGGACCGTTACGGAAAACAGATTGGTTTTGTAGTCGGCGGAAAAATAAGGAATCGCTTCGCGCGCCAGGCAATCCGAGGTCGTAAAAGCGCTGGCTTTAATCGATGAAACTCCCAACGCGCCGGAGAAGCAGTTCCGGGCCTCTGAAACCTTCGCCTCTATCGAGTACTCGCCAGGGTCGCCATCGAAGGTGGTGGCCACCAGCAGATGATCTCCATCCAGAATCAGATTGTCGATCAGAGAATCGGTCCCAGCGAAGCCCCCGCCATCGTCGTCGTTTTCAAGAACCATGGCTCCAGTGTTGTCTAGTAAATAGAGGTAGGTGTCTAGAGATTTCGACTGCATCACGGCGCGCAGCATTCTAGGCTTTGCTCCCGGCACCTTGTAGGCTGCGGCCAACGCGGCGTCGCGACTCGGAACCACATAATCCAGCACACGGCAGTTTGAAGTTGTTAAGCGGCTGGCCAATTGGGCACTTGGCAGTTCAGCAACTGGACAATTCGGCAACCTATTGAACCGGAAAGTTAGCAAAAATTCGTTGGTCAAATTTCCAACAGTGGTTGCGAATAAATTGTATACGCCCGGCTTCATGCTGTATATTATTTGCGAACGTTCGCCAACGGCAAGAGATGTTTGGCGGGTTTGGACGGCTCCCGCGCCGTCAAGGATCATCAGGCTTGGCTGCACCTTTGAACCGGTCATGTTCAACTCAATCCACCCTTTTTCCGGATTCGCGAATTCGTAGCGTTCCACCGGCGAGGTTCGGGAACTGGGCGCGAAAAGATCAAGATAGCGGCATCCTTCAGGATTGAACTTGGAATTGAGTGTGATCTCGGATTCCAGAGGTTTAGCTGGGCATTGCCTGGGTTGTTCCGATTTGACGAGAAGATTGTAGCCACCTAACTTACCGTCCTGGCTGTTGGCGCGAATCAGATACCCCCCGGCAGGCACGCTCATCAGCAGTCGCGCATCGGCGCCACCAGTGCTGTTGTCGTCCGAACCCAACATCATATTCTGGGTGGAGAGCAGCGCCACATAAGAATCCAGGACGCCGGAATTCATTTCGATAGTCAGGACGGATGTTGCTGATACTTTGAGCGAATAGAGCTGCAGGGGAAGGTCGCGCGTGGAGTACAAAGTCATGTCCAGTTCGCGACAGGGCGCCTCCGGGAAGTTTCCCTTTTCCGTCTCTCCGATGACTAACGGCCGAACCTCACACTTACGCGGCGTTTCAAAGGAAGCTGTAATTTGAAAGTCGCCAAGGGCTACGGTTGTTGCGGAAACGATGAGCGTAAAAGTCCCCTTAGGCACATGGATCGTCAGATTACCTTGACGATTCTTCCCCGAAGCTACCCCCCGAATTCTTGAATCGGCGTCTTGAAAATAGACGGCGGGGTCGAAGGAGGCCGATTGCACGGAGAAACTAAACACTCCTTCAGCCTGCGAGGAAATTCGAAACAATTTCGCCTTGGCATCCGGCGTCAAATTGCTTCCTGTGGCGTCCCGCAGGCGGCAGTCGCCCGGAGTAAGCGACAGAGACGTGGAAGCATCCATGATCAGATCGACCGGGTTACAGGAGCTTTGTCCAAAACATGAGCCGGCAAGCAATCCAGCAACAGCGGCAACAGAGAGAGAGACATTTAACACCGTTCCAGAATAAGGCGCGGATGTGATTAGATCGTTAGACCAGCCAGGCCAATACGGTGCACTAGTACTTTTTCGTTACCTTGCGCTTGACAACAGGATTATTGCCAATCCACTCCGTGCCGCCGCAGATCATCCTGCAGTTTTTCAAACCCAAGGAACTGCTCGGCATGGATCCCGGCCTTGCGCGCGCCCTCAACATAAGCTGGAATATCATCGGTGAAAAAGCATTCCGATGGCGGGCAATTGGCGTTGTCGAGCGCGGCCTGGTAGATCTTCGGCTCCGGCTTCATGGCTCCAACCACGTGGGAAAATATCAAGTGGTCGAACTGCTTCAGGATTGAATAGCTTTCGTTGAGCATTTCCACATGAATGGCGTTTGTGTTGGAAAGCACCATAACGCGGTAGCGCCGCCTTAATTGAACAATAAACCCTTCAGGAATCAATGTGTGCGGTAGGAAGATACAACTCCAAATGCGGCAGAACTCTTCGTAGGTTAGATCGGCTTTGAGCGTGGCTCGCAGTTCGTCAAAAAAGTCGCGAGGTTCAATGCGGCCGCTTTCCAAACGAATGACCAGATCGGTCTTCGACAGCTCTTGTGGAATCTCCTCGGCGGTAAGGGGCGAATACGCTTCAAGCGCTTTGTAGCCGCGGGAAAAATCAAAGGGAATGAGAACTTTTCCCATGTCGAAAATAATTGTGCGAATCATGCGTTCTTCTCTGAGTGTAGTTCGGCGGCGCGCGCCAGAGCGTCGTCGACAGTAAGACAAATATTCTTGGCGCCGATCTTCCCGGCAAAATCCACGCGGCGAATGAGGGCGGCAGGCTGTTCACGGGCGCCGCATAAAATCATCGTTCGGCCCGATTGTTTCAATTGCTCAGCCAAATCTTCAAAGGCTTCGAGACCTGTGCCATCAATGGCGGTCATGTTCCGGAGCCGTAGTACAACAATCTCCGGCAGGTCGTTCATTTGAGTGCGGATTAATTCCAACTTGCTAGTGGCGACTGTGGGTCCTCCAATTTGAGTTCTGGAACCGCCCAAAAGAGAAATGAGGAAGCCGGTGACAACAGCGCAGTAGAGCCCGGATTGAGGGGGCAGGCCTGAGGATATGGCAAACGCCATGGCCAACGGCACAGCTACCAGCCCAACAGTTACGCCCGCAATTAGGTCTGAAAAGAAGGTTTGCCGATCATATCGCGAAGGCACTCAAACGAACGCGGCAACCATTCCGGTGTGATGGTCACTTCGTACG
>JANXXI010000183.1 GCA_025350695.1 Acidobacteriota bacterium
CCAAAACCGTCCACGCTTGACACCCCATGCCAAACTTGAATCACAGGGCGGCTCTTCCCACGGGAACCAGCCGCCCTATTCATTTCGAAAAGGAACTCACATGGCCACACAAGCTCAAATTGCCGCCAACATCGCCAACGCCCAACTATCCACCGGCCCAAACACCCCCGATGGAAAAACGCGCTCCGCCGCCAACTCCACCAAGTTCGGTTTCCACGCCAAATATGCGGTCCTGCTCACGGAAGAGGATTACCAATTCTTCGACGCCCTCTCAACCGCATTCCGCTTCGAGCTCCACCCCACTGGCCCCATCGAACGAGCCCTCCACGGCCAAATCACCCTCGCCGCCTGGAACATGGAACGAGCCAGCCGTCTCGAAGCCGACCTCGCCATCACCACCGGCCTCGACCCGCTGCTCTCCGACGCAAACGAAAAAACGCTCAACCGCCTCGCCACCCACCGCATGCGCGCCGAACGTACCTTCCACAAATGCCTCAAGGAACTACAGGCCTACCAAGCCGCCCATCCGCTCGATGAACCCATCTTGCAAAACGAACCCAAACCGAAAAACGAACCCAAGGTAATCGAATACAAGTTCAAGAGAGAGCCCTATGTTCGTCCACAACCAAAGGTCGGGCGCAATGAACTCTGCCCCTGCCACTCTGGCCGCAAATACAAAAACTGCTGTTTGCAGAACGAACCCAATCACACGATTCCAGCCGCGCTTCCACTGCCTCAAGCAACGCAAACAAGCACGGCCGCCCTATAACATGAAAAGGAACCCATGGAACCGGAACTTAACGTAAACGTCGCCGACATCACCGGCGGTGCAAGCGAAATAGGCCTCGCCTGCGCCCGAGGATTGGCTCGCGAAGGGTGCCGCATCGCTATATGGGATACGTCTGCGGGCGTCCTTGAAGCTGCCGCCGCCCAGAAAACGGAACCCGTCCTCGGAAACATCTCCCACCACCTCCAAACTTTAGGTGAACCAGGTTCCAAGCGGAAGGTACTATCAGGTTCATGGGGTCCTGGCTGCGTAGTCCCGTTGCGCCCCTACTGTTCAACCCTTAGACTGAACCCAAGATGAAAGTACGAATTCTAAGTGAATCCAAGACAGAATTAGCCTGCTGGGCAGTGGTGAAGAGCTTTGTGTGCATCGTGTTGGTCTCGCTAGTAGTGGACCCGGTGACGCGCAGTTGGTCGAAAACCGCTGATTCCGGCCTGAAAACGATGCTTCCCGCTCAAATAAAGACGCTCAAGAGCTCGGCGGTCAGCATCGGCTTTTCCGCGGAGGTGCTTAAGGTATATGTCACTCCTGGAACTAAGGTAGAAGCTGGTCAGGTGCTGGCGGAACTGGACAGCCGAGAGATTCGTGAAGCTGTCGCCATGGCTAAATTGCGAGTGTCGGCTGCGGCTGAAGGTGTAAGCGACAAAGGGTCGTTGACCCAGAAAAGCGTCTTGAAGGAGCAAACCGACACCACCGTGAAGAATCGTGAAATGACGTTGGCTCGTTTGAAGAATTACTCGCTTGAGCCCGCTGAACAGTCCTTGACCCAAGCCCGTCACGAATATGTAAAGGTACAGCAACTGGTGCAACAGCAACTGGCAACGGCCACGGAACTGGAAAATGTCCAAAAAGTGGCTGCAATGGAAGAAAGGAACTATCAGGCGGCAAAAGAAACCTGGTTGCGTCTAAAGCAGGAAGCCGAAGCCGCCGATGGGCAATTAAGAATGGTAAAACTCCAAGCTGCGGGCCAGGAAGGCGCAGGATCGAGTTCGGTATCGAAACTGAATTACGAAGAAGCGCAAGTTGCGTTGCGGCAAGCGCTGCAGCGCGAGGCGGCACTGCGAATCATCGCGCCCCAGGCTGGCGTTGTGCTTTCCGTGAATTTGAAGGTTGGCGAACTGGCGGCGGCTTGGGTTCCGTTAATCCAGATCGCGGACCTCGACCGCCTTGAGATCGACGTTCCGGTAACCAGCAAGATGGCCCAGTCGATTAAGGCGGGAATGCCAGTCAATGTAGTGTTGCCATCTGAGCCCCCGGTAAAAATCGCGGCCCGGGTGAATGAGATTGCTTTTGTGCCAGATCAAAACGCACAACCCCATACGGTCAAAATTCTGGTTCGTAATCCTTCAGGCAGTACGGCTCTGGTTGGTCTTGAGGCCAGCGTGGAGTTCGGCCATGGAGGAGGTAACTGATTGAAGGCCGGGTCCCCATCAATTCTGCTGACGACCGAAGGAACTTACCCCCACTACGGTGGGGGCGTCAGCGTTTGGTGCGATCAATTGGTCCGTTACCTGTCCAATAATCCTTTTCATATCTTTTCGGTGACTCATGCCCCAAGGCGCGATCCGATATTTACTTTCCCTGATAACGTGCTTACCGTGAAGCAATTTGCTTTGTGGGGAACCGAAGAACCGGGGGATCAACCCGAATCGTATTCAGAAATATATCAAAGAAAGCTGCGAGTGGATTCGGATTCGATGGAGGAGGGCTTCCTTCCATACTTTCGTATTCTCGTCCGTGCCGCGTTTCACGGAGAAACTTGTTCCCCGAAATTGCTGGCCGGCGCGATCATGAGTTTGCGTCGCTTTTTCGCCGGGCGCGATTTCAAAAAGTCGATGAGTTCGCCGGAAGCTTGGACCGTTTTTCTTCAGGAAAGCGCCAGGCCAGGGCCAGGATTTGTAGCCTTTACACTCGAAGAAGCCACCAAGTGTTTGCGCTGGCTGTTGCGTTACGCATCGATCATCACCGCGAATTTTGAAAAAACCGATGTTGTGCATGCGTCCATCTCCGGCCTAGCAGGAGTCCTTGGAGTCATCGCAAAGCTGGAGAATGGTTCAAAGTTCTTGATTACTGAGCATGGCATTTATCTGCGAGAGCTTTATGTGGCATTGGGTAAGATGCCGGAGAGCCCCAATTGCCTGCGGTTTCTTCTCAACTGGAATCGGGCGATTGTTCGCATGAACTATTATTTTGCCGATTCGGTAACCAGTTTGGGTGAGTTCAACCGAAAGTGGCAATTGCGCTTCGGCGCTCCCGAAGAAAAGATTCGCATATTTCCCAACGGTGTCGAAAGCAAGCGTTTCTATCCCGATCCCGCTCAATTGCCGGAACGTCCTACAGTGATAGCACTTGCTCGAATTTATGCGCTGAAGGGCATCGACACGCTACTGAAGGCCGCCGTGATTGTAGTCCAGCGCGCACCTACCACTTGCTTCAAGATTTACGGAGAAATTGCGGACCCCGACTATTACGAAAACTGCTTGAAAATTGTCCGCCAGCACAAGCTAGAAAAGAACGTGGAATTCACGGTGACTAAGAACCCGGAAGACGCGTTACGCGCCGCCCACATCTTCTGTCTCCCCAGTATTTCGGAAGGCCTGCCCTATTCTGTTCTGGAAGCCATGTTTACCGGCTGTCCGGTCGTGGCTTCAGACGTCGGAGTCGTGTCCGACACTTTGGCTGGCACGGGCCTTCTCGTCCGGCCGAATGATCCGGAAGGATTGGCCTCGCAACTACTGTATTTGTTGGACGGTCCGGAAGCCGCGAACCGGCGGGCCCGGATGGGGGCGAAGGGTTTGGCCAGAGCGCGTGAGTGCTACCAAGCCACCGTAACCACCAAGAAATTCGAAGATCTTTATGATGAGTTAACCGTATGCCAACCGGACTACCAAACAGCCTAACTCACAAGAACCGAAGGTCGCCGCTTGACGCCTACGACGTCGCCATCCACCTTGAAGTGGAGGGCGTCACCGACCAAGTTGCGCGCAGTCTTCATGGTTTTGACGGGACGCTGGCAATGGCTGAGGCGCATTTCGTAAGGCGGTCGGTCAATCGTCCCAAGGGCGCCCGGCCAACCGCGCGCCAGTCGTTGGTTCAGTATTTGCGCGGCGTGGCCTTCGCCTTGCCTGTGCTGATCTCAGCTGTGGTGATGATTGTCTTCTCGGTTTCTTTGTGGGGCGGCTCCATCCCCATCGAAGATGCCGCGGCCGTGGCCATTGGCACGCTAACCAGCTTTCTGGTCACAGGGGGCATTGTGCAAGTGATGGCGTGGCGTGTTCTGTTTTTCCTAACCACTGATGATCCGGCCACGGCGAAAGCGACCTGCTGGCTTTGGCAGCGGCGCGGATTGCTGAGCGTTTTAGGTTTTGGCATGCTCGGTTGGCTGATGAACAGTTATTTCGGTTGGCTGCCCGATCCGTTGGCCCGCCTAGCCTTGGGATTTCATATTGCGTTGGGCTCGCTCTGGCTGGCCAGCGGCGCCTTGTATGCTCTTGAGGGCATTTTGTGGATTGGACTCGCCACGGCACTTGGGTTGTTAGTAACCGGAACTACTCATTTGTTGGGCGTCGGGCTTTACGTTTCCCAGTTCTGCGGCTTGGCTATCGCCGTCGCCGTGTCACAAGGGGCGGCTTACCGTATGTTCACCGAAAAGTCTCGCCATCGAAAAGGAAAGGCGGAGAAAATTCCCTTAGCGCGGCTGGCGCATACCGCGGCCCCTTATTTTCTCTATGGGTCTTTGTACTACTGTTTCCTATTCGCCGACCGATGGATTGCCTGGACGGGAAAAACGGCTAGCGAAACGCTACCCATCTTCTTCCGCGGAGATTATGAGGCTGGTTTGGATATCGCGTTGATCGCCTTCGTATTCGGTGCTGGATGGGTCCATGCGTCCACCCACGCGTTTTTTGGCGCCGTGCAACGGGCTCTGTCGGAACTTGCGCCGACTGAATCCGGCCGCTTTAATGAAGCGATCCGGTCGTTTTACTTGACCCGGATTTTGTTCTTCCTGCCGTTTGCGCTGGCTGTGGCCGTAGCGGTTTACGCCGGTGGCGTCGGGTTTGGAGTCCTCAACACTTTTGTTATGCGCAAAGTGGCGGTTCTGGCCTTGGTCGGTTTCCTTTTCCTCGTCGTCGGATTGTGGAACGCCAGTTTGTTCTTCGCCTTTTCGCTCCCGTTCCATACGCTACGATCCATGGGCTTAGGCCTTGCCGCCGACCTCATCGTTTCTTATTTCGGATCTCGAATGGGCCACTACTCAGATGCCGTTTACGGATTTGCCGCGGGCGCCTTTTGCTTCGCGCTGTGGTCAACCTGTATTTGCTTAAGAGAGTTTTCGAAGGCGGATCATTTGCAATTTGCCGCCTCGGTCTGAACGATGGAACTTTTTGATCTAATTCGTGTCGCCTTGGTGTTAGTCGTCACCTATTTGGTGTTGCCGATTTGCGCCTCACGCGTCGGCGATAAGTGGAAGCAGGATTGGAAGGATCTGGCCGCGCCAGTCTTCATTCGCACAGCTTTCTTTTTCCAAATTTCCGTCATTGTATTGGCGCAATGGAAGTTATGTTTGCCGGGTTTGATGGCCGCGATTTACTCAGTGTGGCTGATTGTCAACGCTGTGTTATCTTACCGCGCGCGTTGGATCTACGACTCGTTGGAATGGAAGTTACTATGGGCCAGGATGCTGGGCAAGCTCGAAAGAAAGTCTGGCAAAAGCACGAAGAGCCGCTCCTCGATTAGTCCGAGAGCCGTTTTGACTTACGTTCTAATCACCTTTCTGGTCGGGCGCGCGGCATGGTTCCCACTAAACAATCTTCGCTTCTTCACCCAGGAGAGCTACAACCGCGCCCTCTCCCTTGAAACGCTTTTGCAGGGCGGCTCATGGGCGTATGACGGATCCCTTCCATTGCTGATGCCGGCTGCCTTTTGGAGCGGTCTCGACGCCGCATCGGTTATCAGGCTTTGCTCCCCGATCATCTTATTGGCCTTGTTCATGGCCATTTGGAATACCAATAGACTTTTTGGCGGGTCCTGGCGTTCTGCCTTTCTCGCCATCTCGTTGTACTGGGTTTCCACTGGATTATTGCAGCTTTCAGTGGGCGTCGAAACCGCCAGCCGCGATCTTGCCGCGCTGTTCTTTTTATTGGCGGCAACCAGCTTGAAAAGTTCCTATAGCTACGCCGGTTGTTCTCTGTTGATCGCTATTCTCGTCAATCCGGAGCCTGACATCAGCTTGCTTTGTCTTCTCGTCTCGGTTTTCATAGGTCTTGCTGCCGAAAAGATATTGCGTTCCATTCCCGTTGCGTTGGCCCAGCCTGTCACTGCCGCGTTGGTCTTTTCCACCGGCCTAGCGGCGATTCTCGCGGTTGAACCGAAGGTGGTCGCCGAACCGCTGCAATACGAATCGGCGGCTCGCGCGGTATATGACATTGCCGCCAACTTTCCCCGAAACCAATGGTCGATTGTTTCTCCCTCAAGCGAATTGGCGCAGATTTATGGTCGGGGCTGGCACATCCAATTGGCCGACTTTACACGGCAACATACCCCGGCGCAGGTAAGACGCCCGAAGTTTGAGTTCAAGTACCCCACGCCGCATGTCTTCATTTTTGTGGAGAAAAAGCCGCTCCCCGCCCAAGCCCAAGCTGTTGCCTCAAACGGTGAGGAGGCAGCTTATTTATATGGCACAAAGGCTGGACGACTTTCTCTAGAATTTCAGGCGGCAGAGCTAATGGCCGCCTACCTCGAAGGTCACTCGAATGTTGAAGTGTTCCACCAGGACGACGAACTGGTGGTCTATCACATTCAACCCAATCGCCAGAGATAGCTATAGCCGCCGCACCACAATATTCCGGAACCAACCCACATCGCCATGATGTTGCAGCGAAATCGGGCAATCCTTCCGAGGCCGCTCCACCAGCGCTCGCGCATCGTCAGAATTCCCCGTCCGCACCTTCAACGCCGCCTTCAACTCCGGCGCCTCCAAGTCTTCATCCACAACCTTCACGCCGTTCAACCAATGCTCCACGTGCGAACCACGCTTCACAATTCGCACCGCGTTGAACTCGCCCACGGGCTTAACCATCTTGCCCTTGGCCGCCACCAATCCATACAGCGCAGCCATGCTATGCCTCGCGTCGCTCAGCGCATCCTCATTCCGTTCATCATCGGCAAGCTGATACTCAAACCCGCGCGACGCCGTGCCCGGTTCCCCACCCGCCGCATTCCGTCGTGTCCGGAATCCCTGCACCATGTACTTCACACCCGAATTTGCCCCCGCCGACGACTTCCACTCCAGCCTCAACTCAAAATCTTCAAATGTTTGTTCGGTAATGATGTCCTGAAAATGTGGATCATTCGCCACCTTAATCGTCTTCAAGCATCCATCTTCAATCACCCACGAACCCGAAGGAAACGGCCCACCATTTGTATTCAACCAACCAGTAAAACTCTTTCCGTCGAACAAGGAAATCCACTCACCCCTAGCCGCTTCCGGAGCCCACTGTTCACGGCGCCAAGCCATGTCCCAAAACATGTACTCATACCGGGCCGAAATCACAAACAGCTCCTTCAGTCGCGCCTTCCTTCCGCCGTCCAACCCCGCCGCCGCCGCATTCATCATCTCCAAAACCTGATCCACGACTTTGGCATAAGCAGGATCCGAATACTGCCCGATCCACCGTTGATAGTCCGCGTTCTTCGATCCCTTCTTCGCCAGCTCTCGGCCCACTTCCTGATAGATCCAATAACAAGGAAGCATCGCCGCCAGCCCTTCGGCGAACTTCCCTCGCTCCACTGTCGCCAATAAATGATTCGTATAGGCGTAGTTCGAAGGAGCCATTCGTCCCGTGGCCTTCGTCAGTCCATAGCTCTTCAAAATGCTTGTATGCAGTTGCTGCTCCGTGGCCAATGCATCCGTCGCATGCGACTCCAGCGTCTTGCGCCACTCCGCCCTCGGAGCCTTTTTCGCCAGCGACTTCAGCGCCTCTCCATAAACATGCAGATACGCCGAATCCTGATCCAAGTAAAAAAGGAAACTCTCTCGCGGCAAGGATCCATCGGTCAACCCACGAACAAAAGGATGCTGCAGGGTTCGTTCATAAACCGGTTTCGACGCCATCCACAACTCATCCGTAAAGGATGCCGCCAACAAAAATAGCGCCAACATCTAAGCAAAAACCTGCTTGATTGCCGTGCCGCCAAAGTCCGTCAGCTTTTCATTGCGCCCATTATGCAGATAAAACAGCCTATTCTGATCAAGCCCCAGGGCTTGCAAAATCGTCGCATGAAAGTCACGCATATGGTACCGGTCGCCCGCCGCGAATAAGCCGAAGTCATCCGTCGCGCCAACAATCTGCCCGCCCTTTACTCCACCACCCGCAAACCACATCGTGTACCCATGCGGATTATGATCGCGCCCATTCCCGCTCTGCGAATTCGGCAGCCGTCCAAACTCGCTGCCCCAAATCACCAACGTCGAATCGAGCAATCCGCGCGACTTCAAATCTTTCAATAAAGCCGCCACGGGCTGATCGGTCAACCCGCACATCTTCTCATGATTCTCCTTCAGATCTTTGTGCGCATCCCACTGAATACTCACCGGCCCACCGCCTGAATAAAGTTGCACAAAACGCACGCCGCGCTCCACCAATCGTCGCGCCATCAAACAACGCGTCCCAAATTCCCGAGTCCGATCCGCATCCATCCCATACAGCTTCCGCGTCGCCTCCGTCTCTTTCGTCAGGTCCACCGCTTCCGGCGCATGCCGCTGCATTCGAAATGCAAGTTCATACGAAGCAATCCGCGCCGACATCTCGGCATCCTCAGCCGCCGTATCCATCTCGTTCAGCTTCTGCAGCAGGTCCAGCGTTGCCCGTTGCCGGTTATCGCTCATCCCCGCAGGCGGTTTCAAATGCATAATTGGCGTTGGCCCTGGCCGGAACAATGTGCCTTGATACACAGCCGGCAAAAATGCCGATCCCCAACATGGCGTTCCACCCTCTGGCGTCCCTTCCGGTTGTGGCATCACCACATAAGCCGGCAAGTTCTCCGATGCGGATCCCAACCCATAAGTAATCCACGAACCCATGCTCGGAAAGCCCATCAAGACACGCCCCGAGTGCACCTGATACATCGCCGGCGCATGCACCGCGCTCTCTGTATAAAAGCTACGCACAAAGCAAATGTCATCCACGCACTGCGCCACATTCGGGAACAGGCTCGACACCGGCATCCCGCTCCGCCCGTAATTCTTAAACTCCCAAGGCGAAGAAAGCACCGGAGTCGTGCCATCGGAAAACTGACTCGTCACCCGCAAACTCTCAGGCAACGGCTTGCCTTCAAATTTCTTCAAATCGGGCTTCGGGTCAAAAGTATCCATCTGGCTGGGCGCGCCCACCATGAACAGAAAGATCACCGACTTTGCCTTCGCCGGAAAATGTTGAGGCTTCGCCGCCAAAGGATTCAAGCGCGCCGCCGCAGCCGCCTCTTTCTGCAACATGGACTCCAGCGCCACCGCGCCAAAGCCCTGCGCCGCGGCACGCAATACGTTCCGGCGATTCGGTTTATGGAATATAGACGAATTCATTTCGATTCAACAGGGCGAGCGAAAACTCGTCCCAGCTCCCTTGTTTTGCAAAAAACTCCACAGCGATGCGCGTCTCCACCGCTGTCGGCGCGCGTCCCAACGTAACCTTATATGCCCGCCTCACGCGGCATCCTTGATCCGCCCCGCACTCCCCCGCCATACGCTTCGAAAACTGCTTTGCCTGCGCCGCCATGAAATCACTGTTCATCATCGTCAAAGCCTGCAACGCATGTGTCGACGTCGATCGCATCGCACAAGAAGACATCGCATCGGGTTGATCAAAATTCGCCAGCATAGGTAATCGCACGGTTCGCTTATTCAGTAAGTACAGCGTGCGCCGGTTATGTTCCGCCGGATTCCGATCCACCGGCCACAAATTATCCGGCTCGCCTTCGGTGAAGATGATGTCGTAAATTTCCTGCTCAATCGGTATTTTCACCGGTCGCCCACCCAAACGAGGATTCAGCACTCCGGTCGCCATCAGCACGCTATCGCGAATCGCCTCGCCTTCAAGACGCCTCTTGTTCATCCGCCAATAGTATTTGTTATCGGAATCAATCTTTGCGTTCGCCAAATTATTAACCGTATCCTGCCGGTAAGCTAGCGACATTACGATCATTTTGTCCATCGCCCGCATGTCCCACTTACGGTCCACGAATACCGCCGCCATCCAATCCAGCAACTTTTGATTCGATGGTTTGCCGCCCAGCAATCCAAAATCATTCGGCGTGGCTACAATCCCAGTGCCCATGCGGAATTGCCAAATCCGATTCACCATCACCCGCGCCGCCAACGGATGTGCTCCCCACGTCAACCACTTCGCCAGCGCCGACCTTCGTCCCGCGATTTCACGGGGAGCCTGCTCTCCGCCCATCACCATCAGAAACGCCGGCTCCACTTCATCCAGCTTCTTCTTATAGTCCCCAACCTTCAGCACATAAGACTTCGGCGCCTTTTCCATATTGGCCACCGCATAGGCCGAAGGCATTACCTCCGGCGCAAAATAATCCATGTCATGCAACTGCTTCCGCAACAAAGCCCGTTCCGCTTTTTGCGCGTCGGGAACACGCGCCAGCACCTCATCCCAAGTCGCCTCAATTTGCGACGCCGCCTCTTTCGCCAACCGTTCTTCTTCCTTGGTGCGTTTGTCTTTCGGAATCTCCAGCGCCTTCAAAAACTCAGGATCCAGCTTTGCCTTCTTCTCCGCCTTAATCGCCGACGAGTAGGGCTTTTCAATCTCCTTGATCTTCTTTTCCACCACGCCGCGCCGCTCTTTGAACGCCTTCGCCTCAGCCTCGTAGCGAACCTTTTCTTCGGCGCTCACAATCGGAATATCTTTGTATTCGGTAGCCGCCAGCACAGCTTGCAGCCGGTAATAGTCAGCCTGTGGAATCGGGTCGAATTTGTGATTGTGGCACCGCGCGCATCCAACGCTCAGCCCCATGAACACAGCCCCAATAGTGGAGGTCATCTCGGTCAGCACTTCTTGCCGGTTCATCTCCTCATCCTGATTACCGCCCACCAAGTGAATGGGCCCAGCCCGATGAAACCCCGTCGCCACCAACGCATCCTTGTCGCCAGGAAATAACTCGTCACCAGCCAGTTGCTCCTGCACAAACCGGTCATAGGGCTTACCGGAATTGAACGCATTCACGACATAGTCGCGATACCGCCAAGCATGGGGCCGCTCCAAGTCCAGCTCATAGCCGTTGGTATCGGCATAGCGCACAACATCCAACCACCGCTGCGCCCATCGTTCGCCATATTGCGCGGTAGCCATCAGCCGATCCACCGCCTTCTCATAGGCGCCGGTAGAGCGGTCGGCCAGAAACCTATCCAGCTCTCCAGGATTCGGAGGTAATCCCGTCAAGTCCAGCGCCAAGCGCCGATACAGTATTTCCCGGCCCGCCATAGGCGCTGCCGTCAGCCCTCTCGCCCGCCGTGCCTCGTCCAAGAAAGCGTCAATAACATTGCCACCAAGCGGTACGGCGGGAACTTCGGCCCGCGTCGGCTTCTTGTACGCCCAATAGTTTTTCCGCGATTCCACCCAAGCCAAATCCTTATCGACCCAAGCGAAAGCGCCAAGCGCGGTTAAAGACACGAGGGCTGTCAATTTACGGAGTGTTAAAAACATGGCTTGTTAAGATTATGGTCCGGTTCCCGGAAGCGTTGCAACCGTGGCCAGTCCGCGCGCCTGGCGTTAAGATGAGGGAATGGAAGAACTCTTTGCCTCCCCAGCCATGGCCGCCGGGTATGCGCTAGCTCGGCCAGCAGTCCATCCTCATATCATTAGCCGTATCCGCGCCATGTTGAAGATCGCCACGCCACTTCCCAACACGTTAGACATTGGGTGCGGGGCCGGTCTCTCCGCCAGTCCCCTCACCACGCTGGCTGAATGCGTTTATGGCATTGATCCAGTTCATGCAATGGTCCGGCAAGCCACGTTAGCCGCACCTTCTGTTCACTTCATCACCGCTGCGGCCGAAGCCCTGCCGTTCCCGGAAAAGTCCATCCATCTCATCACCGCAGCCGGCTCGCTAAATTACACCAACCTCGACGCCTTCTTTCCGGAAGCAAGACGTATCCTCACTCCCGGCGGCGCTCTGGTTGTATACGACTTCTCTCAAGGCAGCCGCTTTTCTAATTCTCCAAAACTCGAAGAATGGTTCGATATTTTTCGGAAGCGCTATCCCGCTCCACCAAATTGCAGCCGTCCCCTTAGCCCCAGTATTCTTGCGGAAATGGCTGCGGGCTTCAAACTATCTACGTCCGAAGAATTCGTCACCTCAATCCCTCTCACGGTTTCAGCCTATCTCGAATACATCATGACGGAGACAAACATCGCCCACGCAATCCGCAATGGCGCAACGCCACACGAGGTCCGCGCGTGGCTCGGATCCTCTTTAGGCCCCGTCTTTAACAACCAAACGATGGACGTTCTCTTCCCTTCCTACACGGCCTATCTTAAATAGCCTGAACCGCTAAACCCCAACACTGCTATCGCTGCTATCCAAACGAGCATTGCGACTAGCCCCCAATGAAAATCGGGGGATCGTTCGAAGTCCCAACAACATGACTTGGTTCGGCGATCCCCATCGTTGCCGTTAACCCAGCAGGTTAAGCGTTGACAGCCTTGACAGCTTTTCCCTCGCCGGGCGGAATTATCTGGCCCGTGTCGTCAATCCTTGCCAAGGTTTCCTTCGGGTTGTTGTGAGGGAACAGAACGTTACCCTTGTCGAACTTCACGCTTGCGTGCACCAAATCGGTGTCCAAGATACGCCGCATCGGGCCTGCCTCAAATTTCTTGTCCACCTCTGGTTCGCCCAGTTTCCGTTCGAGATTCGTTTGTACGCTCTCATCTGAAATTGGTAAGCCCTCCCGGATTGCATTCTGATACATCCAGTTCAGCGAAATCCAATTCAGAGTTTTATTGTTGTTACTTCCTCCCACATCGGAATGAACGCCCCTGAACCATACCTCCACAAGCCGGTCTTTTTCGGTTTCGTTACCGGTCCGGCTTAGCCGTGTGAGTTGGAATAACAGCCGGTGTTCATCAAGAGCCATGGCGTGATAGCAGCGCTTTACGTTGGGGGGGAACCTCAAGTTATGACCGGCATTAAAGCGCTCACCGGGTATTCCGAACTCGCCAACGATATCGAAGACCCCGATGAATCGAATTTCCCGTTCGGGGTGCGTTTCGAAGAGTTTGTTGGCGAAAGAAATCGCAAGAGCGGCTCCTCGGCTAAATCCGACTACATCGATTACCGTGTCTCCGGCCGCGAAGTTGCGATCCATCCGGGCTAAGGCCTCTTTGATGCGCTCATGCCCGCCGATACCGAATATTTCGGCGCCGGTCTTGCCAACGATCTCCTTGGCCCGCGTTCCAATTCCCTTCATGTATACGCTTCCGCGTGGAGTGTTCGGGTCTTCGCTTTTCTCGGGGTCCTGATAGGCGCCGAAGAAAAACATGACATTGCTGTCGTGCTCAAATCCTTCTTTGTCCTCATTCCCAGTGCCGTCAAATGCATATAAAGCCATGGTGGAAAATCTCCTTTCTCATACTAGTGACTTTCAAAGGGTAAACGTTACTGGTGTTTTCATTTAGAAAATCTTCATCCCAATCCAAACGGAGAACCGCAAAAAGAGAATGCCCCCGAATCTGGAACTCAATCTCCCCTGTTTCCAACCACTTAATAGTCTGCGCGCCTCGTTCCGGTTACGCCGCCAGGCTACCGTTGTATCAGAGAGCGAATCCGGGCCCGGACTACTCTTCAAACCAAAACCGTCTACTTCGGTTGGCGGTCTCCGATCGATTGGAGTTGTTTCTATTACATCCGGTAAGGGTTGTAAGCGTGCACACTGCAAGGGGCTGCGAAGGCTCTGCGGGTGGAAACGCGAAACAGCCCCGCCGGGCGTGGTCATCGAAAAATGCTGGACTGGTCGCGATGCCCACTTGCGTCCAAAAATACTCGGAACCGCTTCGGACCATCATCCACTTGCAGCACGAGGCCAAATCTCATAAAAGAAAAAGGACCGGGCCCTAATTGGACCCGGTCCATTAAATCACAAAAACGAGGTTCTTAGAACTCGAACCTTGCAACAAGTTGGCCAGTTCGCGGCGTTGGCAGCGATGAGTTCACGCTGTTCGACGCAATGCCGAGGTAGTTGAGGAACCCGAATCCACCAGTCAGCAAACCGTTCGCCGACCGTGTGGGAGGAGTCGCCGGGCTACCCGTGCTGGGGTCTGCAATCGACAAATTCTGGTTCAACAGATTGAAGAACTCGGCGCGAAGACTGAAGGACGTTCGCTCACGGATTTTGAATTCCTTGCCGAAGCCGCCCGAAATAATAGGACGGCGCTGGCCACGGAAATCATTGTAATAGGTGATATTGCTGCCAGGAACGCCGGGAGCTTGATCCTGCCAAGCGGCCGGATTCAGAATAGTCTCCTGCGTTGGGTCAATGCATCCGCATTGCGGGTTCTTTAGGTAAAGGGGAGCACCCGGAACTCGAACCTGTCTGGTATAGCCGGTAGAAAGAAATCCGCCGATGCCATTGTTAGAGCCCGGCGCAGTCAGCAAATTGCCGCTCTGCCAGGTGCTAAGCGTACCCAGTCTCCAATTTGCCAACAGCGCATTCGCCATGCGATTGCTCTTGGCGATGCCGAAGGCGGGGATTGTGTAGTTGACACTAAGGCTAGCAATGTTCGGAACATGATTCGCCGACAGCCCCTTGAAGCTGGCTCGGTCGTAGATGCTGCCCGCGTTCGTCGCGTTATCCAGCGTTTTCGAGAAAGCGTAAGAGAAGGTTGAAGTAAGACCGTGCGAAAAACGCTTGGTCACTTTAACTTGCAGCGCGTCATACCAGGACTTGCCCAGGGGAGCCAGCAACTGGCCTATGCCGCTGAACTGAGGGAATGGCCGCAGACTCTGCAGCACTGTGCCGGATGCCGGGAAGCTAGCGTAAGGAGGCTTGAATCCCGCCGCCACCGCAGCCGGAGAACTAATGGTCGAAGTCAATAGCGAACGTGTGGCCGCGTTGGTTAAATCACCAAGTCCAACGCGTTGCAGAGTCGCGGGGTTCACCGCGTTGTAGTTTATCAGCGCGCCTACGTTATATGTTGAGGCTCCGCCACCACCTGCATTCTGCCAAACGGTACGGTTAGCAACGTAGGATGCTTCAACCACGATATCCTTCACTAGTTCGCGTTGCACCGAAATGTTCCATTGGTTGACGCGCGAAGGGCGTCCACCGTTGCGATCCACCAGGGTAGGAGCGGCCTGCACTGCTGCTCCTGGAATCACGTTCAGGCCCGGATCGTAGGATGCCCCATAAAGCAGTCCCTGGTCCAGCACCAACGGCTTGGAGATGGTTCCGGACGCGACGCCGTTGCCGGGCGAATTCACGTTGATCACGTTGAAGCCCATGCCGGCGGTGGAAGGCGCCGTGACCGAAGTCGACAAAGGACCGTAGACCAGACCCCATCCGGCGCGAAGCACCGTCTTCTGATTCAACTGATACGCCGCGCCGATGCGAGGCGCGTAAGCTAACTTATAAGGAGGCACTAATACGCAATTGCAACGTCCGGTCCCTTTACCGGCATAGATCACCGCGCCCAGAATGCCATTGGCGTTCGGGTTCGGAGTAGTCGGACTGAACGTAGATTGACGATCATGCAGTTCACTGAGTGGGCCTTGATAGTCCCAACGCACGCCATAGTCCAGCGTAAGTTTGCGCGTTAACTTCCAAGTGTCTTGAGCAAACAGAGCCAGCGACGTACGCCGGTTCTGCGGCGCGGCAGTGTTACCGGCCGAAAAGTTGTCATAGAGGCCTAGCAAAAAACTAGCGTACGCGGAGCCGGTACCGGTTCCGCTGGGCAGCGCCTGTCCATAAAGTGGTTGCGATGTTTGTGCGCCACTGAAGTTAAACGTGGGGGTCAGGTTATTAAAATTGAGTGGGGTTGTTGTTTCCAACTTATAATCGCCGCCAAATTTGTAAGTATGGTTGCCGTGGATCCAACTCATGTTGGCCACGCCAGTCGCCTTCTGATCGAATAACAACAGACGGTTCCCTGTTCCGAATGGCAGAGCCATGCCGCCAAGGACACTATCGCCAACAGCATTGATGCGTGGGAACCCTGTGCCAGGCGCGCCCGTAATTCCCAGCTTCGTTAGATCGTATTCAAAGCTCACCGGAGGCACTGTATCCGGGTTTTTGTAGCGTATGAAGCCTGCGCCAAGATGGGCCAGCAAAGTCGGCGTAATGGTGTGGTCGTAGTTCACACGGCTGGTCCAACTGCGGATATTTTGAATACGCACGCGAGACAACAATTCAGGAAGGCCATCCACGCCGTTCGATTTATCCGTATTTTGACCACCCCAATAGCCAGACAATTTACCCTTCTGCCCGAAGCTATGGTCGATCTTGATCGAGGGGATTTGTTGCAATTTGTAAAACGCTCCGGATTGGCTGAAGTTGTTCACGAACAGATCGTTGCCGATATTGGGTTTGGGGAAGAACGCGAGAATCTTCGCCGAGGTGGGATCAATCCGGTTCGCAGGAATAATGTTGTTCGGGAAAATACTTAAAACACGGCGGCCTGTCGAATCGATGACCGCCGAAGCGGGATCGTAAATAGCGTTCTGGATGATCGGGCGTCCGGCGAAGTCAGTCCCTAGATTCCGGTTCCCAGTCACCAGGAGATTGTTGCTCAGATTTCCGGCAAGATAAGCGCTGTTGGGTACGGTTGAAGTACCGGCGTACAAGCTCTCGCGGTCGCGGTACTTTTCCAAATTGAAAAAGAAGAACGTGCGATTCTTGCCGTTGTAGACTTTCGGGATCAGCACCGGGCCTCCAATGGATCCGCCGTAATCGGACAAATGCTTAACCACCTTAATATGCTTCCCGGCGCCGTCATTGGTAAACGGAATACCGGCATTCATGAAGGTGTTCTCGAAGTAAAGGTAAGCGCTACCGTGAAGTTGGTTGGCGCCGCTCTTGGACGTGAAGTTGTAGACGCCGCCATTGCCGACGCGCCCGTATTCGGCTGAAAAGTTCGAAGTTTGCAAAGTGAATTGTTCGATAGCTTCAACGGAAGGCTGCAATTCGTCCGATACGCGAGTCTGGCGGTGACTGTCCGATTCCTGGCCTTCGAACATAATCTTAAAGTTGTTCGAGCCGCCATTAATAGAGATGTTGTTCCAGCCGTTGAACGTCGCGCCTGGAGTCATCTGCGCAAACGAAAGCGGATTGCGAATCGCCCCGGCGCCGATACCGAAGTTGATCGGCAGCTCGGAAATCTGTTTGCCAGTGATGGTGGTGGATTGCTCGGCGCTTTCCGTCTTCAGTTGGTTGGAATCGGCCGTGATGCTGATGGATTCGGCAGAGGCGCCAACGGATAGTACGACGTCGACACGGGCTGTGACTGCCACCTGCACCTGGATTCTGGTTTGCTCAAACTGGCTGAATCCAGGGTGCGCAACCTTTAGTGCGTAGGTTCCCGCCGGTAAAGCCAGCAGCGTATAGTTGCCGGTTCCTGTCGTGACGGTGTCGGTTTGCGCACCAGTGTTGGCGTTGGTGAGAACGAGTTTGGCGCCGGGGATCAGAGATCCCGTCGTATCGGCGACAGTACCTGTGATTGCGCCGCGATCGCTCTGCGCGAACAAAGCGGTTAGCGGAATGGCGAGAAGTGTTATTTGAATTATGCGCGTAAGCATCATATGTGGGGCTCCCTAAACTTGGGGTTAAATAATTTGGTTGACGAGACCGGCAGTGCTTCGGTGAAACAGTGGTTGCCCACTAAAGTTATCGACAACTATATAACAAATGGGAGGGGCGGGCAACTCGCGAAGACCACTCGCGAAGACCAAAGGTTGAGGTGGACAGCCAAGACCAGTGATTTGCTCAGAAAGTAAGCCGCAGCCCCATTTGCATTCTTCGTGCTTCAAGTGAACTTGTGATCAGCCCGAAACTGGCATTATTGTTGCGGCCCGATGCGTCTGGAGAGAAGCCTACCCCGGGGTTGTTGTAGTTCACCTTATTGAGCGCGTTGAACAGTTACCCGCGTGCTTCAAGTTTGGCCTGCTCTCGAATCCGGAAAGTCTTGAAGAGCGAAAAGCTAATGTCAAACAGGCCTGGACCACGCGTTGAGGGAAGCGTTCGGGGCGCATTGCCTATGGTGAAATTTGCTGGATTGCGAAACGCATCGGTATCAAACCAGCGGGTGGGAGTTCGTTCACCGCTCGGTAGTGTTGGGTTTCGATTGAGATCAGGATAGTTAATGCCCGAGAAATTGTTAGCCCCGCGAACCGCCAGGGGGACGCCGGATTGGACGGTCCCAATGCCATTCATCTGCCAACCACCAATCACGCCGTTTACGATTGGGTGGGCATTGCCAAGAAGCCCCTTGCCCTTTCCTACAGGCAATTCATAGACGCCCGACACCACAAATCGTGAGGCGATATCGTCCTGGTCGATAGACCGGTCAAGACGCCGGTTGTAAGCACCGATGCGATACTCGCCTGTGCAGCCATCCCCGGAGTTGCCACCGCCAATTGCGGAACATTCCGACATTAACTTCGCCTTAGTGTAGCTGGCCAACAAGGAAAGACCGCCGGAAAAACGCTTCTCCGCGGAGAACTGCAACGAGTGATAGGAAGTCGCCAGGTTTGTGTTGGCCCATGTGGTGATTTGCAGATAATCAGGAAAAGGTTTTAAGGATTGGCCGGGTATTCGTGATTATAGATCTTTGTTTGGCCAGTCACATCCCGGACGGCATTTATCTTATCCTGGCATCGAGGATCCATGGAAGCGAACGGCTCCCCAATTTAGTTCGTGGAACGGTTGGATTGTGTAAAGGCCCCACGCATTGCGGGGAGTTAAAGAAGCGGCAAACCGCCCTTTTGGGCGGTTACTTCGACTGCCAGTCAATCGAGGCCACGCGGGCAATCCCATCGGACAAGTCTTGCTTGAAACCCAGGGCGACTATGGGATGGCAGGCGCCTGGATGGTAACCCTCATCGTAGTCAAACTTGCCGCCGTTGTGAAGCCACTTGGCGTTGTCAGCGTCAACACTGCTGGAGTGAAGGGATCGGTTGCAGCCACCAATGTGACCGGTAGAATTGTGCTGCTTGTTCCTGCTGGGACTGAAATGAATCCCTGTCCAACAACGTAACCGGCGTTACCGGTTGTGCAAGCCAAAATTGCTGACGGCCCAGTGGTCGGGCAAGGCACAGTGGCTTTCTCCGGATGATTATTCTGGACTGCCACCTGCAGCGCAGAGCCGCCCGCCAAAGTTTGGATTTCAGCCGGAGATCCCTCAACCGTCAGCATTGCGGCATACACAATGATATTGGGTGAACTCGCCGAACCGATGGTTGAACCAGATATTCCGGTAATTGCCGTCCCACCGGTGGATGTCAAGACCACTACTCCCGATGGTTGGAAGATCGACGAGAATTGCGCCGCCGTGGTGGGGTAACCACTCGCCGATGCCGTGTACGTTGCTGAACCGTTATCGCTCTGCGCCTGGACGTAGATCGCAGCACTCGATTGACCGGGGGCGAAGTTTAGAGTGACCGAAGCCGTACCAGCCCCGGTCGAGGTTGCCGATAGCTTCAACATCGCCGCATCGCTGCTGGTGACTGTAACCACGGTGGCCACGGATGGGGCCGGGTTCAGAATTAAGGTATCCGACTGTTGCAGAAACTTGCCAATCGTCAATCCGCCAGAAAGGATTATCCTCTTGCCGGTGACGTTCGCAATTACTGTCGCCGAGGTGTAATTCGCGGCGCTTGCGGTGATCGTGGTCGTGCCCGTTGCGTTAGAGGCGAAGAGCGCCGTTGCGCTGCTATTGCCGTTTGCAATCGTGACGGTGGGAGCCCCGAACGAACCCACTGTAGTGTTGCTGCTCGACACCGCCACGGTTACCGAGTTGCCGCCCGAGACGCTCTGGGCTTCAGCGAATACGCCGCCCGACATGCGTCCGGTTTCAATAACGATGTTAGCCAGTGGCCCGTTGGCCGATGAGCTGAAGCTGGCTGCTCCCACTCCGCCCGGCGAGGTGATGCGAAACCCGGTTGGAGCCAGGGTTACCGGACTGTTGCTGAGTGTTGCGAAGCTCGGAATCGACACGTCGTACAGTACCGTCCCCGTGGTTCCGGAAGCCGCCGGGGCCTGCACATAGAAGTCCGAAGTGCTGGTTTGGTTCTTCGGAATCCCTACTGTGATGGAGGCGGTTCCAGCTGTGTTCGGCGAAGTAGAGAACAACATCTTCGAGGGATCCTTGCTCGTGATTGTTACGGGGGTATCGTCGGTAGTGGAGGCAGGAGCGGAAATCCTTACAGATACGGCCTTTTGCAATCCTTGCCCAAGAGTTGCGACGAAGCCGGTTATCACCGGTGTGGTCACGGTTGCCGCCAAGCTGCCGCCGATGGTTGGAGTGGTGAAGCCGTTTGGCGTGGGTATGCTAACTGTCGTTGTGCCGGTGTTGACCGCCACGAAACTGGGTGGGTTGCCGCCGGTGATATTGCCTCCAATCACCACGATGGGTGTCAGGCCCGTGTCCGAGCCGCCGGCAACGGAGAGATTGCTGGAACTAATCGTTCCAATCGAAGTGAAACTGCTGGATACTGGTACCGATACCGTCAAGCCGCCGCGCACTTGTTGAATGGCTGACACCGTCCCGGCAGCCGATAAGCTAACCGAATTGACTTTCATAGTCGTGGTCGAGCCTTTGAATGCGTTGAAGGCTTGGCCCACTCCGTTCGGACCGGCAATTACGAATCCAGAGTTAGCAAAGGTGATCGTCGCTGTCGTAGTCAGATACCCAGGAGCGCTCAGCGTAATGTCCGCCGTACCCGTTCCCACCAGCGCTTGCACGAAGGTGGAAACCGTGGTCGAGCCTTCCGCTATGGTTGCCGTAATAGTGGCTTGTCCAGCCGCCGTTCCGCCGCCCACCAAAGCTTTCGCTGGGTCGGAAGAGGTGATGGTTAGCGCTACACCGTTGCTTCCAACCGGAACTGGCGGATTGAAGGTGATCAGAATCGGAGACTGCAGATCCTTGCCAATGGTCGCCCCGGGGACGATGATTACGCCAGGGCAGTTTGACGTGCAATTCGTGTTGGTGAGTCCAAATGAACCCGTCACCGGCGCGCCGTTGACGGATGCCGTTACGTTGTAGGACCCTATCGCTCCGTTAGCGGTTACAACTCCGGAAGTCGCTAAGCCGCCACTGTCTGTAACTGCCGTATTCGGGCTGACCGAAGCACCTGCGCCACTGGCTGGACCGGTGAAGGTAACCGTGTAGCCGCGCAACGGATTGCCGAACGCGTCAGTCAACATCGCTTGCAGCGGGTTGGCGAATACCTTGCTGGCTTCCGTCGTTTGGCCAGCGCCGCTGATGGGAGTTAGCGCGGCGGGCTGACCCGTTAAGTTGGTCAATACGAAGTTCGCCGGGGTGGCCACGCCGGCAACCGAAGCCGTAACCATGAACGCGCTGCCGGCTTTCGTGTTCGCCGTCATCAGGCCCGAAGTGGCTACGCCCAAGGCGTCGGTCACCGCCGTGTTGCCGCCGGCGAAGACCACCGAAGGCAAGCTTTGGCCGGGAGCTGTAAACGTCACCGTCACGCCGCTTACCAGATTGTTCGACGCATCGGTCACAACCGCTTTGAGCGGGAGTGCATAACCGGATCCAGCTGGTGTTGACTGGCTGCTGCCGGAGGATATGGCGATGACAGCCGGGTTGCCCGCTGCGTTGGTCATCCCGAAGGTTACTGTCAAAGCGCCGACCGTTGCTGTCACATTGTAACTGCCCTTAATAGCGTTCGCCGTCAAAATGCCTGAGGTGGCGATGCCGTTCCCGTCGGTCACCGCGGAATTGACACTGAATGCGCCGCTTGCGCCGCTCGACGGGGTAGTAAAGGTTACCGTAACGCCTGCGATCGGCAATCCGTTCGCGTCGCGAACAATGGCAGCCACTGGAGCGGCGAAGGCTGTATTGATCTTCGTGCTTTGGTTGTTGCCGGAACTGATCGCAATGGAAGCCGGAGCAGCCGCAACGATGACCAAAGAGATAGTCTTCGAGACGGACGCAGGAGGTGTCGCCGAATCGTTCACCGTAATAACAACAGGGAACGCGCCATTCACCGTCGGAGTACCGGAGATGACGCCGGTACCGGCTGCCATGGATAAGCCGGCGGCCAAGCCCGTGGCCGACCAGCTATAAACACCTGTGCCGCCCGTTGCGGCAACGGTCGCTGTGTAAGCTGCGCCTTGTGTTCCGTTGGCCAGCGTCGCAGTGCTGATCCCCAAGGACTGAACGATGGTCAACGAGAGGGTCTTCGAGACGGAAACCGGAGGCGTCGCCGAATCGGAAACTGTGAGTACGACTGAGAAGGGACCGTTAGCCGTCGGTGTACCGGAGATGACGCCGGTTCCCGCAGCGATCGTCAAGCCGGCAGGCAAGCCCGTAGCCGACCACGTGTAAGCGCCAGTACCGCCCGTCGCGGCAACGGTCGCTGTGTAAGTCGAACCCTGCGCGCCGTTGGCCAGTGCTGTCGTGCTGATTGCAAGCGGCGCAGCGATTGTTAGAGAGATCGTCTTCGTAGCGGTCACCGCTGGAGTTGCCGAATCGGAAACTGTGAGTACAACTGAGAACGGACCGTTAGCCGTCGGTGTACCGGAGATGCCGCCGGTTCCGGCAGCGATCGTCAAGCCGGCAGGCAAGCCCGTAGCCGACCAAGT
>JANXXI010000188.1 GCA_025350695.1 Acidobacteriota bacterium
GGATGGCTCGAGGACATATCGGGATGCCGGCTTGGCCGAAATGTCCTTAGCGAAATTTGAACGAACGGTGAAAGAGTCTGGGCTTCTTTTCGAGCTGAAGCGCTATGATTGCAGCCGCGGGTTGGATTGGCTGCAGTCAACTCCGTTGCGGGAACTTTTCGTGAACCGGGTCAGTTGTATTATGGTGCATCCCAAGTAGATCCAGGAAATAGTAATAGGTTGGTTCCTGTTGTCTGAAAACTTGCGATGAAAGATCCAAAGGGTGTCTAATGAACTGAACTGAAATGAAATGATCCGTCCCTTAAGGCCGCCATCTTCAAGGAAATCGACCTCGAATGCACCTAAAGTCTCTTAGCATCAAAAACTTCAAATCGCTACAAAACGTGCATTTGAGAGATGTGCCTGGTTTCATGGTTCTGGTCGGCGCAAACGGAACTGGAAAATCCGCGCTATTCGATGTTTTTGGGTTTCTTCGCGATGCGCTTAATGGAAACGTAAGGCAGGCGCTTGACTCCCGTGGGAGATTTTCGGAGGTCGTGACTAGAGGTCATGCCGGCGAATCCATTGTTTTGGAACTGCAAGTTCAGCTTGATTTATCGGGCACGTCAAGAACGGTCACTTATCACTTGGAGATTGGCCAGGAAGAGGATCGGCCCATTATTCTTCATGAGTTCTTGCGCTATAAGCGAGCTCGATACGGTGCCCCTTACTACTTTCTGAATTTCCAGAAAGGCAAGGGATTCGCGATCACGAACGAGGAAAATTTCAAGGGTAAGGATGAGGAGTTGAAGCGCGAGGAGCAACAACTCGAATCCCCCGACATTTTAGCAATCAAAGGGTTAGGCCAATTTCAAAGATTTAAAGCAGCCAGCGCGTTGCGTCAACTACTAGAGAATTGGCATGTTTCGGATTTTCATATCAGTGCCGCTCGTGGGAGGAAGGAAGCTGTCGGAATGGTGGAACATCTTTCTGTCACCGGTGAGAACCTGCCTAGGGTTGCCCAATACCTTCATGATAACCATCCGGAAACTTTCAAACTCATTTTGGAAAGAATGAGCCAGCGCGTACCGGGAGTCAAAGGCGTTCTCCCAGAATTAACTCAAGATGGCTACCTAATTCTTCGCTTCGAAGATGGCTCCTTCGCGACGCCATTTCTGGATCGGTATGTTTCCGACGGAACAATTAAAATGTTCGCCTATCTGGTGCTGCTTCACGATCCAAAGCCTCACCCCCTCCTCTGCATTGAAGAACCAGAGAATCAACTTTATCCGACCTTGATGGGAGAGCTTGCCGAGGAGTTCAGAGATTACTCAAGGCGCGGGGGCCAGGTAATGGTATCAACGCATTCCCCTGACTTGCTCAATGCGATTCGTTTAGAAGAAGTTTTTTGGTTGGTCAAAAACAAGGGTCTCACCGAAGTCCGCCGAGCCCAGGATGATCGTCAAGTCAGGAAATACATGGAGGATGGGGACAGGATGGGATACTTGTGGAAGCAAGGGTTCTTTACCGGGGCCGATCCAAAATGACGGAGATCGTTTTCTTCTTGGAGGAAGAATCAGCCAAAGCATTGTTGGAAACCCTGTGGTCTAGAATCGCCGGCGAAACAATTCATCCAAGGTTTGTCGTCTTCGAAGGTAAACAAGACCTGCATCGGGGGTTGGAAAAGAAGCTTCGCGGCTACCTTAATCCCGCAGCCCGTTTCATTGTGATCCGGGATCAGGATAATGATGATTGCAAGAAAGTGAAGAGTTCATTAAGATCGATTTGTCACAAGGCTGGCCATCCCAGGGCTCTTGTGCGAATTGCCTGCCGTGAATTAGAGGCTTTCTATCTCGGGGATCTTAAGGCTGTTGAATTGGGGTTGGAGATAAAGGGAGTGGCTGCCAAGCAATCAAAAGCCAAATTTCGCAAGCCGGACGAACTACGCGCTCCCTACAAAGAACTTAGCGTCCTCACGGGTAATCGCTACCAGAAGATCGCGGGATCCCGTTTAATCGCCCGCCACCTGGACATTCAAAATCCGCGATCGGATAGTTTCCGTAATCTTCTCCTAGCCATCCGCAAATGCATTGGTTAAGACTCTCCCCACCGCACCAATGCGATAATAGTAAGTTCCCATGCAATCTGAACCCTTTGACCTAAAGAAGACCGTCAACCTCCCTAAGACGGACTTCGGCATGAAGGCCAACCTCCCGCTCATGGAGCCGCGCCTCCTCGAGCAGTGGCAAAAGTCCGATCTCTACGGCCAAATCCGCACCGCCCGCGCCAGCCGCCCCCGCTACGTTCTCCACGACGGCCCCCCCTACGCCAACGGCAACATCCACCTCGGCCACGCCCTCAACAAACTCCTGAAGGACTTCATCGTCAAGTCCAAAACCATGGCCGGGTTCGATTCGCCCTACATCCCCGGCTGGGATTGCCACGGCCTCCCCATCGAAATCAAAGTGGATGGACAACTCGGCTCAAAGAAGGCGCAAATGTCCGTCGCGCAGATCCGCAAAGCCTGCCGCGAGTATGCGCAAAAATACGTCGACCTGCAGCGCAAGGACTTCGAGCGTCTCGGTGTCCTCGGCCGTTGGGACAAGCCTTACCTCACCATGAGCCCGGCCTACCAAGCGGTCATCGCGCGCGCCTTCGTCGATTTTTTTGAACAAGGTTACGTTTATAAAGGATTGAAGCCGGTGAACTGGTGCATCAGTTGCCGCACCGCGCTCGCCGAAGCTGAGGTGGAGTACGCCAATCACTCCAGCCCCTCCATTTTCGTCCGCTTCAAACTGACTACACCGCCCGAAGCGATTGACCCCGCGCTCGCCGGAAAGAATGTCTACTGCCTCATCTGGACCACCACGCCCTGGACCATTCCGGCAAACATGGCCATCGCCTACAATCCGAAATATCAGTACGTCGCGGCCGAAGTCGGCGACGCCGTTTACCTCGTCGCCGAAGGTCTTCTCGAAGAAACTACTAAGAACGTTGGCTGGTCCGATGTTGCCCAACTCGCCAAATTCGAAGGCGCGAAAATCGAAGGCGCCGTCTTCCGCCATCCCTTCATTGACCGCGATTCGAAAGGCATCCTGGGTGACCATGTCACGCTGGAACAGGGCACAGGCGCGGTCCACACAGCCCCCGGCCATGGCGCGGAAGATTACGTCGCCAGCCTGCAATACGGCATCCCTGTCTACTGCCCGGTTGACGGCGCGGGCCGCATGTACCACACCGAAAATGAACCGGGCGCGCTGCCTGAAGAGTTGATCGGCAAGACCGTATGGGAAGCGAACCCCGCTGTCATCGCGCTTCTCGAACAACACGGCGCGCTGCTCGCCCAAAAGAAAATCGACCACAGCTATCCCCATTGCTGGCGCTGCCACAAGCCCACCATCTTCCGCGCCACCGAACAGTGGTTCATCGGCATGGATCGCAACAACCTCCGCCAGCGCGCGCTTGAAGCCATCAAGAACGTGAAGTGGATGCCGGCGTGGGGCGAAGAGCGCATCTCCAACATGATCGCCACGCGGCCCGATTGGTGTATCTCGCGCCAACGCATCTGGGGCGTGCCCATCATCGCATTCCATTGCAATCCTTGCGGCAAATTGCTGGAAGACGTGCCTGCCATGCGCGCCATCGCCGCCTCATTTGTCGAGCACAGCGCCGACATCTGGTACGAAAAGACTTCCGCCGAACTCCTTGGCCCCGCCGTGAAATGCGCCAAATGCGGGGCCAGCGATTTCCGTAAGGAAAACGACATTCTCGACGTCTGGTTCGATTCCGGTTCCAGTCACCTCTCCGTGCTTACGCCCGAAAACGATATCCAGTGGCCTTCCGACATGTACCTTGAAGGCGGCGATCAATACCGCGGTTGGTTCCACAGTTCGTTACTCATCGGCGTCGGCCTCAAAGGCACCGCACCGTATCGCGAAACCGCCACTAACGGCTGGACGCTCGACGAACACGGCAAGGCCATGTCGAAGTCCTCCGGCAATGGCATCGAGCCTGAAAAAATCATCAAGCAGTTCGGCGCCGATATCCTGCGCCTATGGGTCGCTTCGGTCGAATTCGTGGAGGACGTGGTTCTCTCCGATACCATTCTCGCGCGCCTTACCGAAGCTTACCGCAAGCTTCGCAACACATTCCGTTATGCCCTGGGCAACTTGGCCGATTTCGATCCCGCCAAGCACGCCGTCCCCTTTGAGCAGATGGAAGAGATCGACCAATACATCCTCGTTCGCGCCGACGAAGTCTTCGCCAAATGCCTCGGCTTCTACAAGGAATACGCCTTTCATCGCGTGTACCAGGCTCTCTACAACTTCGCGGTCATTGATCTAAGCTCGCTCTATTTCGATGTCTCGAAGGACAAGCTGTACACGGCCGCCACGGGTTCCAAAATCCGCCGTAGTGCGCAGTCTGCTCTCTACCAAGTCACCGATCAATTTGTTCGCCTCATCGCTCCCTTCTTAAGCTATACCGCCGAAGAAGTTTGGAAGAGCCTGAATAAATCGGAAACAAGCGTTCACCTTGCGCTCTTCCCCGAAGCCGGCCAACTCTCGTCCCAGCTTACAGCCCAACAAAAGCAACGCTTCGACGACCTATCCAAGCTCATCGACCTTCGCGAGCCGGTCCTCAAATCTCTCGAAACCGCCCGTCAGGCAAAGCTGATCGGCGCGCCTCTCGAAGCCAAGGTCACACTGAAAGCCAGCGGCGAACAACTTGCGTTGCTACAGTCACGACAAGTCGAACTGCCGGCGCTCTTCATTGTTTCTCAAGTCACGGTGGAACCCGGCGCCGGTGAACTTGAAATCCAAGTGGACCGCGCTGAAGGTGTGAAATGCGAACGCTGCTGGAAGTACACGCTTGACGTCGGCTCCGATAAAGACTTCCCGACCTGCTGCGTCCCGTGCTCTGACGCCGTGCGGCATTGGCGTAAAGATGGAGAAGCATGACCCCGCGCTACGCCATCACTCTAATCTCCCCGCTGATCTTCCTGCTCGATCGGGCGACTAAGTACCTAATCGAAACCCGCGTCAGCCTGTGGGACACCCATTCGGTCATCGCGGGCTTCTTCAGTATCATTCACACCCAAAACAAGGGCGCCGCGTTCAGCTTGTTGCAGGATGCGCCCGACTGGGTTAGGGCAGTTGTTCTAATCGGCGTCTCTTCTCTGGTGGCCCTCGTAGTGGCCTTTATGCTGGTTCGCGCGCTCAAGCCAAGCGATACGCAAGGCAATTTCGTTCGTGTCGCCCTAGCGCTTGTCCTCGGTGGCGCCTGCGGCAATCTGTATGACCGCATCTTTCACGGCGCCGTCACGGACTTTCTGATGTTTTACTGGCGTGACTATCAATTTCCTTCCTTCAACGTGGCCGATAGCTCCATTTTTATCGGCGCCTGCCTGCTGCTGCTCGACATGAACCGAAGCGCCAACAAGCCTGAAGAGAAGACCCCCGAACCCGCCCTGCCCGCCAACTAAAACATGTTCCCCAAAATTATCTCCATCGACGATTTCTTTCTGCCTACCTATGGCGCCCTGGTTGCCCTGGCCTTTCTGGTTGCGCTGTGGATAACCACCAGGATCGCCAAGGAAAAGGGACTGAATCCCGATATCGTTACGAACCTCGCAGTCTATTGTGCATTCGCCGGTATCATTGGCGCGAAGCTCGCCATGTACATGTTCGATTGGCGCTACTACGCAACGCACCTTGAGGAGATTCTCGCCTTCAGCACGCTGCAAGCCGCCGGTGTTTATCAAGGTGGATTGATCCTGGCGATCATGGTCGCCTACTGGTACATGAAGAAAAACGGATTGCCGTTTCTGGCGACGGCCGACCTTTTCACACCAGGCCTTGCCATCGCCCATGCGATTGGCCGAATCGGTTGCTTTGCCGCCGGCTGCTGCTACGGCGAAAGGTGCGATCTTCCTTGGGCCGTGACATTCACTGATCCCGAAGCCGCCCGGCGCGTTGGAGTGCCCTTGGGTTTGCCTTTACATCCAACTCAAATTTACGAAGCCATGGGCAACTTGGTTATTTTCGCCATCCTCTGGAGGAAGTACCGCAGCGGCTACCGCCCGGGCGAGCTGCTTGGTTACTACCTGATTCTTTACTCGGTCCTCCGCTTCGGTGTCGAATTCTTCCGCCATCATGAACAGGCCCTGCCGTTCGGCCTGCCTTTCTCTTTGACGCAATGGATTTCCGTGGCGTTGCTTGGGCTCGGCATTTTCGTGCTCATGAACAAGCCCAAGTTACCCACCCTTGACTAAGTTAGAGTTTGAAAAAGGGGACTGACGGAACTGACACCTTTTTTCGCTATCGAAAGGGATTGATTGTTCTGAAAGTCAGTTTGCGAAAAAAAGGCTGTCTGTTCCGTCAGTCCCCTTTTTCCTTCAGTCGTAACCTACCTAAGCCAATCCAAATTTTTGCTCGGTTTCCCGCCTTCTGCGTGAGCTAGGCCGAGGCGTTTCCCCGTTCCCCCATCCGTCTACAAGAACATTTCCCTTGTATTGAATAACTTAGCATCCTTCGAAATCGAATACCTCCCACCGTCTCCTCTACTCTTGAATCAGAAAATCACCAGCAAAAGCCGGTGGTATTGGGGGAAATCATGGAAATTATCATCATCATCATCGAACTGCAATAGTTCAAATACTTTACATCTGTTTTACTCATGCGACACAGACGCATGTCTTACTTAATGAACTCTATAAAAAGGGTTAACAAACATATAGTTTGTTTGATATCATCCTATGGAGTATTCCTGCTAAGGGTACTCCTAGGACTTATCGCCGAATCAAGTCCCTTCGTAAGATTCTGATTGCTGTTGAAAGGAACTCCTTTGAAGACTAAAAACGGTGCCGCACATCCCATACTGCTTATTACTCCGTTACTGGTCTCGCTGCTAACCAGTTCTTCCCGTCCTACGCGTCTTTCCCCTTCGACAACCGAACAGAATTCCACTCTTTGGAACGGCCCCGAATTTCAAGCCATCAAGAATAGGGCTAAAGCGTTCGTCAAGGATGGCCGCTTAAGGGAGGCCGCTACCCTTTATGAATCGGGCTTCGAACAAGCGCGATCGAGCGGTGACAGGGTTTCCCAGGCGCGATTCCTTAGCAATCTCGGGTCGATTCGTTTAGGCATACTCGATTTCCGGTCCGCCGCCGAAACTTATATCAAGGCTCTCGAAGCCGCTGATTCGGTCCAGGACGAGAGAACGCGCTACGCGACCCTAATAATGTTATCTTCCCTTTATCTCAATCATGGGGATCTCGATTCGGCCGCGACTACCGCCGCCAAAGCGGTAGCGACTTTTAGCGATCAGGAGCCTGCTCACTTTACTTCCTACGTGTATGCCCAGTTAGGTCAACTAGAGTTTCGCAAGAACAACACCGCAAAGGCCGAGTCCTATTTCAACAAAGCGATTTCCTTAGCGGCCAAAGAAAAGGATCTTGACACCGAAACCTTCGTCATGAATCAATACGGCTTTGAACTGACAAGATACGGCGACCTCCAGAAAGCGGAGCAGGTCCTGAGTCAAGCCTACCAGCTGCGGAAAAATAGTAAGGGCGCCGATCTTTGCCCTTCCTTCAGCAACATTGGAGTGTTGCGATTCAAGCAAGGCCAATTCAAAGTTGCGGTCGATTGGCTCAACTCCGCTGCTGCTTGCAAAAGCTTCACACCCATACAAACCAGGCAGATGCTGCACTATCGCGGATTGGCCCATCACGCCATGGGGAACAACCGCTTGGCTCTGCTTGACCTGACTGCCGCCCTCGATCAAATTCGACTTTGGAAGTTGCAGGCCATTCCCGTTGACGGCTTGCGAGCAAAGGCCGAAGAAGAATTACAGGAAGTCTACGATTCCTATCTTTCCGTAGTCGCCGACGAGACATCACTTCGCTCCAACCCCGATCTGGTATGGGAAAGTCTTTTCCTCGCCCAGGAAAATCATGCCTGGAGCTTCCGCGAGTTACGACGGCAGGCCAATCAAGCTTATCTCCCAACTGAGTATTTTGAAGTGATGGACCAATTAAGGCACACCGAAAGCTCGATTGCTTCCACCGGACACTCGTTAGATCTAACCAAACGAGCAGCTTCCCTCAAGCTCAGATTGCGCGAACTGGTACTAAAACAAGGGTTCGCCCAGCTTGATCTTTCTCCCACTGCTTCCTTTGCCTTCAAGGCAAAACTCCTCAATTCGCTCCGTCCCGACGAAGCTTTGATCAGTTTCCATATCTCTGCCGAAGGGTCCATGGTTTGGGCCGTAACAAAGGAAGGTATCACCCTCCGGCGTTTGGCCGCTCAGAAAGAAATCCGAACGCAAGTGGAACAGTTTGTGCTTTCGGTGAGAGAGGATAAAGGGTTGGAGGATGCCGGCCGCCAACTGTTTTCGTCTCTATTTGGCCAGATCCACTCGAAAGTGGAAGGGAAAAAGCACTGGCTCTTGATTCTCGATCGCGACCTTTTTTCCGTTCCGTTCGCCGGGCTCTCCCTTCCCGGCCCCGCTAGATTCCTAGCCGAAGACCACTCCCTGCGCATTATGCCAGGTGTCTTTCTTCAACAAGAAGACACCGCCTCAGCCCCTCCCTCCGATGGATTCCTCGGAGTTGCCGACGCCATCTACAATCGGGCCGACTCCCGCTTCCAAAACAGGAACTCCACCTTCGCCAAGGTCGAATATCCACTGCCTCGCCTTCCGGCCACGGCGGTGGAAATATCGAAATGTGCCCTGAAATTTAGGCCCACCGGAACGATCGATCTTCTGACAGGCGAGCAGGCGACCCCCAACAGCCTTCGTGCCGCTTTGTCTCGTAATCCAACTGTGATCCACATCGCAGCTCATTTCGTAATGGAAAATCTGCCCGGCGCCGAGCCGTCTCTCGCCCTCGGAGTTAACCCCCAAGGTATTCCTGAACTGCTATCTCCTAACGAGACGGCGACACTAAACACTCACGCTAGGTTAGTCGTGCTCAATGGGTGCAATTCAGGGAACGGCCCAGGCCGCCGCGGCAGTGGATTAATGGGACTCACCCGAGCCTGGCTCGCCGCCGGAGCCCAGACGACAATTGCTAGTCTTTGGCCAACACCGGACGATACGGGCGAATTGTTCTCTGGGCTTTATGAACGTATTTCCGATCAAAAGGAAAATCTAAATCCCCTCCAAATTGCCGAAGCACTCCGCCAGTCACAGTTAAGCTGTTTGCGTTCAAACTCGTTTCGAAACAAACCCAAATATTGGTCCGCGTTTTTTGTTGTTGGGAAAGGATAAGATAAGGATGCCTTTGATGCTTGAAATCGGAAACGATACCTCCGACACGGTAGATCACCCGGAACCCAATCGAACAGAAGCGGAAACACAAGTTTCCAACGTCGATTGGTCGAAGCTGGTTGAGAAAATCCGCGAGGACGATCCATCGGGTATGGAAGAACTGTACTCCATGTTTTCCAGGGGAATTAGGCTCTACCTTTGCAGGCAGCTCGGTTTGCAGGAACTCGATGACAAGGTCCACGATACTTTCCTTATCGTAATCAACGCCATCAAGAAAGGGGAACTTCGCGAGCCCGAACGGCTAATGGGGTTTGTTCGAACGGTCGTCCGGCGCCAAGTGGCCTCCCACATCGATCAGATCGTAAACCTTCGTAACAACCACCTGGATATTCAGAACGGAGTCCGCATTGTCGACGGCCGCCGCAATCCCGAATCGCAGATTCTTGATGAGGAGAAGGTCTCGATTATGGAGGAGGTTCTAGCGGGTATCTCCCGAAGAGACAGGGAAATTCTCATTCGATTCTACTTGCATGAACAGCCGCAAGAGCAGATCTGTGAAGAAATGGCCTTAACAGATACCCAGTTTCGGCTCCTAAAGTCCCGCGCCAAAGCCCGCTTTGGGGTATTGGGCCGGAAAAGGTTGGGTAGGAAAAATCCTGAAAACAAAAGTATGAGAGCTTCTGCCTCCTCATCCGACTAATACATTGAGGGTCTCGGAAATACAAGTAATTATGAGAAGGCCCCAGGTAGTCTTTGGATCAAAACTTGAGGAGAATGGACAAATGGTCGCTGGTGCGCACTTAACCGAAGAACAAATTGAGCAATATGCAATGGGGAAGCTCTCCCCTAACTGTTGCGAAGACTTAGAAGAACACCTTCTCATCTGTGAAAGCTGTCAACTTTCGCTTGAGGAAACCGATACCTATTTGGTCCACATGAAAGCGGCTTCCGCTCGTGTCTTAGAAGCGAAGGAGCAACCTTCAGTGTGGGACAACATTAGGGGCGGACTGTCTCAATGGATGGCCAAGCCCCTGCCTGTCTTCGCCGGTTTGGCATGCGCCGCGGCGATTGCTATCGTGTTGATCGCTCCACGCCCTTCCCCCGAGTCGCCACAACAGGTGACGTTGGAATCGTTGCGCGGCGGACAGGCTGAGGCGCCTTTCGTCGAGGCCAAAAGGGCCATACAATTTTCACTCGATGCAACCGGCTTGCCCGAGTCGCCTTCCTACACGGCGAACATCGTCGACGAATCCGGGAAGTTAGTACACGAAGCCCCGGCAACCCGCTCTAACGAGACGGTCGCCGTTCGTTCCGCAGCCGGTTTGCCGGCCGGAAAATTCATGATCCGCATTCTCGATTCGAAACTCGAACTCTTGCGCGAATACGCTATTTCCGTTAAGTAGGCCATAAAAACCGTAGAGCGTAAAGTCTGCGCGACCAATCGCAACCTGTTGGTAACCCTTGACCGACCAGGATTATGGAATAACATTGTTATTACGACGTGGGCCGTGCACGTAAACATTCGACAGATCGGGAACTCCCCCGGAGTCGTCATTCCGAAACCGTTACTTGCGCAACTGGGTTTGGACCCAAAGGCTGGAGTGGAAATGACGATCGAGGATGGCGCATTGGTGCTGCGGAGGCCCGCAAGTCCTGTTCGGAGAGGTTGGGCCGAGGCTGCCAGGATTATCGCGGCATCTGGCGAAGATGAACTCGTGTTGGGAGAATTTGGTAATGCGGAGGATTCGGAGTTAGTCTGGTGACGCGTGGAGAGATTTGGTTGGTGAATTTTGATTCAACTGTCGGGAGCGAAATCAGGAAGACACGTCCGTGCGTTGTTGTGTCTCCCGCCGAAATGCACGATCAACTGCGCACCGTACTCGTCGCCCCCATGACTACGGCAGGGCGCGAGGCGCCGTTCCGAATTGGTGTCAATCATGGTGGCCGGAAAGGTCTAATCCTGCTCGATCAGGTTCGTGCAGTAGACAAGACCCAGCTGTCGAAAAAACTTGGAATAGTCACCGCAAAGAGGCTCGCCGCCACATTGAGAACGCTGCAAGCGGTATTCGCGGAATAAGCTCATTCAAGGCGTGTCCCTCCCCAGCTCAATCCCATTGCCCCTTTGGAGTAGACACATGTTGAAAGATATCGTCTCTGTGAATCCGATTGGCGGCCACCGTTTGCACCTATGCTTTGAAGATGGTGTCGAGGGTGTCGTCGATCTCGGATCAGTCATCAGATTCCGGGAATCTTTGCCCCCCACGACCTTGTATCCCGCCAATGCCTCATCGGCCCGCCCGGGGGCAACAGAATTCAAGCCACTGGAATAACGATTCAAAATGAGCGTGGCATCGACCCTGTTGCATAATAGAGATTAAACCTATGAGCCAGACGCTCCAACTCGGCGACACGCTGATCGACCGTGCATCGCTCGCTAAAATTTGTCTCCATTACGGAATCAAAGAGCTTTCCCTATTCGGGTCCGCAGTTCGGGGGGAGATGAATTCGGAAAGCGACATCGACATAATGGTGGAATTCGAGCCGGCTGCCCGGATCGGTTTGATAAAATTCGAATCGCTCGTCGAGGAGTTGGAATCTCTGGCCGGACGAAGGGTCGATCTGGTTACCAAGCGCGGGCTGAAGCCTTGGGTACGCCCCCAGGTCCTCAAGGATGCCCTTGTCATCTATGCGGCATGAGAGGCTGAAAAGACGCACGATTCCCTGGGATTTGCCTCCTGTAAATTCCACAATGACTGGATTGCCTTCCTCACTGGTGGGGAATTCAGCGTGGCGGAAGTAGAGTTGGAGACACTACGAAATTCAATGATCCTCGTTTCGACACTTTACTCCTCTGCGCTTCACTTCCCCCAGCCAAGTGAACACTCTTGATTCCTGCGAAATAACCACTAAAAAACCCGCCGCTTTAGCTTCTCAATTGTGAACTTAGCCGTGTCGGCAACAGCCATCACGGCCATCACCCCAGCCTGCACAGGGTCGGTAACCACCAGATCCGCCGCATCGGGCACACTTCCCGCCATATTCAGACTGATAACCAAAAGCCCGCGCTCTCTCACTTCCCGAACGGCCAGCTCAATCTGTCCGCCCATCAACGAGCCGGCCAACACCAGCGCCTTTGCCCTAGGCAACCTGCTAACCGCACGCACGGCTTCCGCCAATGGCGTCTCACCAACTAGCGGAATCGTATCCACCGAAATCTTTTCTCCACGGATATTGTGCCGATCCGCCTCGGAAATAGCGCCGATCGCCACTTGCCCAACCTGCGCCCCGCCACCCATGATGATGATCCGCTTGCCATAGATCTTCTGCATCGTCTCGAAGCGTTCAACCACACTGACGATTTCCAGCTTTCGCAATTCTTCGAACATGCCTTCCGGGTCGCCCGGCGTCGTAACCTCGAAATAGACGCGTGATTCCGGTTGGCTTTCGAGTATCGCCACTTGGGATATGTCGCCCTTATGCGCGGCAATGACGCCGGTCAGTTGATGCAGCACACCGGTGCCGTTCCGGCCACGGACAACGAAGGCAATGGTTTCCAGTTCCATGATGATTTACCGGATCACTTCATACTTCTTCAGCAATTCATCCCAATGGCCCTTAGACTTCAGAATCAGCTCCGCCACCTCACGTAACACGCCATGGCCGCCCCCGCCTTGCGTCACAAGATTGGCAATCTGTTTCACCTCAGGCCGAGCATCCGCTGGGCAAACCGAAAACCCTACTCGACGCATGATGGTGACATCGGTTAAGTCATCGCCGACGTACACCACCTCATCAGGCGTCACCCCGGCCTTCGCCATGATCTCTTCGTAGATCGGAATCTTTTCGATATGCCCCTGGTAAATGTATTTAAATTTACACTGCTTCGCGCGTTCCTCGGTCGCCGGAGAAACACGGCCGCTAATCAAGCCGCAATCGATGCCATACCATCCAAGCCACTGCAGCGAAATACCGTCCTGGGCGTCAAACCCTTTCGTTTCCCACATCTTTCCGTCAGGTCCCGGAACGTTGTACAATTTTCCGTCAGTCATGACGCCGTCCACATCAGTTAGGAGCAGACGCACACGCGCCGCGCGTTGTTCAAGTGTCAATTTACGTATTTCTCCTGGTGGTCAAAGGATTCCGTCATCATTCCGATCGCCGGAGGATTACAATTGAAGTAGCCTCGTGGACGTCCTCGACAAAGTCGCCGAATCCATCTCTCGTTATAACATGATTCCCGCCAACTGCCGCGTGGGGGTCGCTGTTTCCGGTGGAGCGGATTCTACCTTCCTCCTCCAGGCGCTTTGGCAGCTTGGTCATCGCCCTTTAATAGTGCTTCACATCAATCATCACCTTCGTGGGAATGAGTCGGCTGCAGACGAAAGTCGTGTTCGCCAAATGGCAAGGCAACAGGGCCTTGAATTCCTCTCCCTCGATTGGTGGTACGGCCAGCAAAGCAATCTTGAGCAGGCAGCTCGCGATGCCCGCCGCGATTGGTTTACCGAATTAATCGCAACAGACCAAATCGATCGCGTCGCCACCGGACACACAAAGTCCGATCAGGCCGAGACGGTGCTTTTCCGGTTGCTTCGCGGCTCTGGATCACGGGGCCTTGCTGGAGTACTCTCAACCACGCGAGAGGGCATCATCCGTCCCCTCATTAATGTGGAACGAGTGGAAATCGAGGATTGGCTCGAAGGTAAGGGTATCGATTGGAGCGAAGACGCCTCCAACCGCGACACGACTCTAGTCCGCAACCGCATCCGCCACGAACTGCTGCCGCATTTGCGAGACGAATGGAATCCCTCAATCGTGGACGCCCTTAGTCAACTCGCCGAACTCTCCGCCAGCGAAGAAATCTATTGGCAGGAAGAAATCAACCAAATCCTTCCCAGCGTCTGGAGAAAAATAGGCGGAACCTATGTTGCCACCATCGAACCGCTCGTAAGTAAGCCGCTCCCAGTGCAACGCCGCTTGCTGCGCGCCATGATCGAGAAGGCCAAAGGCGATCTTCGCCAAATTGACTTCTCTCATATTGAAAATGTCTTGCTGCTTTTGAACAGTTCGGAAGGTTCGGGCCGGATTCAGATTCCCGGATTAGATGTGTTCCGCTCCTTCGATTGGGTTCGCTTCGCCGAGCCTGGATCGGATACGCTTGAAGGGCGCGATTATCAGATGCAGGTTCAACTTCCCGGTGAAATGGAGATTCCAAACGGGGCCGGAGTGATTTGCACGGAACTGGTGGACCTGGAATCCGTCTATACTGAAGGTAGTACTTTAATTGATTTGCAACATGCCGTCAATTCTTTGGTAGTACGGAATTGGAGGCCCGGAGACAGGTATCATCCAGAGAGTTTTACCGATGAGGTTAAGTTAAAAAACCTCTTTCAAGATCATAGGATCCCCTTATGGGATCGGCGTCATTGGCCGATGATATGCGTGGGCGAACAAATCCTTTGGGCCGAACGCTTCGGCGTGGCTAAGGGGTACACCCCTCAGCCGGGATCAAAGCTTGCCATAAAAGTAAGCGTGGTCCGAAAATAGGCAAGTTTTTGGGTAGCAGGTAAACAGTACTGGTGTTTTCAGGACTGGATTGAATCGGTTAGGGACTGTGTGGCGTCTCTATTATTGAGGAACAAATGAATTCTAACGTCAGAACGGCGATTATTTGGGTTGTCATCATGTGTATGGCGGTCATTTTGTGGACTGTCATCCCGCGGAACAAAGGGAAAGCGACCCAGCCGTTGACCTTCACCGAGTTCGTCCATGAAGTGGAATCGGGCAACGTGAAAACCGTCAATGTGAATGGTACGGAAGTGACCGGCGTTTTCGCAGCCGACGGCAACTTCTTGAAGACGACGCTGCCACTGAACTATCCGGACATCTACAAGACGCTCAAGGAAAAGGGCGTCAACGTCACAATTGCCGAGACTTCCAGTGGGAATCTGATCTCCATCCTTGTCAACATCGTTCCCTTTATCCTGCTCTTCGCTTTCTGGATCTTCATGATGCGGCAGATGCAGGGGGGGAGCAATAAGGCGCTTAGCTTCGGAAAGAGCCGGGCTCGCCTTCATTCTTCCCAGCAAAAGAAGGTGACATTCAAGGATGTCGCCGGCGTTGATGAGGCGAAGGAAGAACTGCAGGAGATCATCGAGTTCTTGCGCGAGCCGCAAAAGTTTCAGAAGCTCGGTGGCCGCATTCCTAAGGGTGTGTTGCTGGTAGGTTCCCCCGGAACCGGTAAGACTCTGCTTGCCCGTGCGATTGCCGGGGAAGCTAATGTCCCATTCTTTTCCATCTCCGGTTCGGACTTCGTGGAAATGTTCGTCGGCGTGGGCGCAAGCCGCGTTCGCGATCTGTTTGAACAAGGAAAGAAGAACGCGCCTTGCATTATCTTCATCGATGAAATCGACGCTGTCGGCCGTCATCGTGGCGCTGGGTTGGGCGGCGGACATGATGAGCGCGAGCAGACCCTGAACCAATTGCTGGTCGAAATGGACGGCTTTGAATCTAACGAAGGTGTAATCCTGGTTGCGGCCACCAATAGGCCGGACGTGCTTGATCCCGCGCTGCTGCGCCCCGGTCGCTTCGACCGACGCGTGGTAGTGGGCCGCCCTGACGTGAAAGGCCGCGAACAGATCTTACGGGTCCACACGAAAAAGACTCCACTTTCTGATGACGTCGACCTTTCCGTCATCGCCCGCGGCACTCCCGGTTTCGTCGGCGCTGACCTGGCGAACCTGGTCAATGAAGCCGCTCTCATCGCCGCCCGTTCCAACCGCAAGGTTGTCACGCAGTACGATTTCGAGTTGGCGAAAGACAAAGTCATCATGGGCGTTGAACGCAAGTCCATGATCCTGAGTGACGCCGAAAAGAAGAACACCGCCTATCATGAAGCTGGGCACGCCGTGGTTGCCTGTTTGATTCCGGAAGCTGATCCCCTGCATAAGGTCACTATCATTCCTCGCGGCATGGCGCTTGGCCTGACTATGCAGTTACCGCTTGATGACAAACACTGCTACGACAAAGAGTATTTGGAAGCGCAGATCACTATTCTGATGGCGGGCCGCATCGCTGAAGATAAGTTCATGAACCACATCACCACTGGCGCGGGTAATGACATTGAACGCGCCACTGATTTGGCCCGAAAGATGGTTTGCGAATGGGGTATGAGCGATTTGGGTCCGATGAGCTTCGGCAAGAAAGAAGAACAGATCTTCCTTGGCCGGGAAATCGCTCAGCATCGCGATTACAGCGAAGCTACCGCCATTAAGATTGATGAGCAAGTCCGCAGCATGGTCGACAAGGGCTACAAACGAGCCCAAGGCATCATCGACAAGTACGCGGAGGCTATGGTTCGTGTGGCCGAAGCATTGCTTGAACGTGAAGTTCTCGATGGCGCCGAAGTAATCCAGCTGATCAACGGTGAGACCTTGGCGGCGGTAAAGAACGCGAATACTCAGGCAAAAGGCAACGGCCCACAGGCTCAACCTTTGAAGGCGGAACCGAAGCCAGGCCTGCGAGTCCCTCCACTGATTGATGGACCTCAGCCTGCGTGAGCATCCCGCGATTTAATGTGTATATCTTTGATGTCGACGGAACGCTGACAGACAGCGCCGTCGACATTTGCGGTTCTGTCGCGCTGGTTCTGGAAAAGCACAATCTCCCACCCCAGTCCTTCGAATTTCTTCGCTCCTATATCGGCCGCCATCTTGAGGCGTTGTTTCGCGATCTCGACGCGGACTTGACTCCCGAAAAGAACGAAGCCATGATCGCCGACTACCGCACCATTTATCACGGCCGTCAGCACACGCTGACTCGCGTTTATCACGGCGTTCCGGAAATGCTTGCGGGTTTGCCGGGACGCAAGTCTACCGGTACTACAAAGGGTACTCCTGCGACGCGGATCATTCTTGAGAAGTTCGGCTTGCTCCAGCACTTCGAGCATGTGCAAGGGACCGACGGATTTCCCGCCAAGCCCGAGCCTGATGTGATCTTGAAGACGATCGATCTGTTTGGCGTGAAGCCGGAAGATTGCCTGTATATCGGCGATGCATCGGCGGATATGGAAGCAGGCAAACGAGCTGGTGTGGTCGTTTGCGGAGCCGGCTACGGTTACGGCAACCACGAGCACATGCGGAGCTTTGGGCCAGACTACTGGATCAATTCGCCGCTGGAACTACTTCCGCGCTAGTAGATTTTTCAACTCCCGCTCCAACTCTGATTCCGCCAACCCGCCTTTTCAATCTCCGCCTGTTCTTCTTCCTCGGTCGTGTCGGAACCACTACCTCCGAGCTTCGGTCCGTGGTATTGGCCGCAATCCGGCTCATGGAAGACGGTTCCAAAGACAGAGCAGCGCCACCTGCCTTTCAGCTTCCCCAAAATACCCTCCACATCCGGTGCGGGCCTGTTTGAGTTGCGTAGTGCAGCGCCGTCTCCGGCCGTTAGTTTCCTCCGACGTCCTGCAGGGCCGGGGCCGCGGCAAGTGACAGCCAAAGAAACGCAGAAAAGAGTTTTCTCACCTGACCATGGTAGCGAGTTCAGAGAGCGATAGCCGCCCTGTATAAATTGCCATCCCCAACGCCGCGTGAATGTCCATCGCAAGCAGCGCCTTCACATCGTCCATCGTGGTAACTCCACCGGCTGCGGTAATCTCGTGCTTCGTAGCGGCACGCAGGCGCGCGAACCATTCAAGATCTGTACCTTGCATCATGCCTTCCTTGTCCACGTAAGTGCACAGAAAGCCGCCGCAGTATGGCTCCAGCTCGCCAATGACATCTTCGGCCGCGAGCGAGGTGGCTTCTTGCCAGCCCTTCACAACGATGCGCCCGCCTTTTGAATCGAGCGCAAGAAGGATGCGTTCCGGTCCCACTTCCGCCGCGATACATTTCAGCAACTCATGATTCACTCCGGTCTTGGTGAAGGCGCTTGTACCGACAATGACGCGGCTCGCCCCTTGCTCCACCAATCTTCGGGCGCGTTCCGGAGTCCGCACGCCGCCACCCACACGAGTCGTCGCACGAGACGCCAGCAGTTCCACGATCTCGTCATTCGTCCCGCGGCCCAGCGCCGCATCGAGGTCGATCACTTGAATCACGGGAAATGCCGAGAACTTTTCCAACATCACGAGGGGCGCTTCACCCTCCAGCGCTTTCTCTTTGCCTTGGACCAACTGCACCACTTTTCCGTCCATCAAATCAATACAGGGAATGATCACGCCGTCTTCCTCACCACAATGCCGTATTTGTACAAAAATTCTTTCAAGTCGTTCACCGTGTAAGTTCCATAGTGGAAGATGCTTGCCGCCAGCGCCGCATCGGCTCGACCTTCGGTGAGCACTTCAAGGAAATGCTCTGGCGTGCCGCCGCCGCCTGAGGCGATCACTGGAATCAGGGTTGCTCGCGAGACCGCCGCCGTAAGGTGGCAATCAAAGCCCTGCTTGACACCGTCGGAATCCATCGACGTCAGCAGGATCTCGCCCGCCCCCAACTGTTGCCCGTGCGCCGCCCACTCCACTGCGTCAATCCCTTCGTCCACGCGCCCGCCTTTTGTGAAAACATTCCAGCGGCCATCGGGCCTCCGTCTCGCATCAATAGCGAGCACAACCGCTTGTGCGCCAAACTCACGGCTCAGTTCGCTGATCAGTTCCGGCCTTCGCACAGCCGATGTATTCACGCTCACTTTATCGGCGCCGGCCATCAGGATCTTCCGTGCATCGACGATGCTACGAATCCCACCTCCCACCGTAAGGGGAATGAAAACCTTGCGGGCTGTGCGGGCCACCACATCCACCATTGTGTTGCGATCGTCGCTCGAAGCGGTGATATCCAGGAACACCAGTTCATCCGCCGATTGGTCGTTGTAGCGCGTTGCCAATTCCACCGGGTCGCCGGCATCGCGTAGATTGACAAAGTTGATGCCCTTCACCACGCGTCCGCCGGTGACGTCAAGGCACGGAATAATTCGTTTCGCTAGCATGCTGTCATAGGTCCAGGAGGTATCAGAGTTCAATGAAGTTTTTGACAATTTTCAATCCTAGAGGGCCGGATTTTTCGGGATGAAATTGCACGCCAAAAACATTGGTTGCTTCAAGGGCCGCGGTGAACGGCTCGGCATACTGGCACGTGGCCGCTGCCTGCGGAATCACTGGTGCATAATAGCTATGGGCAAAGTATAGATAAGGCCGCTCGCCCATGTTGGCGAACAAGCGCGAACCTTTCTTCGCGTCCACTTCGTTCCACCCCATGTGGGGCACGCGCGCATCTTCCGGGAACCGCTTCACCATGCCGGGGAACAGGCCGAGACCGGCAACGCCAGGGGCTTCTTCGCTTCCTTCAAACATCGCCTGCAGCCCGATGCAAATTCCAAGGAACGGTATGCCGCCCTTGGCGCGATTGATCAACGTTTCCCGCACGCGCATCGCATCGAGCGACCGCAACATCTGCCCAAAATGCCCCACCCCCGGAAGGATAATTTTGGTGGCTTTCTCCAACCCTTCCGCATCGTCGACGAGGGTATAGGTTGCGCCGATTTCAGCCAGCGTATTCAGTACGCTCCGCAGATTGCCGGCGCCGTAATCGAATACGGCAATCATAAAAGACCCTTGGTGGAAGGTAGTTGGTCTTTCAGCCTGGCATCTTTCGAGCAGGCGAACTTCATGGCTCGGGCAAAGCATTTGAAGATGCCTTCAATCTTGTGATGGTTAGAGCGGCCATAAAGAATCTTAGCGTGCAGGTTGCCGCCAACGTGCACGGTAAAGCCATCGAAGAAGTCATGCAGCAGTTCCGTTTGCAAGTCGCCCACCAACACTACCTTCACTTTGTCTTCGTACACCAGCGCGGGCCGGCCGCCGAGATCCACAGCGACCACGGCAAGTGTCTCATCCATCGGCAGCACAAAATAGCCAGCGCGATTAATGCCCTTACGGTCGCCTAACGCCTTCGCGAAAAGCTGCCCTAGAACGATTCCCACGTCTTCGACGGTATGGTGCTGATCCACGTCCAGGTCGCCCTTTGCGTCCAGCGTCAAATCGAAACCGCCATGTTTGGTGAACAGCTCCAGCATATGATCCAGAAAGCGAATGCCGGTTTGGACGTTGTATTTACCCTTACCTTCAATCTTCAGCGAACCGGTGATTTGGGTTTCTTTGGTGATCCGTTTCACTGCGGCAGTTCTTACTGGCATAGAAAATTCTCCAGTTGGTTGATGTCGTCAAGTACGGCAATCGCGCCTTCGTCCCACAACAGTTTTGTAGTCGTTTCCGATTGCAGTCCACCGGGATGACTGATCCCGATGAAGGGCACTCCCGCCACCGACGCAGAGCGCGCATCATCTATCGTGTCGCCAATGTAGAAATATTCCACGTCAGGGATTTGCCTTTGTATCAGTTCCAGGCCATCTGGTGCGGGCTTGCCGTTTTTGACTTCGTCCGCTCCAATCAATGGCAGAAAGTTCATATTGGGGACGAAACGATCAAGCGTAATTCGCGCTTCTTCTTTTGTACGTCCTGTAAAGATTGAAAAACGGAATCTGCGGTTCAGCTTTTCCAGCACGCCTTCGTTGGCAATCCATCGTTCGCGCCACATCAAGCCTTCTTCCGGTGTGGGCCCGAAGAAAACCTTCTGAAAGTAATCGACAACAACATCGTATTCAAGTTGAGTTCCGAGGTCCGCGGCAATCTTCCGCGAAAGCATCCAATCGTTATTCCAGCCTCCTTGATTCTTGTAATCCTGTACTAAATCTTTAGTGATCTGCTTGCCGGTGAAGTGCTCTACCGTAACTAGAATCGCGGAACGATAGGATTCGCGCACATCCACTAGCACGCCGTCCATATCGAAAATGATCAGGTCGCTCGCAGACTTTACCATATGGCTGCTAACTCCTCCAAAAAGAGCCGGATCTGATCGCGCGTCCCTACCGTTACGCGGACACAACCAGGCAGTTCATAGCTACGATCCCGAATCAAAATACTTTTCGCCCGCAACGCATCGCGAACTGGAATGGCGCGATCCCCAGCATGGATCAGCACGAAATTGGCTTGGCTTTGGAAGTATGGGATCTTCAAGTTTTCAAGGCCAACATACAGCAACTCGCGGGCCGCCAGCACCTCCGTGACGTATTTTCGAATGTACCCCTGATCCCGAACCGCGGCGCGTGCGGCCAGCGCCGCCAACGAATTCACACTGTAAGGCGACTGTGCTTTATGCATCCATTTGATGTTCGACGCGCGCGAAAATAGACATCCGAAGCGCATACCCGCCATGCCATACACTTTGGAAAACGTCCGGCTGACAAACAGATTCGGATACTCTTCAATCAGCGGCAGGGCGGTGATGCCGCAAAATTCGTAGTAGGCTTCGTCGATTAAAACGGCTGCATTCGGAGCCTTTTTTAGGATGCGTTCAATCCCTTCAAGATTCGTTCCCGTGCCTGTTGGATTATTGGGATTGGCGATCAAAATAGCGCGCGTCGATGGGGTGATGGCTCCCAGTAGTTCCTGTAAGGGGAACTCCAGCTTCGCAACGCGATAGTCAATTTCGCGCACAACGGCCCCGGCCACTTCCGAATAAAATTTGTACATCGCATAACTGGGGCGCAGCAGCAGCACCTCGTCTTCGTCGTCCACGTATGTATTCACCAGCACCTGAATTGCTTCGTCGGTACCGTTGGTGAACAACATTTCGTCTTCGGGGACTTGAAAGAACTCGGACAGTTCCCGGCGCGCGTCCGTATATTCCGGATAGACAGCCAGATCATTCTCTGTTAAATTTTCCGCGATGAACTGCGTCACCCGAGGCGAGCAGCCAATCGTATTCTCGTTGAAATCAAGGCGAAGCATATCGGCGCGACCGCCTGTGGGAGGCGAATATGGAGCCATCCGTTCGACCGCTGGTCGCGGCCGCAGTTCTTCTTTCGGCACTGGCCTATTTCTCCCTCTTTGACAGCAATCGAACTTCCACGCTACGCGCATGCGCCTCAAGCCCTTCAGCGCGCGCCAGAGTCGTTATGGCCGGCGCCAACGTCCGCAGTGCAGCGGTGGAAAGCTGCTGGGTCGAAATGATCTTTACGTAATCCGCTGACGATAACCCTCCGCGCAGCCGCGCCGCACCGGAGGTGGGCAGTACATGGTTCGGCCCGGAGGAATAGTCGCCGGCAGCTTCCGGGCTCGACGCGCCAATGAAAATGCTGCCCGCATGGCGGATCGTTGGAACAAGGCTTGCATCTGGAATGCTCAGGTGTTCAGGCGCAAATTGGTTTGAGATATCCACCGCTTGTGCAAGGGACTTCACTAGAATGATCGCGCTGTTGTTGTCGATCGCCACGCGCGCCGTTTCCGCCGTGGATAAAGTGGCAAGCTGCTTTTCGATCTCGTTCGAGACGGCCGCAGCTAGTGATTTCGATGTGGTCAGCAGCACCGCGGACGCGTCGGTGTCGTGTTCGGCCTGCGCCAACATATCCGCGGCAATCCACGCAGGATTACCCTCGGCGGCAATGATCAAAATTTCCGTGGGGCCAGCGATGAAGTCGATGCCTACTTCGCCGGCAAGCAGCTTCTTGGCGGCCGCTACGTAAATATTGCCGGGTCCGACAATGCGGTCTGCACGGGGAACAATTTCCGTACCATAAGCAAATGCGGCAATCGCCTGCGCTCCACCCATTTGAAAAACATTCTTCACGCCTAACAAGGAAGCTGTGCCGAAGATCTCTGTCACAGGTCTCGGCGATGCCACGCAGACGTTGGGTACGCCAGCCACTTGCGCCGGAATCACCGTCATCAACAAAGTGGAGGGCAGGGGATAACGCCCGGACGGAATGTAGGCTGCCACGGTATCGAGCGGGCGAACGACCTGTCCGAGTTTCAATCCAGGTGCGACTGTTTTCTGCTTCGCCTCAGGCAACTGCAGTTCGGCAAAGGCGCGAATGTTCACCGACGAAACTTTCACCGCTTCGCGAAACGCCTTCGATAGCTTCTTTTCCGCCGCCTTCAACTCCGCGCGCGGGACGGCCACGCTGGGCCGGTCCAGCTTGTCAAACTTGCGAGCATACTCAAGCAACGCTTTGTCCCCGCGCGTTCGCACCGCGACAAGAATAGGCCGCACAATCGCTTCGGCCTCTTCAAACCGCGCGGCCTTGCGCGAGAGAATGGCGGCTACTTGTTTGCTGTCTACAATTCGAATCATAGGCTTACATCACAATCTTGTTCAACGGATATTCAACAATGCCTTGCGCCCCAGCTTCTTTTAAACGGGGAATAATAACGCGCACAGTGGCTTCTTCAATAATGGTATTCAAGGCCAACCAGTTGTCATCGCTTAGGTGGGAAATGGTCGGCTTCTTCAGCGCCGGCAGAACGCCTAACACACGATCCAGATTTTGCTTCTCCACATTGAGCATTAATCCAACCTTCCCTAGCGCGGCGATGGCCCCATCCAGCAGCATTTTCATATCACCCAGCTTGCGCCGCTTCCATTCGTCCGCCCAGGCGGTTTTATTGGCGATTAGCTGTGTATTTGACTCCATGATGGTCTCAACGATGCGCAATTTATTTGCCCGCAAGGATGAGCCGGTCTCCGTGACCTCGACGATAGCATCGGCCAGAACCGGCGGCTTCACTTCGGTTGCGCCCCAACTGAACTCCACTTTCGCCTTCACGCCGTTGCGCTCCAGATAGCGCTTGGTGGCGTTCACCAATTCGGTGGCGATCACCTTGCCTTCCAGATCCTTCACTGTTTTCACCGGCGCGTCTTCGGGCACAGCCAGCACCCATCGGACCTTTCCAAAACTCTGTTTGGCATAGACCAGATCGGCCACCACTTCCACGTCGGCTTCGTTCTCCACCACCCAGTCGTAACCCGTCAGCCCTGCGTCCAGCACGCCGTCTTGAACGTAGCGGGCCATCTCCTGCGCACGAATCAGCATGCATTCAATTTCCGGATCGTCGATCGCCGGAAAATAAGAACGGCTGGAAATATTGATGTTAAATCCAGCGCGGCGGAACAGATCCACGGTTGCGGTTTCAAGACTTCCCTTGGGTATGCCTAGTTTCAGTTTCATGTTGTCCCTTACTTGTTGTAAACCGAATTCGGGTCGTAAGTGCGCTCTTCGGTGATCACCCATTGGCCATCGCGCAACGTGCGGTAGAAGCAGCTTTGGTAGCCATCGTGGCAAACGCCCGGGCCCAGTTCCTCACCTTGAATCAGCACCGCGTCTTTATCACAGTCGGTCTGAATTGACTTCACGGCGATCTTATGGCCGGAGGTTTCCCCTTTCAGCCAAAGCTTCTTCCGCGAGCGGCTGTAGAAGCACGCAAAGCCCGTGTCCATGGTGATTTTGAACGATTCCTCGTTCATGTAGCCGACCATGAGCACGCGTCCGGTTTTGTGATCCTGAATGACGGCAGTCACAAGGCCGTCGAGTTTTGAAAAGTCTAGGTCCATCGGTTAATCCAGTTTAAGTCTGCTGCAAAAATGAGAACGCCCGCCGATTGCTCTGCGGGCGCTTACTCTCGAAAAATTTCATGGGTATGAAACAGGTTCAAGAACAGGCCCGCGCGCACGTATGGCTTGCATGGTGATGCGGGCCGTGGTGGAGAGCGGGGATGGTGAACAGCTTCATGAAAAGATCAGTATAGCATGGGTGGGCGGAGTTACAATACAGCTATGGGTAGCGCGTTAGCACATCCGAAAATGACGGTCGAGGAGTATCTCGTTTATGACCGCGCCTCTGAGTGCCGGAACGAATACCACGATGGGGAGATTTTTCCTATCGAAGCGGCCAGTATGCGCCACGGACGGATTTCGATTAGTTTAGGGCGAAAGCTGGATGAGCGATTAGAAGCTACTCCTTGTTCTGTGACAAGGGAAATCCGGGTCCGAGTAAACGCTAGAAAATTTCTCTATCCCGATTTGCTTGTGTATTGCGGAGAACCTCAATTGACTGATGAGGTCGAAGATACAATCATTAACCCCAAAGTCATCGTTGAAATCCTCTCCCCCTCAACGGCAGACTACGACCTAGGCCGTAAGTTCCGTCTTTATCAGAGCCTCTCCTCATTTGAAGAGTACGTACTTGTATCTCAGGATGAGCCTCGGGTCGAGGTATCTCGCAGAATGTCGAACGGCAGCTGGCTCACCACGGCCTATGAAGGACTAGATACCAGCTTTCCCATCGAATCGATTGGCATCACATTGCCGCTCTCCGAGATTTACGCCAAATTACCCAACCCAAATGTCTCAACAGGGGAACAACTTGCTAAACTCAGCTGAAAAACCAATGACGGGACCAAAATAACTGGCCGCAAGTGAACGCGAAGAACGCGAGTGGGAACAAAGACAAGTTTTTCAATGCTTGATTGTTACCTGGTTGACTGGGGCGGCAACCATCGAGAGGATTTTCCACAATTCGAACGAATTCATGCGTTCCGTCACCGAACTCAACTGAATACAGAATGGTTCCCGGCGGGAATGAAATAATTCTGATTTCCCGGCAGTTTGAATCGGCGTAATTCCGACGATTTCGCACGCACGGCAGATTGCCGCTCCATACTCATTCTCCACGATTTTATGAACCGAGTCTCCAAATCTGAACAGCAATTCCTGAAGGATGTATCACCTGCATCACCCCTTCAATTGCCCATACACCGCCCGCTCAAAATCCCCCAACATCCCCACGGCCTCCTTGTCCACGAACGGCAGAAACTGCATCATAATCACCGCGCACAAGTCCCGCGCCGGATCGATCCAATAAAAAGTGTTATACAGCCCAGCCCAAGCCAAACTCCCCGCCGACCGACCGCCGTCATACTTCGTCGTATTCAACAGAAACGCAAGGCTCCATTTCTCCCTGTGGCCCGGCTGAATGTCCACATCGCTGGATTGCGCGGGCGTAAAGCTCTTCATCTTACCCGCCGTCAACCCACCGATCTGATTCGCGCTCATCGCCTTCACCGTCGCTGCCGAAACTATGCGAGCGCCATTCACTCCGCGCCCGCCGCCTAAGATCATTTGCATAAATCGCACATAATCGGCGGTGGTGGAATAGAGTCCTCCACCCCCGTTGTAAGATTTTGGCGCAACGGGTTGCTTCCGTTGGTTTGGAAGCAATGCTCCGGCCGCATCGCGCTCAGATCTCGTTACCCACCTCTCAAATTTGAACTCCGGCAAAATGAAGCTGGTGTCGGCCATTTCCAGTGGCCGCAGAATCTTCGATTGGAAATAATCCTCCAAGCTCATGCCGCTCACCACTTCCACTAGCCGGCCTGCCCAATCGATGCTTTGCCCATATTGCCAGCGGCTTCCCGGCTCAAACATCAACGGTCCAACGCCGCCTGCAGCCACGGAGTTCTTGCCTTGCCACTCCGAAAAAGCGAACATTCCCTCATCCCACCGGTCGTAACAGAAGCCGGAAGTGTGGGTCAATAAATGTTTCAAGGTTACTTGCGTTTTGGCTGGCCGAAATTGCGGCCAATGCTTTTCGTCGAATCCCGTAAACACTTTCAAGCCGCTCAGTTGAGGCAAGTACTTCGCCGCATCCCCGTCCAGGTGAACCTTGCCTTGTTCCACCAACTGCAGCGCCGCCACGCTGGTGATCGCCTTGGTCATGGATGCGATCGCGAAAATGGAATCTGTCTTCACCGGAACGCCAGACGCATCGCGAGTCCCGAACGCCCCCGTATACAGTGTCGACTTTCCATTCGCGACCGCAGCCACCGCGCAAGGTATCTTTCGCGCTGCGACGCCTTTTCGCAACGTCTCATCAATCTTCGATTCCGCGGCCTTGGCGCTAGCGGCGCTTATAATGGCTCCCGCAAATGTTCGACGGCTTAAATCCTTCATGTCCTTAATTCTACTAACATGAAAAGGTGCCTCTAGTCCTCAGCGAAAAAGCCGATTCGCTTCCCCTGCTCTCCAGAACACCTCACGCGTGGGGCCACGCTGTCTTGGCGGACCCCATCGCCCTACTCATTGACCATGCTTTCCTTGAAAAGAAAGCGGCGTTCAACGCCATGGAGTTGATGACGCGCTGGCCCGGCGAATGGGTGCCGGGTTGGGTGGAGATCATGACTCGCGTCGCCCGCGACGAGGCTGCGCACCTCGCCCAAGTCGTAAAGATTCTTGTCAGCCGTGGCGGACACCTCGGTCGCCTCCACAAATGCCAATATGCAACCGACCTGCGGGAACTGGTGCGAAAAGGCGAAACCGGCGACACCCTGGACCGGCTGCTGGTCTCCGCCCTTATCGAAGCGCGCTCCTGCGAACGTTTCTCCGTCCTCGCTGAAGTTGCGCGGGAACTGAACGATCCAGAACTGGCCGCCTTCTACAAAGCGCTCTTTTCTTCCGAACACGGTCACTACAAAGTATTCCTCCGCTTGGGCTACAAGACCATGGATAAAGCCGCTGTCGACCGCCGTTGGAATCAATTGCTGATTGCCGAGGCCAAGGTGCTGGCCAATCAAACCCCCGGCTCGCGCATCCACTCGGGCTATTCTCAACCCTAAGGTGGTTGCACTCTAAGGTATATTCCCGTATATTGAAAGTTGCTAGTGGCAGGTCCAGTTCTGATGGACCTATTAATTTGGGAGGATCCTTAGGAATGAAGAAAGTTACATTGGTGTTTTCATTGTTTGCAATATCCGCCTTTGGCGCAAGCTGGGAAGGCGTAATTTCCGATGCCAAGTGCGCGGAAAAACACGGTGGCGAAAAGCTGAACGCTGGTTGCGTGAAGACCTGCATCAAGGGCGGCCAGGCAGCTGTGTTCGTAACCAAAGACGGCAAAGTACTGAAGATTCACAACCCAGACGGTTTGGGTGGTGAGGAAAACCTCGGTGTTCGTGTGAAGGTCGACGGCAAGCTCGACGGCGATTCACTGCACGTTGACAGTGTTACCAAGCTCTAGGGCTAAAGATACGAGTAGACGGACGTCGAAAGGCGTCCGTTTTCTATTGCAATTTACCTCGCGCCGCCACTGGCCACATCCGTTCCACCGTTTCCCCACGCACGCCATAAACCTGCTCATGTAAATTCATTGCCACGCAAATGTGGTTGGGCAACACATTCACCCTATCGCCAACTTTGAACCGGCTCCGAGCCTCGGGCAATTCAACGTAGCCGTGCTCCTCGTTCATCCTTGCGAAGTGGGCGTCTTTGGCCTGCATCACAATTCCATGTCCAGGTTCAGCCGATTTGTCGGATGAAAATGTCTTCGACCCGCCGTCGATGATGAATTGTCCATCGACGCTAGTCGAAACAACGGTCGCAAGAATAGTCGCCGCGCAGTCGTCAATGCCGCAAGCCCCGCACAAAATCGTGTTACGGTCGTTAAATATATAGGTCCCTGGGCGCACCTCAGTCATGCCGTGAACTTCATGGGCATGCCATTCGGTGGGGGTCGATCCGCCGCTTACCACGCGTACTTCAAGACCGGCAGCCTTCAGTTGATCGACGGTCGATGAAACCGTCTCCGACAATGCCGCCATCTTCGCCTTGCCATCGGCAGACCAATCTTTCAGATGGCCCGGATAAAAGGCCAGGCCTTCGAGGTCAACGCCGTCCAGTTTGTCGATGGCCGCCGCCAGCGCCACGGCGTCCGCGCCAGGCTTTACGCCAACACGGCCCAGGCCAACGTCCATTTCCACCAGCAAGTGGATCTTCACGCCCGCCTTGTCCGCCGCCGCGGCTATCCACTGTGCCGCTTCCAAACTATCTACCGAAATCGTCAGCCGCGTCTTCTTCGCCACTTCTACCACACGCGCCAGTTTTGGCGCACCGATCACCGGATAGGCAATTAGCAAATCTTCGACGCCCGATTCCAGCATCACTTCCGCCTCGCTCACTTTCGCAACGGTAAGCCCCACGGCGCCTAGCGCGAGTTGCCGCGAACCCAGCGCAGGGATCTTGTGCGTCTTCGTGTGTGGCCGCAACCTCAGCCCGTGCAGCTTGGTGTATTCAGCCATGCGGAGCAGATTGCGCTCCATGATGTCCAGATCGATGACGATCGCTGGCGTGTCGAGTTCGGAAATGTGCATTATCGTATAAGTTTATTTCACAGCAAAGGTGATCATCAATTTACCTTGCTGCGGGTTCTTGTAGTAGAGCTCAATGTCCTTCGCCTTCTGCTTGCCTTCCACCGGGAAGTACAGCAAGCCGGTCACAACATCGCTAGTCTCTTTTTCCTGAAGCACGTGCTGCTTCAGCGTTTCAAGTAACGGTGTTGTTTTGGTCTTTGAGCCGTCTTCCACTTTCGCTTCCGCCGATTCCATCGATGCCGTGTTGCCGGCGCCGCCCCCATTGCCGGGCAAAGTGGAACCGCGACCGCCTAATCCGCCCCATGTTGGTCCGTTGCCAACCGAACTCGCGCCACCGTTGCTGTAAGTGGTCCGCACGATCAGCTTCGAATTGCCCGCAATCTGGCTCGGTTGAAATGGAGTCGCCTTTACGCCCGCCTTTGAGTTCAGCAGTGTGAAGTCGTCCAACCAAATTTTGATTGGTCCATCCTTGGGCGTCACCTTCACTTTCACCACCACAATGCTGCCGCCCAGGTCGTCGCCTAAAAGAGACTTGATCTCTTCCTTATCGACGATAACAACAGCTTCCACGTCCAGTTTTTCATTGCCGCTACGCCCCGGCAACGGTTTCTTTTCCGCGGCTAGAACTGTCATGCCCGCTAGTAGTAGGACGATCACCCTGTGCATGTCGAAATTATACCCCCTATCACCGTAAACTTCTTCAACCTTTCGCCTTCCTGCCCCGATATGGAGCACGTGAGTAGGCTGCTGGACAACGCGAACAAAATATTAGACGCAGCGGAATCAATGCGCGTTGCCGGTCATACGGGGACGGATTGGAGCATAATGATTGGCTCCGAAGGGCAAATTAATATGGTGGCCGCAAGCAACTGGCCGCTGGAATCGCTACGCGCGGAGCATGGGGCTAGTCAGGCTTACCGGGTACACGAACAAGGAGGCCGCATTCAAGTGCAGGGAAAAGATGAAAGCCGGGACCTGTTGATTTTCTCTGCGCATCCGAGCCAATTGCTGCGCCGCCTCCTGCCGGAACGGCGCGATTACGGCATGGTCTAGAACCGTTTTAACCCCTGTAACATTGCCTTGCTATCGCCCTTCGCCGGATTCGTCACGGTATGAATGGGCCGCCACGCCTCATTCATCGCTCCCAGGTATTGCATTCTTTTCCGGTCTGGTCCCATTAGAATTACGGTCATCTTCCGGTCGGGGTAAGCCAGCGCTCGATATTCCATCTCAATAGCAGGTTCCTTCCACCGATCCGAAGCCGGTTGCCCCAACTTGCGAACGACAGCGAAATAATCGTCATTTGCCGTAAGCCCTAAATCTTCCTGCATCACCGTCGTGTACTCGATCCGCGTGCGGCTGAAGAAGCTCACCACCAGGAAGCAACCAAGGACGCCAAGAATCAAAACAGCGCCAACCACCATTGCGATCTTCGATTCGTTTCCCGAATTGCTGCGAATCCCGATTACTTCAGCCCTCGTCGGCTTGCGCATTTCAACAGGCGGATCGTTTGGGCTGGGGCCAACTGGCCGCGGCATCTCGATCACCCGCCGCTCCGTTGGCCACAACTGGCCACCTTTCAATTCGAACTCTTTCGTCAGGCCTACAATCATCGTCGGCTCATCCACTTTCGACACAGCTCCAAGAAAGCGGCGGGGTACCCACACTTCGTCTTCACTCTTGGTGTTGCGTACCAGAACCTCCGACCACGTAGCACGGCGGAACACCCACTCGTTATGCTCCACTCCGACGATGGGTGGATAAAACGAAAATGGGCGGTCGCCTAGCTGTTCGAGATGTGGCGCGCCGGAGGATGACATACAACCCTTCCAGTGTAGTTGGTTTGAAGGCCTTTACCGCGGAAAGTCTCTACTTCTTGTCCGGGGTTATCACCCGCATCCGCAGATTGCGGTAATAGGTTACGCTTTTCGGATCATGCGCCTGTAATGCCAGGTAGCCTTTCGTGTAGGTGTTCTTATCTTCAATGTAGTCCACCACAACTTTGCCGTTAACCTTGATCACAACGTGATTGCCCACCACCCGAATGTTCTGCGTAAACCAAACATCGTCGTCCACCAGATGGTCCATTACGTTCTTGAAATTGTACAGGCTGCCCGTTCGCTTTGGGTCGGTATGCGAATTGTTTACTTGAGCCTCATAGCCTTTGGGAAACCCTTCATTCAGAAATTCCGCACGGAAATACATGCCGGAGTTTGAACCCTTGGTCGTCTTTGCCTGCGCTTCAAATTCGCAATCCACGCATTCCTGCGTCATGAAGAATAAATGGCTGCGGGAGCCCTGCGCAACAATGGTTCCATTTTCCACTTTCCATTGCTCCGGCTTCTCGCTAGCCTTCCAGCCCTTTAGGTCTTTCCCGTTAAACATCTTGATCCACTTGCCGTCTTTTGCCGAGGCCATGGGCGACAGAGCCAAACACAGCGCCAATACAGGCGCAAGATTTATGATTTGCATTCCACTAGAATATCTTGCATGACCCGGACAACCCAAATTTGCATTGCGTTTATTTTCGCCCTCGCTGCTTTAGCATCGGCTGCGAAACTCCCCATGGTCGAAAAAGTGGACTTCCAACCGCTCTCGGCAAGTGTTGCCCGGGTGATTGAAGCACTTGAAATGGTGGGTGAGCCGCTGCCCGCTGCCGAAGCCGTCGAACTGCGCACCACTCGCTCCCTCCAACGCATCCAGGAAATTCTCGATTCCCATTGTCTCGTCGCCGTCCAAATCAATCCTGAAAGCCGGGTTAAGGTTGTGGAGGCCCAAGGGAAGCACGAACTGATGGAGCAGGGCTGGCGAACATTTTTGGTCAAAGTCGCCAACGAATCCGGCGCCACGCCCGTGCTTGCCGTTACCAGTCCGCAAGCCGACAGACTGTTCAACTCTCCTCCCGGCGCGGTGGCGGGCAGATGGATCGATTTACAGATGGTCAATCGCCAACCGATGAAGGAACGGCTCAGTGGATTAGAACTCGAATACCGCATTCTGCAAATTTTCTCGCGCGATAAGGGCAAGCGCGAAGCCAGGCTCTCGTTCAACGTTGGACAAGGAACCCAGGACCTCGGCTTCCGCAGCGACTCAGACATCCTTTTCGACGCCCGCTCAGCGGCCAAAGTCACGCTCCGCGTTTTTGATACAGACGGCAAACCCACCACTGCCTCATTCGTTGTGCGCGACGCCATGGGCCGCGTCTATCCGTCACAGGCCAAACGCCTCGCCCCAGACTTCGCCTTTCACCCGCAGGTCTACCGCGCCGACAAGGAAAGCATCCTGCTGCCGCCCGGCGACTTTACGGTCACATATACGCGCGGCCCGGAATACCGCCGCAAGACTCAGAAGATCCACATAACCGGCCAGCCGGCGGAGCTTACCTTCCGCTTGGAGCGGTGGGTCGACCCCGCCAAAATCGGCTGGTATTCCGGCGATCATCACATCCACGCCGCCGGTTGTTCCCACTACGAAAAGCCAACCGAAGGCGTATATCCCGAAGACATGATGCGCCACATCCTGGGCGAGGATTTGAAGGTTGGCTCCGTGTTGACCTGGGGCCCGGGCTGGTATTTTCAGAAGACATTCTTCGAAGGGAAAGACAATAAGCTTTCCACCGATGCCTACAAAATGCGTTACGACGTGGAGGTCTCCGGCTTCCCTTCAAGCCATACCGGGCACATCTGCCTGCTCCGTTTGAAGGAACAAGATTACCCCGGCTCGAAGCGCATTGACGATTGGCCTAGCTGGGGCATTCCCATTTTTCGTTGGGCGAAAGCGCAAGGCGCCATCACTGGTTTTGCTCATTCCGGCTGGGGCCTCATGCAAACCTCGGACAAAGTCCCTAACGACGAAGTACCGCCTTTCGACGGGATCGGCGCCAACGAATTCATAGTAGGAGTGACGCACGATCTGGTGGACTTCATCTCCACGGTGGATACGCCGTTTCCCAATGAACTAAACATCTGGTACCACACGCTAAACACCGGCTACCGGACACGCATCAGCGGCGAAACCGATTTTCCCTGCATCTACGGCGACCGTGTTGGCTTGGGCCGCAGTTACGTCCGTCAGGACAAGGCGTTCACTTATGACGATTGGACTGTGGGTATCCGCGACGGCCGCAACTATGTTAGTGACGGCAAGAGCCATCTGATCGATTTTCGGGTGAACAACGTACGCATGGGCGATGGCGCAAGCGAACTCAATTTATCGAAGCCTGGGAAGGTGTCGGTAACTGTGGACGTAGCCGCGTTGCTTGATGAGACTCCCGATGAAAAGGTCCGCAAGGCCCGTTTCGACGTGAAGCCCTACTGGGAGCTTGAGCGTAGCCGCATCGGTAACGGGCGCAGGGTACCCGTTGAGTTGATCGTCAATGGCGAACCGGTCGCGCGTCAGGAAATCGATGCCGACGGAACGACGCGCAAGCTAAAGTTCGACGCCCAAATAGACATCAGTAGCTGGGTGACTGTTCGTATTCTCCCGTCGTCGCATACGAATCCGATATGGGTGTTGGTGGACGGCAAGCCGGTACGCGCCTCAAGGAAGAGCGCCGAATGGTGCCTGACGGCAGTAGAAAAGTGTAGAGCCCAGAAGATGCCACGCATCCGATTGGAAGAGCGCGGCGAAGCGGAGCGCGCTTATGATTTCGCAAAGAGCGCGTTCACGCAACGGTTGAAGGAAAGCGTGCGGTAAATCGACGATAAAAGAAAAGGCAGAAGATTACGCCTGCCTTTCCACGGCCTTTTCATTTGTTCCGCTACAAGCTAAGCGTGGAAACTTTTTACGCCGCTCACTTCGCTATCGAATACTTCAAACACTGTATACAGCTTGGTGATCTGCAGCAGATCATGGACTCGCTTCGTCAAATTGAGCAGCTTCAAGGCCCCACCAGCATTCGAAACTGTGGTGAAGGCGCTGACCAATTCGCCGATGCCGGAGCTGTCGATGTAGTTAACATCGCCAAGATTGATAAGAATCTTTTTCACGCCACTGGCGTTTAGATCCTTTACCTTGTCGCGAAGTGCACTGGACCCGTCGCCCAGCGTAATCTTTCCAGCCACATCCATGATGGTCACATCTCCATCTAGGCGTGTTGTAATTTGAACACTCATTTACTTCCTCCATGCGTTAGCAACGGCCGGGGTGATGGGTGTACCGCCTTGTCCACACGCCTTTGCTCCGAAATCTGTATCTATCGAGTATACAAAGCTAATGGCGTTTGTGGGCGGGACTATTCCCGTTCGCTACTTTTTCTCCACCATGGCCTTGAGTTGCCAGTATACCGATTCTTCGTACTCTTCCTTCAAACGTTCCAGGCCTTCGGTTGAGGCGTCCCCCGGCCGCTGTCCCTGTTTCTTATCCGATTTGGCTAGCAGTTGTTTGGCTTCCTGATCGTCAGGGAACCGGTCCAGCACAGCTCGAAACCTTTCCGACGCGGCCAGGAAGTCGCCTCTGCGCCACAGCGCATAGCCAAGATTGAACTGATAGTCAACGTCAGCATCATCGGCTTCAACAGCCTTTTTTAGGTTTTCAATCGCATCGGGCGAGTTGGTGCGCATCTGGGCCAATCCCAAGTTGCAGATCACTTCGTTCACGGGCACTTGCGTCATCACAAACGAAAACGCACGCAGCGCGCCCTGAAAATCGGCTGACCAGTAGCGGCTCAGACCAAGCATGAACTGCGCCCGGCGATGACGCGGATCATTGCTTTTCACCCGTGCAAACCAATCCGCCGCCACCCGGTAATTTTCTTTTTCGTATTGCATCATGCCTAACTGAAAGCACGGCTGCGAATAGTCTGCGTCAAGCCGCGCTGCTTGCGTCAATAGGTGATGCTTCTGTTCCAGGTTGGTGGCCAGCAACCCGCGAATGTAATTTTCTTTCGCGTCTACACGCGCCCGAGGATGCCTTGCCACAAATTCACTTTGCGTCACCTTTGTTGTTGGCGAAAGAAACTTCAAGGCCTGCCAGCCAAGATGGATCTCCAGAACCGCCAAATCGTCAAGGGACCCAGTCTCAAAGAATTCAGTGCTCTGCTTGCGCCCCCGCATGTCGATCATGCGAGCCGTCAGCTTCACTCCCGGCCGTTGCCCCGCCGGTTTCTCCTCCAGTTCAAAGGTTCCGAACACCAGCCAGCGCGCGTCCAACTCATCGCCAATCCTCACCATCGTGGCCTTCGATATCTGCACATAGGGCTTGACGCTCAACCTGCGATAAGCCTCCTGGCGCGCATCGCGATCCAGAACCAGCATGCCCTCGCCGTACAAAGCTTCTTGAATCGAATCGGCGACACTCTCGCCAATCCAATTCAAATTCAAGTTCTGTGTCAGGTTGACGAAGGGCAACACCACGACGGATTCGGCGGCTGCGGGAATGGAAAAAAGCAGCAGGGCCGCCAGAATGTGCTTCATCTTTCAATTCTACCAAGTCCGTGCAATTGGCTTGTTGCATTCTCGGAGGTCGTGAGAATGTATCGAGCTAACTCACGAGTAAAGCGAGTGGGTTAACGACATTCACTCCCAACTGAATCGAACGCACGTTTCGTCCGTGCTGCGACCGGATTCCCCTGCTGAACTCGCCAGAGCCATTACAGGTTCTCCGCGCCTATATCGCCGGTGGCCGTCACGCCATGGGCGGCCAGCAATTCGGCGCGGAAACCACTTTGATTGACATGCGCGCCATGAATCGGATTCTTAACCTTGATGTTGCGCGCGGCGTCATTGAAGTCGAGGCCGGCATACTTTGGCCGCAACTGCTCGACTACCTTTGGAAAGGACCTCATGGATGGGGAATTTTTCAAAAACAAACCGGCGCCGATCGTCTTTCGATTGGTGGAGCACTCGATCCACGGTCGCGGTCTGGCTCTCAAGCCCATCATTGATCAAATTGAGTCTTTCAACATACTCATGGCCGACGGTCAACCGCAACTCTGTTCGCGCACCCGGAATGCGGAGCTGTTCCGTCTAGCCATTGGCGGCCACGGGTTGTTTGGAATTATCACTGCAGTTCAATTACGCCTCTTCCGCCGTAGAAAAGTCGAGCGTGTGGTGGAGCGGCGCCAAATTGACGAAATGCCGGATCTGTTTGCACAACGCGTCAAGCACGGTTACCTTTATGGCGACTTCCAATTCGCCACCGACAGCAAGCGCGATAGCTTCTTGCGGCAGGGCTTGTTCCCTTCCTATCGGCCCGTTGCGGATTCCACTCCTTTGACGGCCAATCCAACCCGCTTTAATCCTGAGGAGTGGGAACGCCTTACCTACTGGTCGCATAAGAATCGCAGACTCGCCTTTAAGGTTTATTCAAGCCGGTATTTGGCGACTTCGGGCCAAATCTATTGGTCGGATTTCCAACTATCGGCAGCCTACATTGACAATTACCATCAAGCGCTGGATCGTAAGTTGCACGCCCGTCACCCGGCCACGGAGATGATTTCGGAGCTTTATGTGCCTCGCCCGAAGCTACCGGCATTTATGAATGATGCCCGGCGATTGCTCAAGGAACGCAAGGCCAACGTTGTCTACGGAACAGTGCGCATTATCGAAGCGGATACGGAGAGCTTTCTCGCTTGGGCGCGGAAAGATTGGGCGTGCATCGTGGTTAACATTCACATCGAACACACTCCTGAGGCGATTGCTCATGAAGCCGCAACTTTTCGTGGACTCATCGATCTGGCCCTAGCGCTGGGCGGTTCGTTTTACTTGACCTACCATCGCTGGGCGACATGGCAACAGATTAATTCCGCCTACCCCCAGATGAACGAATTTCTCGAGCTCAAACGCAAATACGATCCGCAAGGACGTTTCCAAAGTGACTGGTATACCAGTTTAGAGTCCGCTCGCGGCTAACGTAATCGAGTCGGTATACTCCACCCTGGAATATTTTTCTGCCGAGCCCTCCACAAGGCTTGACAGCCGATCTTTTGTATAATACCATTCGGTTATGCAACCAAGTGGTTATGGACAAACGCCGACCGGTCTGAACGCCACATTCGCCGCGCTGGCCGATCCGACTCGTCGCGCGATCCTCGCCCGGCTCGCATCCGGACAGGCATCGGTGTCCGAACTAGCCGGACCCTTTGCAATGACTCAGCCTGCCATTTCAAAGCATCTCAAAGTGCTTCAGCGTGCCGGTCTAATAACGCGCGACCGCGACGCACAACGGCGGCTGAGCCGGCTTGAGGCCAAGCCGATGGCGGCAGCAAGTCGCTGGCTACAGGAGTATCGCCAATTCTGGGAGACTTCGTTCGTTCGACTTGATGACCTACTCGTCGAATTACAATCCGCGCCAAAAAAACTTGCGAAGAAAAAAATGAACGAGAAGAAATAAAAGGAGCAATATATGCAATATCTCAACAGCTTTCGTATGACGATGCTTAATGATTGCGAAATAGAGATCACCCGCGATTTCGATGCGCCGCGGCAACTGGTGTTCGACGCCTTCACCAAACCGGAATTGGTGCGGCAGTGGTTGCTTGGCCCGCCCGGGTGGACAATGCCTGTTTGCGAAATCAATTTGACTGTTGATGGAGCCTATCGTTATGTGTGGAGCAAAACTGGCGTCAAGGATATGGGCATGGGTGGGGTCTTCCGCGAAGTTGCATCGCCCACCCGCTTGGTGGCCACTGAAAAGTTCGACGAGTCCTGGTATCCCGGCGAAGCACTGAACACAACCGTCTTCGTCGAGGAAGGCGCTGTCACCAAAACCAAAATCACGGTACTCTATAAATCGAAAGAAGCCCGCGACATGGCCGCCAAGTCCGGCATGGAACATGGCATGGCGGTAGGCTACAATCGGCTAGAGGAACTGCTGTCTTCGATGACCCCGCAAGGAGCCGCCCGCACATGATCGATCTACCACAGATTACACAGACTACGGCGCAGCCGTTCGCGGCCATCCGGCTCACCATCCCGCGTAGCGAGATTCAATCGGTAATGGGTCCCGGCATCACCGAGGTGATGGCGGCGATCAAGGCCCAGAGCGCCAGCCCAACCGGGCCATGGTTCACGCATCATTTTCGAATGGATCCGGCGACGTTCGACTTTGAAATCTGCGTCCCTATCGCCGGTCCTATCGCCGTTACGGGCCGCGTCTTTTGCGGAGAGAAACCGTCCTTAAGAGTTGCCCGCTTGGTCTATCAAGGACCCTATGAAGGCCTTGGCGCCGCCTGGGGTGAATTCGGCGACTGGATCGCAACCAATAAATATGTCGCTGGTCCAGATCTTTATGAATGCTATTTGGCGGGGCCGGAATCCGGTCCCGATCCAACCCAATGGCGCACGGAACTCAGCCGCCCGCTAATCGGCTAGGCCCAACACGGTTCACTTAAAATCCATCGAGGATCCCCCGAACCCTGTCCGCCGATGGGACGCCGAACAATCCCCGATTTTCATCGGGGGCGAGTCAAAATGCTCCGGTTAGACAGCAGCGCTAGTAGTTAGTCACCAACCTAAATCTGCAGCAGTCATGGGCGCGGAAAGATCGAAGCCTGTACAATTCAAAACAGACCCTGGAGTTAACGCGATAGCTAAAAGGATATCCAAAAGGTCGGCGAAGGTCGCAAACAAAGCCAATCGGTTCGCTGCCAAGGCGGCCAAACCGCGCAAGGCGGCGCCCAAGCCACAGCCCGGCAAGATGGCAAAGCCGACCCTGCTCGCAGGCGGCAACCCTCAGATCGCGAAGGCTGACGGCGATTCCCCCGTACAGGCTTACATCGCGGCCATGCCGGACTGGAAGGGCGACATCGGGCGCCGCCTTGACGCGCTCATCGCGCTCACCGTCCCCGGCGTACACAAGGCAGTCAAATGGAACTCGCCGATGTACGGCGTCGAGGGCCAGGGTTGGTTCCTCGGCGTCCATTGCTTGACGAAGTACGTTAGGGTGGCTTTCTTCCGCGGCGCGTCGCTGCGTCCTGTGCCCCCCGGCGAGTCCAAGAGTAAGGACACGCGTTACCTCGACATCCATGAGGGCCAGTTCGACGAAGCTCAGCTAGCTGCTTGGGTAAAGCAAGCCAGCCAATTGCCAGGCGAACGAATGTGAGCGGCCAGTAGGAGAGACAACAACCATGAAGAAAGAGACAACTACCATGAAGAAGAGCACCTCGAAGGAAGCAAAAGGAGCAGACTCTCCCTCTCTGCTGATAGATGGGAGAATTAAGGAACTGAGCGATTGGCGCGGCGAGACGCTGGCTCGGGTCCGTCTTCTTATTAAGCAGGCAGACCCCGAAGTAGTAGAGGAGTGGAAGTGGAGAGGGGTTCCGGTATGGTCGCACGCCGGAATTATCTGTACCGGTGAGACGTACAAGAGTGTCGTGAAGCTGACCTTCGCCAAGGGCGCCTCGATCGAGGACCCTGCCGGCCTTTTCAACTCAAGTCTCGAGGGGAACACGCGCCGAGCCATCGACATTCGCGGTGGCGAACAGCTCAACGAGGCCTCCTTCAAGAAATTGATCCGGTCCGCGGTGGCCGCCAACTCCGCCGCTCGGGCTCAACGCGCATCCCCGAAGAAGTAGCACGGACGCCCTTTCGCACCAGAACGTTACAGGAACACGATTACGTTGAGTAAAAAATCCGGTTGAGCTGCTTTTCCCAGGCGTCCCGCTCGGCCTCATTCATCGTTACGACTGCGGGGTTCGTATCGAATAAATGTTTGGCGGTTGGGGTCAGCGCCTCAGCAGCTTCGCCCTTCAGAAACATGTCGAAAAAGGTTCTAAATCCGCGGATCGCTCCTTCATCATCCCAGAGGTTTTGAAGCATCAGAATTGCATGCCACGGACGCCCTTGCGACCAGGCATGCCGCTTTTCCATCCACCCTTGAAAGTCATCCAACAACGTCGCTGTGGCCGACACCCCAGAAGCGGCCATTTCGGAGGCAATCCAGCCATTCAAGAATGCGATAACACAACCCATTTTATCGCGGTTGCCAAAGTACATCACTGAGTGTTTGGAAAGCGTTTCCAGCCAAATTGCCAGCTTGCCACCCGTGGGAGCCGCGAGAAGCGCGACCTTTGATTCCGTTGAGGTGTGGTCTCGCTCGATCAGCTCTGCATAACGATCAAACGCATCCGCTTGCGTGGGACCGAGGAACTCAAGGTAGAATCCACTTTGGCGTTGTACGGCCAACGCTCCGGTGTAGGGATTTGCGACCGAACCAAATTTTCAAAATCCACGCGCCTCACAAAAGAGAAAGGCTGGCCCGGCGGAAGGGCGTTCCAGTACGCCGGGACAAATGCATTAATTAAGACGACTGATCGACTTGTCGCCGAGCAGCGCAATCGGCGCCGCTGCAATCATGCGAAGGACATCGAGGTCCGTTTGTGGGAGAGGCCGACTCATAGGGTGCTGCCAGAGATTCTATAGCTGTTCGAATGCCCAGATTGGTCTCGATAGGTCCGATTGAGGCCTGTCTTAACCCTGTTGATGTGCCCCTTTTTGTGTCGCGAGAGGTAAGAGACTGAGTACACACCAATAGAATCGGGCATCCGCGGGTCCGCCCTCACAATGAAACCAACTCGACGTTACCGGAATAACGAACCCAATCTATAAATTCGAACAAACTCAATTGGGTTTTACTCGAGTTCCTTTGCGGACAATAATCTCGCGCAGACGAACCGATTAAGCCATCTACCTTCACCGCAAATTCCCCTAGTCACACCGCTTTCAAACTTTCTCGCATTCAAAACAAACCACTTATCAAACCCGCCCATTAACTTCTCCGCCCCGCCATGCTACTTTTAACCAGAAGGTAAATTGCTGGCCAGCAAGTCTTCTACGGAAAAGTCCGCGCGGTATCCAAATTTATTGAGTAACCGGTCGCGAAGTACGAAAGACCCGAAGCGTTCCACGGATTGGGGAATCTGTGGAACGAGCCTTCCAAAAGAAGGCAATGCCGTTATGCTTGGCGGCATCCAGGGATAAGGACTAAGCGACCGGAAAGCTTCTTCAACTCGCCGGAGGTATAAGTGTCTTTCGACGCGCGGCTTTGCTTTTAGGTAGCGTCGCTAAGGGCGGCAGTTCTTGCCAACCGCCTGGGCTTCCGTGACCAAATCACTACAGAGCATGTCCCAGACACTCTCGATGCCATATGCGATACCGAAGACCGCTAGGTTGACTCGAATGCGATGCGCCGATCCTATCCAAGCGGCTCTAGGAGCAGCCGACCGTGCTCGCCGCCGCAACAAGCATCCTAAGGCCTCCCCATGATTGATAGAATCTACGAATGCTCTTGAAGACCAGTTGCCTTCTATCCCTCCTGTTCCCCGCTCTGCTTACCGCGCAAAACGCAGTTGTTGCCGGGCGGTTTAACGTTGAGCCCTCCACCCTTATTAACCTCGGTTTCGATTGGTCCATCACCGGCGATGCCAATCGTAACGCAACTGTCGAAGTGCAGTACCGCGAGACCGGCGCATCCCAATGGAAGGATGCTTTGCCCTTGCTGCGAATCGGTGGAGAGAAGATTTACCGTCAACGGGAAAACCTGGAATACATGGTTCCGCACGGTTTCGCCGGCAGTATCCTTAACCTCAAGCCTGGGACGGAATACGAATGCCGCTTGACGATGAAGGATCCCGACGGAGTTAGTGGACAGTCCGTACAGACCGTTAAAGTCAGAACGCGGAACGAACCCAAAGCCTATACTGGCGGGCGTACCCTGCACGTTTATCCTCCAGGCTGGACCGGCGCGAAATTGGAGCCATCCTTCACCGGCCTGTTGCAAGCCTATTATGGCGCCGGGCTGGGCGATTGGAGTGTAGTGTGGGAACGGCGCGCCCAACCGGGCGACATCATTTTGATTCACGCCGGGTTATACAAGTCGGATCGAATGAACTATATTGACCCCTTGATGGCCCCGTTTGATGGCAGCTACTCGCTTACGCTGAAGGGCACGCCGGAAAAGCCGATCACCATTCGCGGAGCCGGTGATGGCGAAGCGATTTTTGATGGCGACGGTGTCGGCCGCCTGTTCGATGTTATGGCGTCGGAGAATCATATCTTTGAAAATCTGACCATTCGCAATGTGGACTACGCGATTTTCGCTGGCCAAAAAGAAGTGATGGGCGCCAAGGGTCTCACCGTTCGCAACTGCCGTTTTGAAGACGTGGGCTTCGGTGTCACTACGGAATTCGCCGGCTCGCGCGACTTTTTTATTATGGACAACATTATGCTGGGCCGCCTCGATCGCTACCGCTTGATTGGCTGGAGCAACCCCGGCGTCTACGGCATGCACGCCATGCGCAGCTATTACGGGGTGAAGGTTTACGGGCAAGGCCACGTGGTGGCGCACAACTCCATCGCCTATTTTCACGATGCCATTGGCATCTCTACTTATGGCACGCCCGACCCAACGCAACTTCCGGTCGCCATCGATATTTACAATAACGACATGCACATGTCCGGCGACGACTTCATTGAAACCGATGGCGCAGCCTACAACGTTCGTGTGATGAATAATCGCGGGACGAATGCCGCCCACGGCGGGTTGAGCTCGCAACCTGTTTTCGGTGGCCCAATCTACTTTATCCGTAACATCATGTATCACGTTGCAAGCGGAGTCAGCTTCAAATTTAGCGCCAAACCCGCCGGTATGCTTGTGTATCACAACACCGTGATCAGCGAACATGTCATGCGGGATCCGCACTCAAACACCCATTTCCGCAACAATCTTTTCCTTGGTTCCGACGCGCCGGACCGAGGCATTTTGACTCTGGCCAACGCTACTGCTTATTCCGATTACGACTACGACGGCTTCCGCCCGAATCGAAAAGGAGGAGATCAATATAATTGGCTTTCGCCCGCCAACCCGTCGCAGCGTTTGTACGAACCGAAGCCCGGGGATTGGAAAACGTTCTCCACGCTTGGCGCCATGCAAAAGGTCACGGGGCAGGAACAGCACGGCATGGAAGTGGACTACGACATTTTCGAGAACCTTCAAGGTCCGGACGGTTCAAAGCGTCACGCCGTTTATCATTCCATGGATCTCAACTTTCGTCTGAAGCAAGGGGCGAAGGTGATTGACGCCGGCGTGCGTCTGCCAACCGTGAACGACGATTTCGCGGGCCGCGCACCCGATCTTGGCGCACTCGAATTCGGTAAGCCCGAGCCCATTTACGGCCCGCGTTCCGGAGTGAAACAACCGTTCTATAGGTAAGGAATTTCTAACTATGCGCTTGCTCATATCTTTGGTCGTTGCCGCCTCAGTGGCGTTTCCCGCTGAGCCATACTTCCCTCCGCCCGATTCACAAGGCGGCTGGCGAACACTCAAATCGGCTGCGGAGATTCGCAATACCGGCGGTCTTGATATCGACCGTCTGGATCAAGCTTTCCGTTACGCCCAAATGACCAGCCAGCACGGCGGCATTGTGGTCGTCCGCCATGGATACTTGGTTTATGAAAAGTACTTCGGCAAGGCGCACCGTGAATCGCACCCCGATATGGCGTCCATCGGCAAAGCTTACGCCAGCATAGCTGTGGGTATCGCCCTCGCCGAAAAGAAGTCTGCCATACCGGACGGCCTGGAACAGAAGGTGTTCAATGCAACCTATCTGCCTGAAGCACTGCCGTTAGCCGATCCGCGCAAGGCTGATATCAAGCTGGGTCACTTGCTTTCGATGAGTTCAGGCATGCGTGAATCCGGCAGCCAAACGTTCGTGCGCGGCGTGGTAGTGCCGACGGACGCTCCGCCGCGTCCAACTCAGCGCCAAGACCAGGATCAAGCAGCGCTGACGACTCCATTGTGGACCAGTCCCGGCGAAGGCTACACCTATTCGTCGCAATCCACCCACGTTGCAACCATCGTGCTGCGCCACTTGGTCGGCATGGAATTGCAGCGGTACCTCGACGAGAAATTGGCCAAGCCCATGGGTTACGGCGTGTGGGGCTATGCGCTGCACCGCAACGGAACCACACTTCCGCACACGCCCGGCGGCGGTAGCATTGCCGTCCGCGCCACTGACGCTGTAAGGTTCGCCTATTTGCTGTTGCACAACGGACGCTGGGGTAAACAGCAACTTGTTCCCACCGATTACATCGCCATGTGCGCCAAGCCATCGTCCTATAATCCGCATTCTCCTTTCAGCCTGATGTTCGAGGTGAATCAGGACGGCCACGTCATCGGTGCGCCGAAAGATGCGTTCTTCAAATCAGGCGCAGGCGGGTCTGCGTTGTATGTCGTGCCGTCGCTTGATCTAGCAATCTACAAAATGGCCTCAAGCGATGCGCAACTCGCGCCGGAACTCACGGGCTTGCCAATCACCTATCCGGTAAATGGTTCACGCGACGATTGGAAGCCCGGACCCCATACGCAATTTCACGATGGGCCGATCGGCGGGGATGACGGCGTCCGGAGGCTTCTGGAGATGGTTGTTGCCGCGGTTGTGAAATAGCCGCTGAGGTATGATCGGTTTATGGCTCTGACAATAGCTTGAAGAAAATCTTCCCGCGTCTTTTTGGGCTGAGCCAATGAGTGACGAAGCGTTTATAGGACTCTGCGCGCAATATCCGGATTACTTTCTCGAGATGACTTCAGACGGGGAAGTGATTGTCATGCCACCCAAGTTGTTTTGGGCTGCCATGGTGAGCGGTGAGATTGTTGCTCAGCTCGGAAATTGGGCTGTGGCCGATAACAGAGGAGTTACTTGGTTGCGGGCGGCTTCGTCCTGCCCAGTGGAGCCCGTCGAGCGGCGGATGTATCCTGGATATCCCGTAAGCAGTTAGTCGCGATTGGTTCGGATAAGGTTGAGCTCTGGTGGCGCGGTTGTCCTGAATTTGTGGTTGAAGTTCGCTCCCCGTATGACCGCACCCGAACAGTCAGGGCGAGGATGTTGGAATGGGTCGAGATCGGAGCGCAAGTGGCTTGGCTAGTCGATCCAAAAACCAAAAGCATCGAGATTTTCACACCGCACAGCGAGCCTCAAACCATCAGCGAAGCCTTTCGATTTCAGGTCAATCGCCGATCAATGGTTTTGTTCTCGATCTCGCGCGAGTGTGGAACCCGATTACAAGCTGAAGTACTTGTCGATGGTTTCCCTCGACGGCTTCGGCGTAACTAGAGAAACGCCCCAAACCAGCAGAGCGGAAATGATAGTCATTGGCACGACTGGAGAAAATCCAAAGACCGCGGTCCCCCCTGGCGTGCGCGCCAAAACATCCCAGCCGTTCCACTGCATCACAACTGTGGGCGGTCCAGGCGCTGGGGCAGGGAATGCGCCTTGAAAGAATGCCACACCCAACACCGCGCTTGTCACCCATATGGTAGATGCGAGTGCGCCCCACTTCGTGCTGCCGCGCCAAAACAATGCTGCTACCAGTAATGGGCTCAATGCCGAATAGCCGGCGAAGGCAAACTGAATCGCCAAGTCAAAAATATTTGCCTTCACCACTAAGGCAATGGCATAAGCGACGGCTGTGATAAAGACGATGAACGCGCGCCCAACCACCACCGCGCTCTGTTCCCCGTAACGTTTCGTGCCTCCGTAGTAGGCGAAAAAATCCTCGGTGAACATCGTCGATAGCGCCAAGATCTGCGAGTCGCTTGCCATCACCGCCGCCATGATCCCGGCCCCAAGCAGGCCTGCCAGCCACGTCGGCGCATAGCGATCCAACAGCAGCAGCATGACGTCGTCGGCATTTGTTTTGCTCCGTAAATCGTCACGCTCCTCGGGGCTCATCGTTGCGCCTTTCGAGGCCAGCAACCCTCGTGCTTCCTGCTTGGCTTTGATCGCCGGAATGTCGCTCGACCGGTTCGCCGCTACTCCCAGGAACACGCATGGCAACCAGATCAGCAGAATGCACAACGGGTAAAGGATGACCGTCTTTTTGAACTGCGCCATGTGCTTGGCAGTCAAGCAGAAAATAGAAATATGAGGGAACGCAATGGCCGAAAGTGGATTGAATGTGTAGCTAAGAAAGAACAGCGGGGAGACGCGCTCGCGAGTAAGTAGCGGCGCCGTCCGAACATTCGACGCCAGCGCATTGACCGTCTCGGTGAACCCACCCATCCCCGCGCCAATCACTATTACGGCAATCGTTCCGAAGCCCAGAAACAGTGTTGTCTGAAACGTATTTACCCAAGCCGTGCCGCGCATGCCGCCGAAGAAGACGTAGCTCATCACCACGCATGCCACCACCAAGCCGCCCAGCCAATACGGCACCAATCCGCCGCTGATTACGTTCAGCGTGGTGCCTCCGCCGATGACTCCAATAATGATGTACGGAACTAGCAACGCAGCCTGCAGCAGGAAAATGAGCGTGCCGATGTGGCCGCACTCCCAACGGTCGCGGAAAATTTGCACCGGCGTAAAATGGCCGAACTTCTTACCTACAGCCCACAGTCTTGTGCCGATAAAGAGCAACAAGAGGGGGACGATTAATGCCGAAGACGAAGCCATCAAGCCGAACGTCACAATACCGTTGTTGAACGAAAAGCCGCTGCTGCCCAGAATGGCGAAAGCCGTCATGTGTGTACCAAACAGGCTTAGCAAAAACACGTATGGTCCTAGGGAGCGGCCGGCAAGAAAGTAATCTTCAGCCGCGCCGCCAGCCGGTTTTCGGCGGAACGCAAAGATGCCGATGTAGAGTACGGCCGCAAGATACACCGCTACGAACAATGTCGGGATCATCGGTCGTTTTCCTCTTCCGGATCAACCGAGTTTTCCAAGTGGCTAGGCCATGCGATTTGAATTAAGAGCCATAGCAGTGCGCTGCAACCCAGCGTATACAAGGCGTGATACCAAAGCCCAACCGGGAGAAATCCAAATGCCAAGGGCTGCGTTGTGCGCCAATTCCAGAAGTCCTGGTGTAGAACGTAGAAGGCAAGTATTAGAGCCGAGAGTCCTAATGTTTTCATTTCCTGATCGCGAACAAATGTTTTTGGCCGCGCAGGTAAATCCGTCCGCCAGCGATGGCTACCGATGCGTACACCGGCTCACCCACTGAATTCACAGCCAGAATTTCGTGCTCGGGGCCAGCTTTGATGATATACGTATCGCCATCCTCGCTGGTAATCAGGATCTTTCCGTCGGCCGCCACAGGCGACCCGGAGAACGTCGCTGGCTTCGACGGGCGCTTACCTTCATACTTCACTTCGCCTGTTTTGGCATCGAAGCATGTGAGGAGCCCCTTGTCGGACATGATGTAGTAGTAGTCGCCCACCAGAATCGGCGACGGCACATAGGCAGTGCCTTTGTCGTAAGACCAGACGGGCTTCGCCTCGCCATCTCCACCTAGTTTCACGGCATATGTATACTTCACCGGATACCCCGCCGCCAGGAACGCCATGCCATGTCCAATCACAGGCGTGGCAATCGCGTTCCCTTTCACTCCAGGTCCACGCCAAAGTTCCTTGCCCGTTGCCGGATCGTAGGCCACCACGGCTTCGATGGAAGTTGTGATCAACTCCTTCCTGCCCTTGGCCTGGGCAACTACCGGCGTTGACCAACTGACTGCCAGATCCTTACGCTCCGTTCGCCAAACACGTTTGCCGGTGCGCTTATCGACGGCCACGATGTGCGATCCGTGTGCCTCGCCATCGTCGCTTTGAAGAATCAGGAGGTCGCCTTCAAGCACCGGTGAGGTTCCCGGCCCCATGCCGATCATCTTTACTTTTTCGGTCTGGTAGTTCCAAAGATGCTTGCCGCTGAAGTCGAATGCATAGAGACCTTCATTGCCGAAGTAGGCGTAAACTGCCTTACCGTCAACCACTGGAGTCGGCGCCGCATAGCTCCCTTTTTTGTGCCGGTAATCGAACACCGTTCCCTCGTAAGCCGTCTTTTGCCATACAATTTTCCCACTATCCCGATCGAGCGCAATCACCGAAAACCGGTGAAGCTTGTTCACTCCGACGCTATCGGGATGGAGGAACACATCCCCCTTGATGTGATGGATCGGGGCCTTATGCGTGGCCGGCGCATCGCCCGAATCCACCTCCGCTGTAAGGAATATGCGGTTCCCCCAAATGACAGGCTGCGAGTTACCGCGGCCTGGCAGTTCCGTCTTCCAAGCGACGTTCTTGGTTTCGCTCCACTCCATCGGCAAGGTGGTTTCCGCGGAAACGCCGCTTGCCTCCGGCCCGCGCCATTGCGGCCAGTTTGCCCCAAAGAGGGAAATAAGGCCAAGCGCGTGGATCACTGATTTGATGGCGGTCATTATTCCTATAATACGGGGAAGCCTCGAAATAGTTTGGCTTATCCGCTGCCGTCCGTGAGATTCTGTAATGACCTCCGATTCCATGAGCCATACACGAGTCCCTCTTGCCAGGGTGGAAATTCAATACTGCACACAATGCCGCTGGATGCTTCGCGCCGCGTGGATGGCTCAGGAACTATTAACCACTTTCGAGAACGAGATTGAAGAGGTGGCTTTGCGTCCAGGTTCCGGAGGCATGTTCACCGTTTTCGCGGCCGGAGAACTGGTTTGGTCGCGAGCCATTGAAGGCCGTTTTCCGGAAATCAAAGAACTGAAACAGAGAGTCCGTGACAAGATTGCACCCGAAAAAGCTCTCGGCCATTCTGATAAGAAGCAAGGTGATGATGCCGTTTAACAAGAGCCGGGAAGAGATCAAATTCCGGTTGCGTCAGGAAAGCTCGAATCTCAAAAACTATCTAAAGCCTCCGCAGGCGTTGCCGGTTGTGATGCGTCCGTTGCTTCCAGTCGCAAAGGACGTTGTGGAGGCCTTGCGGCAGACTAAATTTGAAAAACAGATTATGCCGATCGCCGATCAAATCCTGGAGCATCGTTTTCCACTTCTTGGCGGCATCGTTGAAACTGGGCCGGAGATTCAGTGGCGCAAGGATTACGCGAGCGCGATCGAAACCGGCACCGGATACTTTCGACTTGTTCCGTATCTTGATCCAGTCCGCGCCGGCGATCACAAAAACATTTTTGAACTGAACCGTCATCAGCATTTGGTTTTGTTGGCGCAGGCGGGACTGTTTAGCGGCACTGACAAGTATTGGAACGAACTCAACGCGCAACTGAACAGTTGGTTTGAGCAGAACCCCTACGGCCGCGGCATTAACTGGGCCAATTCGCTGGAAGTCGCTTTTCGGTCGATAAGTTGGCTCTGGTTACTGCATCTTGGGCGTGATCACTTCAACGCGGAAACCAAGAAGAAATTAACTCAAGGCCTGTTTCAGCACGGCATCCATTTGGAAAACAATCTCTCGCTTTACGCGGATCCGAGCCTTCACCTGCTGGGCGAGGCGGTTGCGCTGCACGCGATTGGAACGCTGTTTCCGGCTTGGACGGAATCTGCTCGCTGGTCCGGTGTGGGAGGCCGCGTGGTGGCGCAAGAAGTTCAGCGGCAGATTTATTCCGATGGGGCACACTTCGAGAATTCAACCTACCTGCACCTCTACGCGCTGGACATGTTGTTGTTTCATGCCGTACTTTGTGATTCGAACCCGTACAAGGCGAAGCTTGCGAAGATGGCTGAATACTTGGAATCGGTTCTTGGTCCGGCGAGGCGCCTTACCTATTTCGGTGATGACGATGGTGGTCGATTGTTTCATCCTTTCGGACGTCAGGACCAATACGGGAGCGCCACTCTCGCCACTTGCGCGCAACTGCTGAAAATGGATTTTGTTCATGACTATGAGGACCTGATGGAGCAAGCCGCGTGGTGGCTGGGTCCGAAGGCGTTGGCGCGACCGGCGGCGACCGGGGGCCGCGGATCCCGATTGTTTCGAGACGTGGGGATGGCTTCGCTGGTATCGGGTAGCACGCATATTCTAATGAACGCCGGTCCATTCGGATTGCCCACTGGCGCCCATAGTCATGCCGACTCGCTGAGCATAACTCTTCGAAATGGAACGGAAGAAATTCTCATTGATTCCGGCACATTCACCTATGTCGGCGATATGGCTGAGAGGGACTACTTTCGAGGGACAGGCGCACACAACACGATTCGGATCGACCATCAGAATCAGGCGACACCAAGCGGGCTATTCGGTTGGGCGGATCAGCCTGAGGTAAGGATCATCGGCTTTGAATCGACTGACGCTGAGGACTATGTAGTTGCCGAGTGTCTCTATCGCGGATTCCGTCATCGCCGCCGTCTGTTGTTCCGCAAACGCGAAGGCTTGATCTTGCTTTGTGATTTGGTCGACGGACCCGGCGGCGGGGAGCACGAGGTGGAGCAGATTTGGCGAACGGGCGAGGCGGTGAAGTTGTTGCAGCCTGGCGTATTCCAAATCGGCGAGTCGACCACGCTTTTGCTTCCGGGGAACACGGAATTTTCCTTCGATGGCTGGCGGTCGCGCGAGTTCGCCACGAAGGAACAAATTCCGGTTGTTCGGCAAATTCGGCGAGGAGCATTTCCGGTTGTCCTGCCGGCGGCGATTAGTTTGTTAGGAAAGATAGAGGTTACTTTTAACGCGGACGGGGAAAACGCTGAGTTCCTATTCGACGGCGTAAAGTTCCGCTTAGGTAGCTAAACCCCGTAAGCTTTCCGGTTCCTGAACAGCGCGACTTCGAGTCGCGCACCAGCCACGGGCCGGCCCAACTTCCTAGGCAAATTTGCCTAGCCTAGCAGGTGGCCCATCTTTTCTTTTTTCGTGCGCAGGTAAAGGCCGGTATGCTCTTGGGGTTCGATGATGCATGGCACGCGTTCGGTCACCTCAATGCCGGCTTTGGTGATGGCGTCGATCTTTTCCGGATTGTTGGACAGCAGCTTTAGGCGAGTTACGCCGAGGGCCTTTAGGATTGCGGTGGGCAACTGGTAATCGCGCAGGTCGGCATCAAAGCCAAGCATATTATTGGCTTCAACCGTGTCTGCTCCGGCATCCTGCAATTCGTAAGCTTTCAATTTATTCATCAGGCCGATGCCGCGGCCTTCCTTGTGTTCGTAAATCAGCAAGCCGTGGCCACTGGAGGCGATCATTTCAAGCGCCATTTCCAGTTGCGCGCGGCAATCGCAGCGAAGGCTGTGGAACACATCGCCGGTGAGGCATTGGGAATGGATGCGGACCAGCGGCGGTTCCGCGCCGTCCACTTGGCCCATGCTTAGCACAACAGAGTCTTCTGTCTTGTCGCCTGTGCGGCCGATGAAACCGTAAATGCGGAATTGGCCGAACTGAGTTGGAAAGTTGGCTTCCGCCGCTTTCTCCAACGTAAAAGCTTCAGATTTTGTCATTAGAAGATTGGGACCGAATGTTGGGCGCCGAATTTAGAACAGTCTCCAAGCGCCTTGAACCATTATAATGTTCGCTAGCGGCTGATGCTTGAACAACACCTTGTCACATTGCTATTGAAGCTTGCCGTCTCCGCTTCCTTAGCGAGCATTTTGCTCCGCTCCAGCATGTTTGCGCGGATGTTGTTGCGCGAGCAACGGACAGTAAAACAGCGCATGCAGATGGCGTTGGCATTCGCTACGATCTTCGGAGCGGGGGTGGCCGCGCGCATCGCGACGAGCAATAACTATCAAGCGGCGGACCTGAGTTTGGAAGGCAGTTTGTTGGCCGGAGCGCTAGGTGGCTACGTCACTGGGCTTGCTGGAGGCGTGCTGATTTCGTTACCGGCAATGTACAACGGCGAGTACCTGACAATGGTGCTGCTGGCTGGCGTGGGCGTGCTGGGCGGCTTCATGCGGGACGTTGCGCCTAATTCCGATGAGATCTGGCGATTTTCACCATTTTTCGACGTGACCCTTTACCGTCTGGTGCGCCGCAAAGCGGAAAGCGGCAGCACCGTCTTTCAGCTTTTCATGGCCTTGACGATTTTGTTCGCGGAGTTTCTTCGTTCGACGCTTGGCCTGGGCGCAACCCATCTTCTGTTCAGCATTCAGGGGACGTGGCCGGCGAGCGATTGGGTTTCGACACTGGCGCTCTATGTCTGCACGGTGTTTTGTGTTGGGCTGCCTTTGAAGATTTGGAACAACACCCGGAACGAAATGAATCTGGAGTTGCAGAGCCGGTTGCTTAATGAAAGCCGGTTGCGGGCGTTGACCAGCCAGATAAATCCGCACTTTTTGTTTAACACCTTAAATTCAATTTCTTCTCTGGTTCGAACCAATCCAGAGCAGGCTCGTACTACAATCTTGAGGTTGTCTAGTATTTTGCGGCGGCTTTTGAGAAAAAATGACAATGTTACGCCGTTGCGCGATGAGCTTACTTTCATAGATGATTATCTTTCGATAGAGATGGTGCGATTTGGGGATAAGCTGCGGTTTATCAAAGAGATAGATCCGGCGAGTCTGGACCGTCTGGTGCCCAGTATGTTGTTGCAGCCGATAGTTGAGAACTCGATAAAGCATGGGCTGGCGAAAAAAGTGGATGGCGGAACGATACGGTTGCGAAGTAGGCTAGTGGATGGGAATTTAGAAATAGTAATTGAAGACGATGGCGTTGGCATCGAGGAATCGAAGCTTGAGAACCTCTTTGAGCAAGGCATTGGCGTGAATAATGTCAATGAGCGGTTGAAGGTTTTGTTTGGCGATGGGTACAGAATGTACATCGATAGCCGCCCCGGAGAAGGAACCCGGACGCAGCTTGAGATTCCTGACCTTTCCCAAAGTTGGGCTGTAAGATCGTAAACTGTTTAATTGACCCGAAGGAGTTCGCGTTTGAACCGAGTTGATTTTCCAACATTGGCTCTTAGAGCCGAAGTTTTTCCAAAGACGATTGCCGACCGCACCCGCAAGGTCTATGACCGGGTGTCGTTTATTTATCCAGCATCGACCTTCTTTTTTCATTCAAATGCGCACAAGTATGTCATGGAGGAGTCGGGGATTCAAGATGGTTCCCGTGTTCTTGAAGTGGCGTGTGGGTCTGGGGAAATGTTCCGTCGCCTAGTTCATAAGAACCGGCGTGGGGAAACGATTGGGGTAGACATTTCGCCGAACATGGCGGCGAAGACCCAACGAGAAGCCCGCCGGGATTTCCCGGGGCAAAAGACGTACTGCCAGGCGGTGGACGCGCGGGCATTACCGTTTCGCGATGAATCCTTCGACTCGGTGGTTGTTTGCTATCTACTCGAACTGCTGGGGCAGGACGATGTTGTTTCCGTGCTCGAAGAGTTGCACCGTGTGTTGAAGCCGAAGTGCAAGTTGTCACTGGTGCTGATTGGGCAAAACACGGAACTATTTAATCGGGCTTACCGCGTGGCTGGTTCGGTTGCTCCGGCGTTTTGGGGCCGGCAAGTGGAGCAGAGCGTGCCAGGTCTAATCCGGGATTTGGATTTCCGAATTCTCAAGGACCGGGTACTGCGGCAAGGGTTTTATCCTTCGCGTGTTTTGATCGCTCAAAAATAGGCGGAAGAAAGCGTAGGGACGCCGCGACATCGACGCCCCTAGGGGTTGATGATCCTATTGACAGGCGCGAACGGAACGGGTTGCCGAGGCGCCTGTTCGGTTTGTGACTACAACCGTCAACGAGTCCACTTTGACGGATGTGCTTGCAATCGTAACTGGCGCGGAAATTAAGAATGCTCCTCCGGTGCGAATCGAAAGCGGGCCTGAGTAGTAGTCACCCGCCAGTTCCGCCAGAGAGAGGGCCGGCAGTTTGGTTCCGTTCAGAGTTAAGTTTGCTACCGCCAGGTCGCGAGTTGTGCTGAAACCCGTCAAATCGAGTTGGAGACCGGGTGAGCCCACGCGATAGCAAGCGTCACTTAAGACCGGAGCTTGGGTTAGGACCCGGATCAGCCCGGGGGACGGCAGAAGCGGTAACGCTTGACCACCAACAACCAATTTAGTTACGGCCAATCTGGTTTGGCTAGCCACAGTTCCAGTGGAATTCAGGTTCAATGGGACTCTTCGCACGCCGGCTGGAATTGTAATGACGGTTGATCTGGATCCGCTTGTGAAGCGTACGGCTGGATCGGGCTGATTGGTTTCACTGGATACCGAGCCTGTTTCCGCGCTGGCCTTGATTTCAACAGTTGCCTCAATTGGCAGCGAGTAGGCCTCGGATACCTCAAGAGTGACGGGCACGGGGCTGAGAGCTGGAGCAACCGTCCCAGTGGAACCGCTGAAAGTAATTTGAGGCATGGGCGGCAATTTTGGATTGAGCGTGCATGTTTCGGCCGCCAGACGGTACTGTGCGTCACGAACCAAAATATCAAAATCGGCGGAACCTGCCCGTGAAGGCGTTCCCGCTAAGGTCCCGTTTTTCCCCAGGCTGATGCCAACCGGCAAAGTTCCATTCACGCTCCAACTGTACGGAGCTATTCCGCCAGTCACCAGAGGCTCGAACGAGAAAGCATCTCCGACCGTCGGTTGAGCGGTTGGGCATGCGCGGCTTAATTTGATCGGGTTGGGCGCAATGGTGAAAGAGCAATCCTGCGAAGCAGAGAGTCCTGAAGCGTCCCGCACGTTGAGGCCGAACCTAAAATCACCGGCTTCCGTGGGAACGCCGCTCAGCAATCCTTGGCTGGATACATAGAGTCCGGCTGGCATACGGCCTGAGGAACTCCACAGCAACGGACCGGCTCCGCCAACCACGGTCAAGGATTGACTGTAGGCGGCGTTGACCCTACCGGGCGCCAGTGGGCAGGCGTTGATGCTTAAATCGGCGCGGGAAACGCTGAGGCTACAGGGAACGGAAACTTTTCGTCCCGAGGCATCTTCGGCTTGCAGCCGGAATTGGTAAGCGCCTCCATCATTCGGGCGGCCTGTTATCGAACCGTCGGGGGCAATGGACAACCCCGCGGGGAAATTGCCGAGAGTTGTCCAAGCGTAGGGCGCTTGTCCCCCGCTTGCCGCAACCTTTTGGTTGTAACTTGCTCCGGTCACGCCGCTTGGAAGAGGGCATGCGGTTGTAAGGTTGATGGATGGCTTGGAAGCGGTTATAGAGCAGTTCTTGGAGAACGTTTTTTCCTGCTGATCTCTTAAAGCCAACGAAAAGGGGAAGCTTCCGTCACTTTGCGGAATACCTGCAATTATTCCCGAAGGGTTCACGGTAAGCCCGGAAGGAAGGGTTCCGCTTGCCGACCACAAATAGGGACCGTTTCCACCAGCGGCTTGCAGGAGTTCGTTGACGGGGACGCCGACCGTTACCGATCCGGCCGGGCATGCCATGATGGCTGGATCCGGCAAGGAGGGTTGAACGGTTAATTAAGGCGCACTGACGGCTTGCCGGTTCGGCGGCTCCAGCTTTTGCGGAGGCAACACGAAGGTCGAAGAGATAGTTGCCGGCGCGCGACGGGGTACCGGAAATGATTCCAGCTTCAGAAAGAGTAAGCCCCGGAATAGGAGAGTTGTTCCCCCAACTCCAGACAAACGGGCCCGCGCCACCGGTCGCGGCGAGTGTGGCTCTAAAGGCCGAACCGGCGACGGCGACCGGAAGCGGGCAACTTCTTTCAGAGATAAGAAGGGAGGGAGGAACTACGGTGAGCGAAGCACGTTGCACATCGGTGAATTCGATGTCGTCAATCTTGCTGGTTACGCTAAGGGTGAAATCATAAACACCCGTAGCCGGTGGGATACCGGTGAGGATACCGCCCGGCGTCAAAGACAACCAGGGTATGTTCTGGCCCGGATCGGTGAGCATGGTCCAGCGGTAAGTCGTTCCTCCGATGGCTAGCAGAGGAATGGCTACGGGATCCCCGACTGTTACTGGCCCGAGTGGTCCTGCCGACACAATCGACATGCCTTGCAAAAGAACTCCATTGCGGGCGCGGAAACCAAATCTACCAGCGGGGATACCGACCACGTTGCGATACTGCCTACGGTTAACAAGGGATTGGGGGCCGTTGCCGAGGAACGATCCAAGCACTAGAGATCCAGGCAATTCAAAAGATGTGCCGGGGAGTCCAGTTCCATTGGACCAGCCAACCGCCGCGGACACGCCACCAACGCCGCCAACACCGCCGCTTGCGGCCCCAGTTTCCCACGAGATAGCTGCGTAGTTGAATTCCAAGTCGAAGTTGCCGGGACCTAAATCGGAACGATCGATTAAGACCAGTTGAAACGAGTTCAACTTGTCGTCCTTGGTATTGAAATAGCCCACGTTGATATAGTTCACGCCGAAGGCAAGATGGCCGTTTACAGTATCGTTGCCATAGGTAACGAGGCTGGAACGGGGCGCCCGCGTGTCGACATCGGCAAAGAACGCGGCGATGATTTCCTTGTGCACGGAATCCAAACCGAACGGGGTGAACGAAGGCAGGGCGCTATCGAAAGTAATATTGCCGTTGTTGTTGACGTAGCAGGAAGTACGGGTTTGCCCGAAGAAATTGATAGTGAATCCCAGCGGGACTAAAGGGCTCGACCCGTCGTCATTAGCGGGGATGCTGCCGAGCTTGAATCCAGGGTTGGTTCGAATGGACTGGGCCGATGCCGGCGCAACCCAGAGCGAGGCGAGAGCGGAAAATGCGAGCGTCGTTTTAAACAGCTTAATCATTTGAAATCTCCTGGCCCGCCACTGTGACAAGCCTCGGCTCCTCAGCATCCCCATCGAGCATTGAGTTGGTTGCCTTGGCGGAAGTAGTCAGTTGAAAGACGGCATTGCCATTGGCTCTAAAAATGCCGTTCGGCGTGGTTCGAGTTTCAAACACGGCTTTGGCCCGTCCATCGGAGGAGGTGAACAGCCGAATCTGGCCGCCGGTATCCGTTGATGATGCGGTTGCGATAAATGCGTTGTCGCCGCTGAAGCCGACACCAGCCAACCTTTCCGGTTGCGTGGATTCCCACTGGATTTCGACGTTAGAACGGCCCGGCAAGGAATCAAATAAAAGAACGGCATTGCTGTTTTCCGGTCCCAATACGAAGGAGTGAGAATTATGCGCGAAGCTCATGGCTCCGAATGACTCCGTTTCGGCGATTGTGGCGGCGGATTGAGCACCGGCCTGCATGACAACCACGCGACCCAGAAGGGCGGCTGCGACCAATTCTCCGTCATCTGAGATTGCTAGAGAAGACGGGTTGTTCTCCGAGTTGAGATTCGCGCGCCAAAGCCGGGTGAGTCCAGCGGCGCCGATACGCCAAGATTCAAGACCGCCATTTGCGAATAAGCCAAAGGCCTTGCCAGACGGCGAAATTGCAGCTACAGGTGCGCCTTCGAACTTCAGATCCTCTGCTTGAAGGATTTGTAGTGAACCGTTCCAATCGATCACAGCCAACCCGGACTGTCCAACGAAACGCATCAATGCCCGTTTGGCTTGTGGAACGATCCACGCCTGTTCGATGGGCGTCCCAGCGGTAATCACCCCGCCGAGCGCTGCAGATCCTGGGATGCCCTCCACTAGACGTAATTGCTTCGATTGTTCATCGAGGACACTTCCCAAACGGGGATTTGCGATGGCTAGTCCGTTATCGGCTGAGTGGAGCGACGTAGCTATGATGGCGGAAAAAATAGACAGGTGCCTGATTTGGCGGAAAGCAGGCTGGTATAGGCGTAGAATTCCCATGCCCGGCAATCGGAGGAATTTGCACAAAACTTTACCTTTTCACTTTTGAGCAAGGTTGCGTATAATGATTCAGTAACCTAACGGGCGTGTTTTTCGCCCTTGATATCAGCGACTTTGAGAAAAGCGAGCGGACATGTCGGCCATCATTAACCCAATCCCTTCACCGTCACCCACTCCTGCGCCAGCGCATGGATCACCTAAACTTGTCCAGTCCCCGGCTCCACCGGAGAAGGGAAGATCGTACAAACTGTGGGGGGCTTTGGCTGCGGTTGTGATTGCATTGGGGGCTTGGTATGCCTCATCGAAGCAGGCCCAGACAAAGCCGGAAACGGTAGTGGTGATTCCTACCGTGAGGGCTCAGAAAGGCTCGATCGATCAAGTGGTTCGGGTTGCGGGGCAGACAGCGGCCAGGCAATACGCCAACATCGCCGCGCCAAGGATCATGGGGCCGGAAGGCAGTCGTCCTTTGGTGCTTTTGAAGCTAGCTCCTTCCGGCGTACACATTACGAAGGGAACGTTGATCGCCTCGATTGATGGACAGGGATTGCAGGACCACATTGAGGACTTGACCGATACTGTTGAGGCGGCAGAAGCAGACGTTCGTAAGCGCGAAGCGGAATTGCTGCTGGATATGGAAACACTTCGCCAGAGCATCCTGGCGGCGAAGGCGGAAGCGGATAAGGCGAAGATTGAAGCGTCTGCATCGGAAGTTCGCACCGAAGTTGAACGGCAACTGCTGGCTTTATCGGCCGACGAAACCGCCGCCCGATATAAGCAGTTGGAAACCGACATTAACAACAAGAAGATATCGAACGCCTCCAATCTTGCAATCTTGAAGTTCACTCTCGAAAGGCACAAGCGGCATATTGGGCGGCACAAAGTGGACATTGAGAAATTCTCTATCCGCGCTCCCATTGATGGTCTTCTGGTATATTCCTCAGTGTGGGGCGGAAGCAGTATGCGTCAAATTGAGGTTGGCGATCCGATCTCCCCCGGTCAGCCATTCATGAAAATTGTTAACACCAATACCATGATGGTTGAGGCCAAAATCAATCAGTCGGAATCGGAGCAATTCCGCATTGGCCAATCGGCCAAGGTCAGCCTGGACGCATTCAGCGGCAAGAGCTTCCCCGCTAAAGTTTATTCGATCACGCCGATGGCGGTGGGCTCCTACAGGACCAACTTCTTCATTCGGAACATTCCGCTCAGGATTCAGATCAACGGTTCTGATTCTCAACTAATTCCTGATTTGTCGGCTTCGGCTGACATCGTGCTTGGCCAGCAGTCTGATAAGGTTGTTGTTCCGTTATCGGCAGTAAAAACGGAAAATGGCAAGGCATTGGTGGGGGTTAAGACCGCCACCGGATTCGAAAATCGGACGGTGGAACTGGGCATGCGGAATAACACGCACGTTGCGGTTTTGTCCGGTATAACGGATGGCCAAGAGATTCGGGCTAGCTTCTAACTACGATTATTGGCCGCGAGTGAACGCGAATGAACCCGAATAAGAAACCCAACGGCTACCATTCTACAGCGCTTATCGCGGTTTTCCTTACGCTTCCATTGCTGGCGGAGAGACCGTCGGTTGTCCTTGACTCCGGCGCCGCTCACCTTACCATCGACCTTCTTGGTGGCGGAATTGTTGGCTTCGAGCTGACGGATCTGCCGCTTAATCCATTTACCTGGGAACAGAAGGGTGGGGAGCAAGAGGCTCGACCACGGGGGCACTTTCTATGCCTGGATCGATGGGGGGCTCCCTCTGATGCTGAGAAAGCTAATGGGATGCCGTTCCATGGCGAGGCGTCGAAGGTTGTCTGGAAAGTAGCCAAGCAATCGGCCCTTGAGGTGGAAATGTCGGCGGAGTTGCCGATGGCGAAATTGAGGATTGTGCGGCGGGTGAGGATGGAGCCAGGAGCGGCGGTGGCTGAGGTCTCGGAAACCGTCACGAATTTGAATCCATTGGGACGGATTTACAATTGGGTGCAGCATCCTTCGATTGCTCCGCCATTCTTGGATGAATCCACTATTTTGAGTTCCAATGCTGGGGTGGGATTTCCTCAGTCGGATCCGGGGAGCGAAATGCGTTGGCCATGGGCTTCGAAGAACGACATGCGGGTTGATGTCAGCAGGCTGGGGGGCGATCCTGATCCCAACGTGGTGTCCTTCGTGGTGGATTCCGATGAGGGTTGGGTTACGGCGGCGAATCCGGCAAAGAAATTGCTTGTCGGCTATTTGTGGAGGACCGAGGATTATCCGTGGTTGAACATTTGGCGTCACTCTGAAAATGGCAAACCGGCGGCGCGGGGTTTGGAATTCGGTACAACCGGATTGCATCAACCGTTTCCTGTATTGGTCAAGAAGGGTACGATGCTGGGGCGGCCCCTGTATGCTTTCCTTGATGCCGGAGAATCGCAGACGCGCGGTTATTGGATGTTTCTCACACGCGTGCCGCAGGGCTTTGCGGGGGCGTCGAGCGTGACTCGAGGTCGGAACAAGATCAGCGTCCAGTGACCTTGCTTAGGTAATAGCGCAAGGCTTCGATTGAATCGGGCGCGATGCTTTCACCGGCCTCGACTTTTTGGAATACTTCCTCAAGTGTCATGAAGGTTCCGTCCACCACTTCTTCGGGCTGAAAGCGCATGGGGCCATCCCACCGGCAGGAATAAATGCCACCAAAAACGCGTGACTGCTTATCTTCGAAATAGAGGACTCCGTGGCTGGTCAGCGGGGTTCCGGTTACACCCAGCTCTTCTTGTAGTTCGCGGGAGGCTCCCTCGTCGTAGCTTTCTCCGGCGGCTATGACTCCTCCCGCGGCCAGGTCGAGGTAGCCGGGATAGATATCTTTGATGAGTGTTCTGGTTTGAACGAACAATTGGCCCGCAGAGTTGAAGACCAACACGTAGGTGCAGCGGTGGAGCAGGCGCTGGCTTCGCATTTCGTGGCGTGGGGCAACGGCTACTTCGCGATTTTGATCGTCGACAATTTGGACTAACTCGTTGGATGGGGACATTGGGTTAAGCCCTGGATTTTGTTCAGATACTCAACAGGCTGGCAAGGGGGCCATCCGCAGACGAGGGCGTCTGCCCCAGTGTACCCAGCATGGCAAAGATGTAGCAACTTGCTGGGTTCAACCGCCGGATGCGGAAAACCGCACTCCGGTGGTGTAAAATCCCCGTCACTCGACCGGATCCTAGACTTTTTTTACTACTGCGGCTACTGGTTTTGAACCTACTGGGATCAGGTTGAATAGCGGGGCGAGTTTGGCGCGGTTCCTGGTGATGGACTTTACGCGGATTACCGCCATGTCTCCGGAGTCCTGATTCAAGACGAGTACGAATTCATTGTCTGGGGTGGGCATCAGGAAGCCGGGATTCTTCCCGACCGCCACGACGGCGATCACCTTGTGGTTGGCGATGTTCATTATAGTCACGTCGCCCGATTGGGGGCTAGCTACAAACAGGTAGTCGACGTCGGGGGTGGTGACGGTTGTCATGCCGCGAGGGGCGCGTCCGGCGAGAATTGTTTCGGCGACTTCGGTCCGGTATGGATAAATAATGGCGACTGTGCCGGAACCCTCGCCGGCTAGGAAGAGTTGTCCTCCGTCATTCTTGAAGCACCAGTAATCGGGGCGAACGGCAAGGGAGAGGTGGCTGACGACCCGGCCTTCGGGTATGGAAAAGATTGTCAGCAGTTTGCGATCCGGATCTCCGGCCATGATGGCTTTGCTGTTGGATTGAAATCGGGCAATGGAGTATTGGCCATCGCCGGTCAGTTTCGCGATCACTTTAGCTTGCCGCAGATCGATTAGGACCGGTGAGGCCGTGGGGCCGAAACTTACCACGGCAAAGTCCAATTCTCCGGCCAAATCGAAGTCTACGGATGTGGCGGGAAGAGGTACGGTCCGAGAGACTTTCCAATCGGGCAGGCGGAGTTCGAGGAGACGATTGGGGTTCTTGGCGAGTGTCCAAATTGTGTGGCCGTCGGCGGAGAGTCGAATGTGGGTAAGGCTCTGTCCGGCCTTCCAGACTCTGCTGAATTTGAGATTGGCGGAGTCGATTTCGTGGATGGCTCCGTTTTCCGGGGTGAGGGCGAAGACCTTTTGTTCGGTGGGATGAGCCAGGATTTCACTGGGTCGGCCATCGACTGGGATGTGCCTAGCTACGGCAAAGGCGGAAAGATCGACTGCGGCGATGGCTTTTCCTTCTTGGTTGGCTACGAAGGCGTAGCCGGGGAAGCCGGAAACCTTTGTTTTGGAGCAGCTTTCGAGGCTGGCGGCGGCTGACAGGGCGAGGAATTGGCGTCGGCGCATGAACATCTTATTGTAACGTTGGGGGTGGGCGGAATTTCGGAGCGGGTCCGATACCTGGGCAGGCCGTCCTGGGGTCGGTCCAACTATTCGTTTTAGGAGATTTTTCGGGTATGCTCGGAGGAGTGCTTTTATTGGCGCAGATTTTGAGCCTCACTGGATTGGTTGGGGATTGGGCGGCCGATATTGAGCGGCTCACCCAATCGAAGATCATTGTGATGCGCCTAAGCCCTGGAGAGTTGCCTGCCGATGAGCCGCATCGATCAGTGGCGCGGAAGCATTTTTCAGATCCGGTTTTTCTCCAGATGTTTTCCGCGGCGCAAGCGCTTAGTTTGAATCCCAACGGTCCGGCGGGTCCGTTCCAGTATATTTTCCTGAATGCAAAATTGGCTCCTCAGGATCAAGGGGCTTTGAATGGTCTTCTAGGGCATGAGTTAGGGCATCTTTGGATTCGGGCTCTGGGGTATCCAACGCCGCGGTATGCCACCGGTGAGGCGGGGTGTTTGTCGGTTGCCACGGGGGACGCTTTGCAGCACATTCTGATGCGCGGGGAAATGGACCGGCGGGGGATAGAATGGCGCAGCGGGTCTGTAAATCAGCTAGAGCTTGCGCTGGCGAAGATGAAAGAGCCTTTACCTAAGGAGCCGGTTAAAACACCTCGCTGTCAAATGCTAGCTCAGATTTCCTTGTGGCTGGATGTGGACCTGGGCCTCAAGGAAAAAGATTGGAGCCATCGTGAGGAGTTTTTGCAGTTGCTGGGGAAACGTTTTCCGGCAGTGGCTGAGCAGGGTCGCATTTTGTCAAAGGAATTGGCGGAGGTGAATCTCGCGGACAAAGACGTGCATCGCAGGGAGTTGCAACGGGTTTTCACGCAGTTGAAGGGGTTCGCCGTTACACAGGTCAATTGATTTGGGTTTTTATTTAACAAGTTGAATGCAATTGTGTTGCCCGTCCTAGTGTCCTATGCTACAGTTCAGATTGGTCCGACATACGCCGTTCTCCACCAACTCCTCAACAATTCATTGTGTTGATGTTTGCAGGGGGAATCGATCACATGCTGGTTTTGATCGCACCGGCCGGACAGTAACTTTCCAAAAGCCTTCTCCAGCAAGGATCGAGGAGTTTTTCCAGGTACATGAATTTCCGATCGCTGTTTAGCCTATTTTCCTCCGATCTTGCCATAGATCTTGGCACAGCCAACACTTTGGTTTACGCCAAGGGTAAGGGAATCGTTGTCAACGAACCCTCCATTGTCGCCATCAACAAAACAAACGGCGAAGTAGAAGCGGTTGGCAAAGAAGCCAAGGAAATGCTGGGGCGCACTCCAGGCAACATTGTAGCCATCCGCCCGATGAAGGACGGGGTTATCGCCGACTTCAAAGTGACGGAGCGCATGCTGAATTATTTTATTCAGAAGGCGCACGGTCGTAAGATGTTGGTTCATCCGCGCATCGTAATTGGCGTACCGAGCGAAATTACGCAAGTAGAAAAACGGGCGGTAATCGATTCGGCTTACCGCGCTAAAGCGTCCGAAGTTCACTTAGTGGAACAGGCCATGGTAGCGGCCATCGGCGCCGGACTGCCCATCACGGAGCCTTCGGGCAACATGGTGGTTGACATCGGAGGCGGTACAACGGACGTTGCGGTCATCTCCCTTTCGGGCATTGTCTATGCACGCTCGGTACGTGTCGCGGGCAACGAAATGGACGAGGCCATCATTCAGTATTTGAAGCGCAAGTACAATCTTCTGATCGGTGAACGCACGGGCGAGCAGATCAAGATGCAAATCGGCTCGGCGTATCCGCTGGACCGTCCGCTAACGATGGAGATCAAGGGCCGCAATCTGATTGAAGGCGTGCCCAAGACGTTGACCATTGATGATTCGGAAATTCGTGACGCGCTATCGGAGTGCATCGCGACTATCATGAACGCAATTCGCGTGGCGCTGGAGCGGACACCGCCTGAACTGTCGGCTGACATCAGCGACAAGGGCATTGTATTGACCGGCGGTGGGGCGATGATTAAAAACCTGGACAAGCGGATTCGGGAAGAGACCGGTTTGCCGGTTTCTATCGCCGAGGATCCACTGGCCAGCGTGGTACTTGGAACTGGCAAGATGTTGACTGATTTCAAGCTGCTACGGCGTATCGCCATCGAGTAAAGTGGTAGAACGGGTGCGTTGGTTTGTAACCGCGGTCCCAACCAAAAGATGGACGCAATCCTTAGCCGTTATCGAAGTTTAGCTGTGCTTGTCACCGTAATTCTGGCCCAGTTGTTGCTGGTTGCTTATCAGAAAAGCGGGAGCGAGTTGATGGCGGTCCGTGATCTGGGCATGACGGCGATTGCACCGGCGGCGCAGTTTTTCGAGAACGTCCGTCGCAATACGACCGGTTTTTTTCAAAACTACTTTATTTTGGTGGACCTGCGGGAAGACAACAAAAAACTTAGAGACGAATTAGGCAAATTCAAGCTGGAGAATCAGTTCCTAAAGAACGAAATTCAGATGGCTGACCGTGTGCTTTCGCTCAGCAAGTTTCAAACTAAGACGCCATCAAGAACCGTTGCGGCGCGGATCATCATCACCGGAGCCGGCAGCAATTCCCGGATCTGGGTGGTTGACAGGGGAACCAGTAGCGGAGTGCAGCGAGGCATGGCGGTAATCACCCAGGATGGAATTGTGGGCAAGGTCGTGAATGCCTTTTCGACGACGTCACAGGTCCTGTTGATTACAGATGCCAACTTTGCCGCCGGGGTGATCTCGCAGAAGGGCCGTGTGCATGGGACGTTGCGAGGCATTGGACAGAGCCGCGTGATGGTGGATCACATTCAAAACGAAGACAAGGTGGAAAAGGACGAGGAATTTTTCACGTCAGGTGAGGATCGTATTTTCCCGAAGGGATTACCCGCGGGCAGAGTCGAGATTGTGCGTCCCGGCCCAACGTTCAAGGAAATTCAATTTGTGCCTACATCCCTGCAGTCGATGTTGGAAGAAGTGTTGATTGTAACGGAAGGGGTTCATCAGCGGATTCCCGATGCCCTTCCTGGATTGCAATCTCCGGTTTATTTGCAGCAGCCTTTGCCACCGGCATTCAGTGAAAAGCCGCGACCCCGTGAAGAGATAATCAACAGTATGAAGACGGACGCCGATAGGCTGCGCGAGCGTTATTTAGGAATCGGATCGAAGCAAACCGCACCGGGTCAACCTGCGCCTGACTACAATCAGCAGCCACCGCCGCCTAGGCCTATTTTGCCCGGGGCGCAGGCTCCGGCGACTGGTTCGGTGCCGCCAAATCCCGGGGCGGCAGCACAACGATGAGTCAATATTCCAATCAAGTGCTGATTGATCATCGGGGTAAGGATCCGGCCACGAAATTCAAGCCTGTGGTGATGCCGTTGGTCTCTTTGGCCGCCATTTTGTTCTGGGTCTACGTGCCGATGTTTTTCCAGTATTTGTCCTATCTGGAACTGCCGCTACTGGTTACCGTGTATTTTTCGTTGATGAAGCATAACCAGATCATGGGCACGCTGAGTGGGGCCGTTATCGGTTTGGTGCAGGATGCGCTGGCGATCTCACAGTATCCGCTGGGTATGTACGGAATAACAAAAACCCTGGTGGGTTACTTTGCTTCGTCGCTGAGTCTTCGCTTCGACGTGGATAATCACATGCTGCGGTTTGTGGTTGCGTTGTTTTTCTACTTATTTCATTCTTTGATGTATTGGGTTTTGACGAGTGCGCTACTGGGTCAGTCCGGAGGGTTCGCGTTTCCGGAAGTTCTTCTGGCGGCTGTACTGAATGCCGCAACAGCCGTCCCGTTGTTCGCGATCTTAGATAAACTAAAGCAGAGAGCATAGATCGTAGGCCGCTCCCTTACGGTCACGGCTCGTTGGGTTGCATCGCAGAAGTGAGGCGCGGTATTCGAGTTGAAAATTTATACCAGTGATTAATCCATTTGGCTTCAAAAACCGGGAAATCGAATTCAAGGACAAGGCGCTGTTGCGTGACGACCCGAAATTCGCCACCAACAAGATCGTGATTTTCCAGGGCGTAACGATCACCGTCTTCCTATTTCTGATTGCTGGTTTTTGGCGGTTGCAAGTTCTGGAAGTGGCCACCTACAGGGAAGCGGCGGATAAGAATATTATCAAATCCATTCCGATTCGCGCTCCGCGCGGCAAGATTTTGGACCGTGACGGGCGTGTCATCGTCGACAGTCATACTTCATTTTCGGCCATCCTTTCGAGATCCGCTTACAACGAAGCTCATTTACCGGCGATTGCAGAAGGGCTCCACATGGAGATGGAAGAACTCGAAGCCAGACTAAGCCGTTTCCGCAAGCAGCCTAGCTACAAGACCGTGGAAATCAAAGAAGGGTTGACGCCGGGAGAAGTTCAGTTTGTCGAGTCGCACAACGATCCGGATACTTTTCCTGAGCTTGAATTAATCCAATCCTATCGGCGCATGTATCCCCAACACGGTTTGGGTGCGCACGTGATCGGCTATACGGGAGAGGTAAGCGAAGCTGAGTTGGCGAATTCGGATTTCGCGCAATTCAACCAGGGAGACGTGGTCGGTAAGGCGGGGATTGAACGCTACTACAACGACATGATGATGGGGCAAGACGGTGTGCGAAGTTTTGTAGTCAACAACAGAGGACAGATCCAGAAGACGCTGTCTCACACGCAGGCGGTTCCCGGCAAGACGATCCAACTGACGCTTGATTTGGATTTGCAGATTGCGGCGGAATTTGCGTTGGGCGGCAGGCGCGGTTCCGTAGTTGCTCTTGATCCTCGCACCGGCGAAGTGTTGGCGATGGTTTCCAGCCCAACATATGATCTGACCAAATTCGCCGGGCGCATCAACAAGACCGATTGGAACGAGATCATCAACAATCCGGATAACCCACTGTTGAATCGCGCGATTCAAGCGCAATTGTCTCCCGGTTCAACATTCAAGCCGATCGTCGCGATGGCTGCGCTCGAAGCGGGAGTCATTGACGAGAACACGACTTTCCATTGCGCGGGCGGGCAAAGCTTTTACGGGACCTATCGGCATTGTCACAACAAAACCGGCCATGGCAACGTATCGTTGCGCTATGCCTTGGCGCAATCTTGCGACGTTTATTTTTATAACGTGGGGGACCGGCTGGGAATTGACCGTCTGGCTGAATACGCGGCGATGACCGGTGTTGGCCAGAAAACTGAAATCGATTTGCCGAGCGAGAAGGCGGGGATCATGCCCTCCACGGCTTGGAAGGCTCGTAGCGTCCGGACGAAATGGTTTGCTGGGGAAACCATTTCCGTGGCAATCGGGCAGGGCGCTCTGACGGTGACTCCACTGCAACTGGCGTCGTCGGTTGGCGGCATTGCGATGGGGGCAATATGGCATCGGCCTCATTTGCTTAAGGATCAGCCGGACCTGCCGGCAGCTCGAAAAGCTTCCTGGTCGCCGGGTCACATCTTGAGCGTCGTGGGCGGGATGTACAGTGTTGTCAATGATGGGTATGGAACGGCGAACGCGGCGAGGTTACCGGGAATTGAATTCTGCGGGAAGACGGGGACGGCGCAACTGGTGTCAAACGCTTATGTGGAAAAACACGGTGGGAAGGTTAAGGACAATGCCTGGTTTGTGGGGTTTGCGCCACGGCAGAATCCCGAGATCGTGGTGGCTGCGCTGTTTGAGGCGGGGGAGCATGGCAAGGATGCTTCCGTGATTGCCCGCAATGTTGTGAAGGCCTATTTTGATAAGAAGGCTAGGACTAGGCGGCCTCCTCAAGTGGCAGTACTGCCGTTTGCCGCAAGACCGGGCGAAAACTAATGGCGACATACCGTAGCCTGAAAGACATTGATTGGGCCATGATGTTTCTAACTCTATGTTTGTGCCTGATTGGAGTTCTTCAAATCTATAGCGTCACCCATGCGACGCCTGCATGGAGGGACGCATGGTGGAAGCAGATCCTATTTCTGATCACTGGTTTGCTTCTGATGTGGCTTATTATGGTGATCGATTACCATACTCTTTTAGGGCAAACTCCCGTGTTCTATGCCTTGACTCTATTCCTGTTGGTACTCACTTTTGCGATCGGGAAAAGGGTGTTAGGAGCGGGGCGGTGGATTCCGCTTCCATTGGGGTTGCATTTTCAGGTCTCGGAATTCGCTAAACTAGTAATCGTGTTACTCGTAGCCCGGTTCTTGACCGAGCTTAAAAAGGATACAGTTGAATTTTGGGATGTAATACGTATGATCGGGTTGGTGGGTTTGCCGATGGTGCTGGTTATGAAGCAGCCAGACCTGGGCACTTCGTTGACGTACCTGCCTCCGCTGATTGTCGGGATATTTTTAGCAGGTCTGCGATGGCAATATGTCGCAGGTTTTCTGTTGCTTGTGGGCATTGCATCGCCCCTGGGTTATATGATGATGAGGCCATACCAGAAATCCCGTTTGGAAGTTTTCCTCAATCCAAACTTGGATCCTCAGGGAGAGGGCTATCAGATTATTCAATCCAAAATCGCGGTTGGGCAGGGCGGGATGTGGGGCAGGGGCGCAACGCAAGGTTCGCAGACGCAGCTCAAATTTTTGCCGGTCCCGCACACCGATTTTATTTTCTCCACTTTCGCCGAGGAGCACGGGTTCGTCGGCGTGGTGGTCACATTGGGTTTGTATTTCCTTCTGCTCATGCAGATTGTGCAAAACGCACAAACAGCGCCCGACCGGGCTGGCATGTATCTCTGCATGGGAGTAGCGTCGGTGATCTTGTTACATGTGCTGGTCAACGTAGGGATGGTGGTGGGACAGATGCCGGTAACGGGCATTCCATTGCCTCTTCTTTCCTACGGAGGGTCCAGCATTTGGAGCATGTTTTTAATGTTGGGGCTGGTCAATAACGTCCGGCTACGCAGGTTTGTAAACTAAGCAGTTTTTTGGTTTATCAGTTTTTGAATTTTATAAGAGGCAAGCGGCGGTTGCTCGCATTGCGAGACTTTGGGATTAACAGTGGATGGGCTCTATAGGCTCTCCTGTGGCGCGGATGAGATTTATCCGGCAGGACTGAGGCATTTAGTTTGGTGTTTTGAGCATTCTCCACCAGACTTGACAGAATCAGGATTTAGTAGTTTTTAGCCACGAAGTTGGATTCCAGACTCACCAGCAGTTGAGCTCCTCGCCCAAGCACGGAGAGTTGCAATGAGCAAGGAATTAGTGATCTCCTCGAATCGCCACGAGACAAAAGTGGCGGTCCTAGAGGACGATCAATTAGTAGAATTATTTTTTCAGCGGGCCAACGAGTATTCACTGGCCGGCAGCATTCACAAAGGCAGAGTGACACGGGTTCTTCCGGGCATGCAGTCGGCGTTTGTCGACTTGGGCTTGGAGCGTGACTGTTTCCTCTACGTCACCGATTTCTTTGAAGAGAATGATGATGTGGATAGCATGGAGGACGCCAAGCCTTCAGTGGTTTCAGCGGCGGGTGGTCGGGATCGCGACCGGGATAGAGATCGGGACCGCGGGTCTAGAGACCGTGGCGGTAGGGACCGAGATCGAGGACGCGGAAGGGATCGTGGCGCGTTCGTTGCGGCTCCCGTTGTAACGCAAGAACCGGTAGCCGAAGTTGCCGAAGCCGCGGAACCAGTGGAAGCTGCTGCTATAGTCGAAGGAGAAGTTGCAGGCTCGGAGGCGACGGCGGTGGGCGCGCCAGGCGAGTCGGCCGAAGATCGTCGTGGACGACGCAGACGACGGGGACGCAGAGGCCGCGCGGGCGGATTTCCGGAATCAAAGTATGCCAGTGTTACTGGTGAAGCCGAAGAAAGGGAAGAGGCCGGCGACGAAGAACCGGCAGTGGCGGAGGCCGCAGAAGCAGTTGAAGTTCCGGTCGCTACTGAAGAAGTATTTTTGCTACCGGGTGAATCGTTACGCAAGTACCGTGGAGGCGCGCAACCGGCTCCAGTCGAGAAGCGTCACAATGAACCGTCGCGGGAACCTTTCCGGAATCGCGGACCTCGCCGCGAGGAGCCAAAGCGTGAGCCAGCTGCTCGTGTTGAGAAGGCGGTTGCTTCGGTAGTCGAGAGCCATTCAGCGCCAGAATTCCATCATCACCACGAACAAGTTGAGCCAGAGGCTGTCATACAGCAGGTTGCCGTGGAAACGCATCGTTTAGCACCGCATCAAGTTGAAGAGGCGCATCACCCCGACAGGCATCACGTGGTCGAACTGCATCATCTTGAACCAGAGATGCGGGAATTGACGAATCCCGAGATTCAGGTCATTCAAGAGAATCGGGTTGAAGCCGCGGAAGAGGCTGCCTATGCGGCTCTCGAACAGGAAAAAGGCGTAACGTCGTTGGTTGCCGCGGCTGGTTCGCATGAAGCGCTGTCGGTAGTCGAAGTTCTGGAAAATGCCGACATCACTGAAGCGGAAGCACATCATCATGAAATTCATCTCCATGAGCTAGGCAGCTTTGACAGCGCCGCTGAAGAGTTGGACGACGATGGCAATGAAGGGGAATTGGCGACAGATGGCGCGGGCAAGGAAGGAGTTGATCCGGCACAGGCGCCGCAAGGCTTAACAGCCTCAGTGCGGGACCGGGACCGCAATGCACGCTTTCAGCAATCTCGTGGCCGCCGCGGACGCCGTGGCCGCCGCGGAGAACCGGACAATCGTGGACCTCGTCCGGAAGGGGAAGCCGCTGCCGCTCCTGTAATCGAGGGGGCGGCTCTTGGAGTGGAACGTCCGGATCGTTCGGCTGAAAGACCGGAACGTGGTGACAGGCCCGAACGCACTGAACGGCCGGAACGCTTTGAACGGTCGGAACGCCCTGAAAGAGCTGAACGTACTGAAAGATCTGAAAGGTCTGAAAGAGATCGTGGTGGACGTCCAAGCCGTCCGCCGATGCCTTCGATTACGGATTTGTTGAAACCTGGACAGGAAATTTTGGTGCAGGTGGCAAAGGAACCGATCGGGCAAAAGGGCGCTCGAATTACTTCACACATCGCGCTGCCGGGCCGCTACTGCGTGTTCATGCCGACGGTGGAACACATGGGCGTTTCTCGCAAGATTGCAAGTGACGACGAGCGGTTGCGGTTGAAGAAAATTCTGCAAGCGCAGCGTGGGGCACTTTCCGGCGGATTTATCATTCGTACGGCAGGGGAAGGGAAGAGCGAAGAAGAGATCACCTCAGACATGCTATTCCTGCACAGCTTGTGGATGGATCTGAAGGCCAAGGCCGAGCGTAAACCGGCCCCTGTGCTGGTGCATCATGACTTGGATATTGTACAGAGGATCATTCGCGATCAACTGACCACAACCTTCAAGAACATCTGGTTGGACAACGAAGAGTTGTATGAATCGACCGTGCACTTTGTGGAACGGTTCCAACCTGCCTTAATGAACCGGGTGCGCTTATACACGCGTCCAACGCCGATCTTCGATCACTTCGCAGTGACTACCGAGCTTGAGAAGGCTCTGCGTCCGAAGGTTTGGTTGAAGAGCGGCGGATACATTGTCATCAACCAGACGGAAGCTTTAGTGGCAATTGACGTCAACACCGGAAAGTTCGTTGGTAAGTCCAATCGACTGGAAGACACGATCGTCAAGACCAACACGGAAGCGGTGAAGGAAATTGTACGGCAGATGCGGCTGCGCGATCTAGGCGGCATCATAGTGGTTGACTTCATCGACATGGATGAACGTAAGAACCGGGCGAAGGTTATGCAGACGCTGGAAGAAGCTATGCGTAGCGATCGGGCTCCCTACAAGATTCTTCAGTTCAACGATTTCGGGTTGGTGGCAATTACTCGCAAGCGCGTGAAGCAGAGCCTGGAGCGTACATTGTGCGCGCCATGCCCATATTGTGAAGGCGCAGGTTATGTGAAGAGTGTCCAGACTGTGATTGGCGAAATTCTGACGGAAGCGACGAAGATGGCCAAAGTGTTTGACGGCAAGGACGTAATCTTGCGCGTGAATCCGGAATTGGCCAAGGTGCTTAAGTCGACCGAGACGCATTTCCTGCAAGAACTAGAAGAAATTTTAGGCAAGCCGGTGATGGTGAAGGGCGACCCGGCGGTGCATCAAGAGAAGTTCGACATGGCGTCCTAAGCCAGTGGCAAAATAGTCAGGGCGGGGCTTCACCGGCGAATTTTGGTGAAGCGCCCGCCCTTCGTGTATCGATGCGGACCATTTATTTCTTATTCATACCGCTTCTGTCTTTTGGGCAGGAGATCTATGTTCGTTCCGAGTTTCAGAGGCCGGGTCCGGACGGGGCCGTGATCGCGGTGGACAAGATGAATCAGCGGGGGCGCGAAGTGCTTTCCCCTCCGGCATTGCGCAATGCGTTTACGACGGTGCATGTAACGGTTGAGGCTCCGGCTGGAACGCCTATTGTGCTGCATGTTGGGCTGAATCCAGAAGATGCTATCAAGCCGACGCTGTATCTGGAAAAGCATTTGGCGAGCGGCGAACCCGATGGGCTTGAACAAGTGAAGACGCTCCCCTTCAACGGCAAGATTCCTGATAGTGGGGCTCTGAATTTTATTTTGGACATGTGGGTGAATGGGGATGCCGCGGTGCAGCGTGTCAAAGTTGAGCCACAGCTATGGGTGCCGGATCGTTGGATTGTGTATCCGATGGAAGTGCGAATTTTGGAGGCGACTGTTCCCAAACACTCGTATCAGTTGGCGAGGCTTCCTGTGCCACGATTGCGGTCGGACAGTGTGATCTATCCTCGGATGCGGGAGCTTCTTTGTGGCGGGGCCGTTGCGGGTGGCGGAAAGCTATCGTCTCCTACGGTGTATTCTCTATTGGACCGGAACGTAGCCCAAGATATGGCGCTGGGGCGGCTGCTATCGAAGCCCCGCATTGCGCAAGTGTTTCTGCCGCCGACGGGCAACGCAGAAGTTGGGCGGTGGTGTAGCATGACCCAGGCGGGGGCGATAGACTCGCTGCCATCCGAGTGGTTTTTGCGCGTGCGTGACAATCTATACCGCTCCGGGGTAAACTGAAAGAAGGTTGTAGTTTTACGCCGCGTTTTCCGGATTCTACCGGGGAATCTTCTCAAATCGGAGAGATGGCCGAGTGGTTTAAGGCGCACGCTTGGAAAGCGTGTGTAGGGGAAACCCTACCGAGGGTTCGAATCCCTCTCTCTCCGCCACTTTGTTTTCAACATTTGCAGGCTATCGACCCAAATTGCGGGCAATGGGGTGCTAGAATTCAGGCTGTATGTCTCTGAATTTGTATCGTCGCCACCGCCCTGACTGTGCGAGGTATGTTAGGGAGCACGGTGCATTGCCTGACGTCGATTTTGCACCCGATTTGGCTTTAGGGTCAGAATCTTACATTACATGACATTGCGGGCGGAGCTTGCTTCAAGCATCGTGGGTTGCTTGGGGTATATCGGGAGCGTACCACCCTCAGCAACTCATCCGTATATACCGAAACCGGCCCAACCGAATGTGCTTAGAAACAGTTACCGTCCGACTAGAATCGAATAGTATCATTGCAACATGCCTAAGGTTAAATCTGCGAAAAGATCCACGCCTGACATGCGCAATGATGGGAGGCTTGAAAAGGATGAAGGGCAATCTAAACGATAGCATGTCGAAGTTGGGCATGAAATCAGTGGAGAACATTGGTTATCGACTCCGCGAGGCTTGGATCGCTCACTGCTGGGCAGTCTGACGGCTTAATCGGAACGGGTAAAAAAACACCAAAACGTGATCCTCACTGGTGCTCCTGAGTCCCCGGGTCAAATGTCCGTTCATAAAGTATGGTGGCCCCTATCGATTCAATTCAAACCTGAGCACCGTATGGCCAATGCTCCCAATCTTGGACTGTGACCGAATTTCACCGATTTGCCAGAGGAACTTCATGATTTTCTCCGAACAGCAATTTTCGTGATGTCCACCAATTCGTCCTACTTGAGATACACTGAAATCATGACGCTGGCAATTGACGACGCTTTTCTGCCCGCAACCCTCGCGCCTTATCCGATGACGGATGAGGAGTTCAGCGCTTTTTGCTCTGAGCATCCAGATCTCAATTTTGAAATGACTGCCGAAGGGGAATTGATCGTGATGGCGCCTACGCACTTCGCCACCGGCAATCGGAACGCGCAGATTAACCATCGACTATTCAGTTGGGCGGAGAAGGACAGTCGTGGCATAGTTGGAGAGTCTTCCACCGGATTCGTCCTGCCCAACGGCGCACGCCGTTCTCCAGACGCTTCTTGGACATTGCTCAGCCGCATCACGATATTGGAACCTATCGACCGCGACGGCTTTCTGCACCTCTGCCCCGATTTTGTAATTGAGCTGCGGTCGGACACCGATCGCCTGTCGACTTTGCGCAAGAAGATGAGCGAGTACATCGCCAATGGCGCGCAACTGGGATGGCTGATCGACCCCAAAAAAAGCTCGGTCGAGATCTATCGCCCCGGCCAGGAAACAGAAGTCGTCACAGGGATTTTGACGATCGAGGGGGAGGGCCCGGTCCCTGGTTTTGTATTGCCGCTCGAGCGCATTTGGAATCCATTCGGTGTATAGCCGCCGGTGGCGTATCAGGATCGCCAAAACGTACTTGCCCGATTCGTTCGCAAACCACTCCCATTCTTCGCGCCATTCGTTCACCGGCTCCGATGATTCCCCATTGCGTGGCGAAGCATTTTGTTCCAGAGTGAGGATTTAGCTGTCTGACCATAGCACCTTCGTTACAACGGTTGGCAAGCCTGAATTTCTCCTCTAAATTCTGAGCCATCTGTCTAATCGCCATCGCCTACCCGTTTTGCAATCGACGAGGAATCTTACGGCACGATCCCATCTAACTGGCGCACCGCGGGATCGCGAGCATTAATCGCCTTCGCTTTGTTGAGCCATAAACGAGCGGAAGCAGCATCCTCCTGGCTCCAAAAGTAATTAGCCAGATTGACGTGCGAGGCGAGGTGATGCGAATCCAGGGCAACGGCACGTTCGAATTGCCCGCGGGCCTTGGCGGCCTCTCCGCCCTCCATATACAAAATACCCAGTTCGTTCGCCTGATTCACCGTGGTCAGTCCGATCGCTTGCGCGTGAGTTAGGGCCTCAATGGCGCCGGGCCTTTCACCCGCCATACTACGAGCCATACCCAGCGCATTCCAGGCTGCGGCATCATCAGGCTGTAGCCGGATCGCCTTTTCTAAAACCGAGACCGCCTCGCGAGGCCGCTTCGATTGAAGGTAGAGCAACCCCAAATTGACCAGAGCCTCAGGACGTTCAGGGATCGCCCGAAGTTGGCGTTCGGCCATCGCGCGGTCACCCGATTCAAGCAACACTGCCGCGTAATTGTTTCGCAGTTCGTCGGTCGCTTCACCGCGGCGCAGGGCGATCTCAAACAGCGCCCGGGCCGGAGCAATCATTCCATGCTCAGCAAGTGTCGCACCCAGTTCGTTCCAGTTGCGCGTTGGCGAAGCCAGAATCCGCCGGCCGTTGAATGGCAATGCAGGATGTTGTTTCGCACTGACGTCACCCAGAATTTCATTCGCGCCGGCTTGGCCCTGGTAGATCTTGACGATGGAACCGGTGCGGTCAAGTAGAAAGGTCATGGGCAGCCCCATTTCCCGGTGGGAGTCGTAGAGCCGCTGATACAGCAGCGAATACGTGGCAACTAGATTCTGGTTGGCGGGATCATCCACGTTGACGGAGCGCACCCGCACGCCAGCCGTCTGGAAAGCGGCGCCGCTGTTCGCCCAATCGGCCTTTTCAGCCCGGCAGGGCGGGCACCACGATGCATTGAAATTAAGCAGAGTCCAACGCGAGTTAACAGTCACTAGGGGCGCGGGTACGGGGTCAACCAGCCACGGCCGGTCAGTAATTGGGGCCTCTGTCCGCACCTCTTGGCTCGCGGCTTGGGCGCTGGTGGCTATTCCGCTTAAAGACCCTGAACCTTCCATCAATCGAAAGGTTCCCTGCGCAGGGATGCCCACCAGCGTTTCCGTGGCGCCACTTGGCCAGCGAACGCGAACAGCTTGGATCGTCTCCTGCGGCGCGACTCCAAAATGGACGCGGCGGCTCGATTGCGAGAGGTAACTGGAACCGGAAACCACCTCACGGATGCGCTCTCCATTTGACGTAACCAGCGTGACGCGCGCGCCCACGGCATCGCGATTGCTCTTCGAACCACGAAGCTCAAGAATAAGCGACCGGCCGCCCAGCGTATTGCGCATCACACGCACTTGGGGACCCGTGCGATTCTTCAACAGCAGGTCCAACGCGCCATCTCCATCAATGTCGAGCGTGGCAAAGGCGCGGCCGTCGGAATCGAAATCCAGACCACTGAGGAACGAAACATCCTCGAAGCGGCCGTTTCCTAAATTCCGATAGGTAACCTTACGCTCGCGGCCACTGAATGACCCGCCTGAGCGGATTAACTCGTTGATTGCTCGCCAGCCTTCTTCATATTGCCGCGAACCGGTAAGGCTGAGCGGTGTTTGCGACACGACCTGCCGCCAATAGAAGCTTCACAAGTCGTGTGTGTCGGCGCCGGTAATGTAGCCGTTTTGAATGAAGAGATCTAGAAAGCCGTCGTTATCGAAATCGGCAAAGCCGCTCGCCCATGACCAGCGCCCCATGCCGACGCCGGCGTCAGCCGTCACATCCTCGAACTTACCGGCGGCGCCGTTAGCCAATAGAGTGTTGCCCCGGGCTTGGCGCTGCAGAAGGCGGCGCGCCCTTTCATCAGGAATCTGAAACTGAGCGTTGCCGGTAAGCCTCAATCCGGCCGACGACCACATATTGCCGGCGTAGAGATCCAAACGGCCATCATTATTGAAGTCGCCCCACGCGGCGGACATTCCCGCCCCGGCATCCTCGGCGTCCATCGCAACTGCCACGTCGGTGAAGGTTCCGTCGCCATTGTTGCGATAAAGGTTCTTGCGGCCGAAGTCGTTAGCCACGAACAGATCGGGCCAGTTGTCGTTGTTGAAGTCGCCCCAGGCGGCAGCAAAACTGTAACGGTTATTGTTCACATTGAGGCCGCTACGCGCAGTGGCGTCTTCAAACGTTCCGTTGCCGCGATTCCGAAAAAGGAAGTTCGGCGGGCCATTAGTGGCGTCGTAATAAGGAGTAGGGCTGTTGTAACGCTTACCCGGTGACCAGAAATCGTAAGAACAGAGATAGATGTCGAGAAAGCCGTCGCGGTCGTAATCGGCGATTACGGCCGAAGTGAAATTACCGGGCGCATTGGGGAATGCCTTGGGAGCCAAAGTGAAAACGCCGCCTTTGTTAAGGAAGAGCAGGGGGCGGGAAGACGTGATTAGGATCAGGTCCTGATCCCCGTCGTTGTCAATGTCGGCGAACAGAGCGGCGCGCGAGTCATCCAGAATGTCCAGGCCCGCTGCCTGGCTTCGCTCACTGAAAGCGCCATTCCCATCGTTGTGAAAAAGGCGGTTGGGCAAGCCAGAGGGCTGCAGGACGTAGAAGTCTTCGAGGCCATCCCCATCATAGTCAACCACGGCGATGCCTTGATGACCGTAGACATCAATGCCGGTGGCTACGTCAAGGCGTTCCCGGAAGTGATCGATGCCATACTTGAGCTGATTTTGGTAGGCGCCGTTGTGGCCAATTGTTTTCTCAGTTATGTCGGCAAACCAGCGGCGGGGCGCTGAGAGTTCCCGCAGAGGACGTTGGATCAGTTCCGCCAGTTTCCACGTTTCCCCAGATCGAGAGAAGCTCGCATCCCACTGTCCAAGCAGCGAGAGAAATTCCCCAGACTTGGCCGTGCCCCCCAGTTCCACCCTAACCCGAAAACTCGCGCTGGTGGAATCCGCCGTGGCCCGGTCGCTGGAAATGATCTTCGCCTCGGCAACGGTGAGTTCCTTGAAGCGCGAAGTGAGTTCGGTATCGCCAAGGATAATTTCCTTGACCTTTTTCTGCAGTGCTTCGTAATCCTGTTCACCAACCCATCGATCTTGGGTGGCGTCCACGCGCGCCAACGTTTCGCGGATTGCCGGCTGCCGTTGGAACTTTGGGATAACCGGGTAGTCAGCAGCCTTGCTTCCCAGCGCTAGCGCCAGAATCGCCAGCGCCCCGGTTAAAAGCCACTTATATGACCCGTTAGAATTCGTAACGTAATCCCAGTTGAACTTCACGCGCGCTACTGGCTCCGATGATGTCGCTAATAGAGCCGAAATTGCCTGACCCACGTGTGGTGGCGGGCTGGGCGAAGTTGGGCTTGTTTGGCAAATTGAACATTTCCACACGGAAGGTAACTCCGTGCCTCTCTGTTATGTTGAAGCGTTTGTGAATGGATAGATCCACTTGCACCAGGCCTGGTCCGTAGCCGCTGATTCGCGCTGCGTTGCCAACAATGCCGTCGCCAGGCGCTACGAAAGCGGAAGTGTCGAACCACTGCCGGATCAGATCCGCACGAGCGCGACTGCCGTCTAGCGTGGGATCGCGCAGGATATTTGGCCGCTGCGAATCAGAGAATGTGTTCAACCGGTTGGTCTGTTCCACAACGCCCCACGGTACACCCGTGCGGAGTTCGCCGATGATGCCGATACCCCAACCGCCGACCACCGTGTCGAGTGCGCGATTCTCAATACCTAAACGGCGACCCTTGCCAACCGGCAGTTCGTACACTGAACTGAAGGCCACGCGATGGCGAATGTCGGCCCCTGACGGACCCTTGTTTAGACGTCGCAGTTCGATATGCTGATAGCCGCTACCGGACTGCCCGCCTAACTGCGTACCGGTTTCAACGTCATCCAGGAACTTCGCCCAGGTATAGTTGCCAAGGAAATTCAGCCCGTTCGAATAGCGTTTTTCCAGCTTCACATTCATCGAATGATACGTCGAGTTTCCCCAGTTCGGAGAGATGCGCGTAACGTTGCCGAATTGTGGGAAAGGACGGGCAGTTTGCGATTGCACCGCCGGTCCACGGCCGTTGACCAGCGGGATCTGATTAATGTTTACGTTGGGTCCGCCCAGTTGATGAGCAACGTTAGCGATATAGGCGGTTTCCACCAACATGTTGCCTCGCACCTCGCGTTGCAGGGTCAGATTCCATTGCTGCGATTTGGCGTTAGTGTGGCTCTGATCGATGAAGTCCGGCGCCAGGCGAACAGCTTGGCCCACGCGAACCGCCCCGAATCCTGGCCCAACGGCCTCGCGTTGAATCACCGGCATACCGTTACGAAATAGAGCGGCCGGCGTAAATCCACCGTCAGGCGAAGTGAAGGAGCCGTTAAGCGAGAAGCCCTGCGCCATGCTGTTTGGCACAGCTCCTGCGTATGCGCCGTAGTAGGAAATGCCGTAGCCGCCACGAACGACAAAGCGCGGTCTGGCCTGCCACGCGAATCCGACACGAGGGCCGATATTGTTCTTGTCCGTGCGGTGGCTGTACTTGCTCACTCCGTCCAGACCAGCGAAGGTCACAACGCCCGGTGTGCCCGACACGGGATTAATGATGGCGCCGTTGAAACCACTCTGGCGATTGTTCTGCTCATAACGAGGGGAATCAATCTCCCAGCGCAGCCCCAGGTTCAGACTAAGCTTCGAGTTCACTTTCCAATCGTCCTGGAAATAGACTCCGTAGTAATCCGTGCGCGTCTCAAGGATATCTACTTTATTGAGATCGGCCGAGTTCGTCCACCCTAGAAGGAGAGCGGCGAGTCCGTTATTGGTGGCCCGGTCGCTGAAACCAAACTGTCCACCATAGGTCTGATTGAAAATATCCTTGTTCTTTGAATAACGGAATTCGAAGCCGGTTTTGAAGGAGTGCTTGCCGCGAACAAGAATGACGTTATCGGTCAACTGCTGCGTCAGAATCGGATCCTGAATTCGTTCGTGCGGGGTTTGTCCCAACGACGAATAACCAGTGATATTAACTCGCGCCAATGCAGTCTCTTCCACGCCTTTCACGCCGAACTTGCCGTTGAGGCCACTGCCCGTACCGGCGCCTCGATTGATGTGCATGCGGTTCGAATACATATACCTCAGCTCGTTGATCAGCGCGGGTTGGATGGACCGTTGCCAGTTTCCTAGAAAATTTTTGTGCCGATTGATCCGCGGACCAGCCCGATCGTCTGCGGCCTCATTGGGGTAGACAGCCGCGACGAACTCGGGGGCTTGAACCCAGGAGATACGTCCATAGATACGGTCTTTTTGGCTGAGAGTGTGGTCCACTTTTCCAGTGAAGTAATTCTGCGAGAGGGAATCGGATCCATTGGCGCGGAAGTTGTTGCCCGGCGCTCTCGTCACGTCATTGCCCGGTTGATTAGGCAGCGGATAAAGGCCGGCGAAGGCTCTGCCCACCGGATCGATGCGGCTGGCCGGAATCACGTTTCCCGCAAAAGGCATGGCCGCCGTCGTGCCTACTCGCGTGGCGGGGTCAAGCAAAACAAAGTCCCGACGCGCGGAAAAGTTGCCATCAATTTCGCCTGGCTGGGGAACAGTACGGGGAACGGTAACACCCGTTCGACGCCTTGTGCCTTCATAGTTGAAGAAGAAGAACGCCTTATTCTTGATGATGGGCCCGCTGGCGGAAGTCCCGAAGATGTTATAGCGTAGCGGAGGTTTCTGGGCGGCGAAGAAGGTACGGGCATTAAGCCTGTCGTTGCGTAGCCATTCGTAAGCTGAAGCGTGCCACTCGTTGGTGCCTGAACGTGTTGTCATCAGGATCACACCACCGCCTGTGCGGCCGTACTCGGCTGCGTAATTATTTGTGATCGCCTTGAATTCCTGAAGGGCTTCGTTCGGAGGATTTAGCGCAAGCTGCGCCACGCCGATCGCCATGTTCTGCGTCACTCCGCCGTCAAGATGCCACATCTGATTCTGCGAACGTCCGCCCGCCATCGAGAACTTGGGAACTTGCTCGGCTCCATCTTCCACGGCGTAAGAGATGTTGCCCATTAGACGAACTAGGGAAGCTGAACGGCGGCTGGGCACCGGCATGTTCGCAAGGTTCTTGCTCTCGATCAACTGGCCTGTGGAACCGCTTTCCGTATCAAGAACTGGCGCTTGCGCCTGCACGCTAATGGTCTCTGTCATGTTGCCCAGCTGCAGTTCCACGTTGATGGTGGCCGTGGTGCCGGTCTCCAGCGTAAGGCCTGTACGTACGAATTTCTTGAAGCCCGCCTGCTCGCAAGCAAGCTCATAGTTGCCTGGATTGATGAAGGAGATGTTGTAGTTGCCCGTGCCGTTGGTGGTAGCCGTGTGCACAACACCGGTGTCTACATTGCGAAGCGTCAGGCCGGCGCCCGCGATAACAGCGCCCGAGTTGTCCGTGATCGAGCCTGTGAGCCTGGCTTGACTTTGCGCAATCGCGAGGGCCGACGAGAAGGTAGCCAGAAGAATGAAACGAGTAATGAGACCGAGTAGCATTTGAATGCCATCATTATACCAGTCCTATTCGCTGTAAACCCGAACATCGGAACGCCCAGCCGGATGGGCGATAACGTCGCTCGCTTCCTTTAGTCGTAGTAGCGTCAGCATACTCTCCTATTTGCATGCTTGCGAAGCTGACATGATAGAATTCCGGGACATGCCGAATGACCCTACTCGCCGCCGTTTTCTCGAATTCACAGCCCTGCCCGCCCTGGCTTCCGCGGCGGCGGAGCGGCCAAACATCCTGTACATCATGACGGATCAGCAACATGCCGGAATGATGAGTTGCACGGGGAATCGCTGGGTGAAGACGCCCGCCATGGATCGCTTGGCAGCGGACGGAGTAAGGTTCGAGTTGGCTTATTCGTCCAACCCGGTGTGTATGCCCGCGCGGACTGCAATGATGACCGGGCGGTACCCGAGCCACTTTGCGATGCGGAGTAACGGCCCAGCACCGGTACCGGAGGCGACGCTGAGCACAACTCTTGGCCAGTTGTTCCGGAAGGCGGGATATCAAACGGTGTTCGGGGGGAAGACGCATTGGCCGAAGCCGATGACGCCGGAGAGCATTGGGTTTGAGTATCTGACGAGCGATGAGCGCGAGGATCTGGCTGGGGTTTGCAGCGAGTTTCTGCGGCGAAAGCAGGAGCGGCCGTTCTTGATGGTGGCTTCGTTCATCAACCCGCACGACATCTGCTACATGGCGATTGACGCCCATGCGCGGGCCGAGAAATTGGCTACTCCTCTTCCGAAGTCATTGGTGGAGCGGCGACGGGTGGCCGAGGCGTCGGCGCTTCCCAAGGGGATTTCCCGGGAGCAGTTCTTCGCCGGGCCGTGTCCCCCGATGCCGGGCAACCAGGCGGCCACGTCGGAAGAGCCGGCTGCGCTGAGCAAGTATGGAGGCTTCCGAGGCTACGTGCGAAAGCATTGGAAGGCCGAGGATTGGCGGCTGCACCGGTGGGCCTATTGCAGGCTGACGGAGCGGGTGGATGGTGAGGTTGGCAGGTTGCTTGAGACGCTACGGGAGACGGGGCTCGATAAAAGTACTGTGGTAGTATTCGCGAGTGATCACGGGGACATGGACGCCGCGCATGGGTTCGAGCATAAGAGCTTGCCGTATGAGGAGTCCGCTCGAGTGCCTTTCATAGTCTCGTGGCCGGGCCATGTGCCGAAGGGTCGGGTGGACCGGAAGCACTTGGTGTCTTCCTGCGTGGATTTATTGCCGACGCTATGTGATTACGCGGGGATCGCGGCGCCGAAAGGGCTGCCAGGGCGAAGCGTTCGGGGGATCGTGGAGCGAGGCAAGGAGACGGGTTGGCGGGAGGACGTGGCGATTGAGTGTTCCGACTGCCGGTGCTTGCGGAGCAGGCGCTATAAGTATTCGATCTTTGAAGGGGCCGCGCCGCACGAGATGCTGATCGATATGGCGAAGGATCCTGGGGAGACGAAGAACTTGGCGGCCAATCCGCAGTATCGCAAGGTGCTGTCTGATCATCGGCGGAGGTTGCGGCAACGGATTGACGAGTTGGGGGATGCGTATGGGCAATCGCTGTTTGCGAATGCGGGGATAGCGGGGTAGAGCAGAGACGACTCTGTCCCAAGGGGTAGTTTTTTGAGCAGGGCCGAAGTGATATGATTTCCCCATGTCCACAGGTCGTCCCAACATCCCAGGCCGCCGCTTCTTCCTCCGCGCCACCGGTATCCAACTCGCCCTCCCAGTTCTCGACTCCCTCCTCCCCACCGCTCTCCGTTCCACCCTCGCTCTCACCGCACTCTCGGCCCAATCCAAAACCGTTCGTCCCATGCGCATGGTCGCCATCGGCAACGCCTTCGGCTTCTACGCCCCATTTTTCTTTCCCAAACGGACCGGCCCCGATTTCGACACACCGCACCTCTTGGAACCCCTCGCCCCGCACAAAAAGGAAATCAGCATCCTTTCCGGCCTCGACCACGGCGTAAAGGGCGGCCACTTCGCCGTTCACTCTTTCCTCTCCGGCATTCGCCAGGTCGACGCCAAGGGCATGCCCGACGGCAACATCAGCATGGACCAGCGCGCCGCCGAAACCGTCGGCGGTTCTACCCGTTTCCCTTCGCTTACCATTGGCTCCGAAGACGGCCTACACGGTGGCTGCATGATGTGCTGGACCCGCTCCGGCACCCGCGTAACACCCATTCAAGGCCCACGCGAACTCTTCCGCAAACTCTTCGTCAATGAGTCCGAATCCGATCAGGTTCGCACCCGTGACAGCCTCGGTCTGCAGGGCTCAATCCTAGACGCCGTCAACGCCGACGCCAAGTCGCTGAAAAACCACCTCGCCTCCAGTGATCAGCGAAAACTAGACGAGTACTTCACCTCCGTCCGCGATGTCGAGAAATCTCTTGAGCTCCGCCGCAAATGGTCCGCAGTCCCCAAACCGGACGCGACCATCCCCGAACCACAGAACGCCGGCCTCGTTACCGACATCCCCGTGCTCTATGATCTGATGGCCCTCGCGCTGCAAACCGATTCCTCCCGTATCGCGACCCTCGAAATCGCCGGAGGTTTCGAGGCCGCCGTCCTTGGCGTTCGGAAGGAATACCATGGTCTCTCTCACCACGGCCAAGTCGAGGAGTCTATCGGCCTCCTCGTCAAGCTTGAACGTTACCAAACCGAACAGTTCGCCCGATTCCTCGCCAAAATGAAGTCGATCAACGATGGCGACGGCTCCCTCCTCGATCACACCATGGTCCTCTTCGGTTCCGGCATGGGGAATGGCAACGCCCACACCAATCTCAACCTGCCCATCATTCTCGCCGGCGGCGGTTTCCAACATGGCGCCGCCCACGATTTTCCGGTCAGCGGCCCCAACCGGCAACCTCTCTCGAATCTGTTCCTATCCATGCTTCAACGTTTCGGGGTTGAACAGAAACGCTTCGCCCTCTCCACCGGCGCGCTCCGCGGTTTCTAAAATCATGAGCCTCGTCCTGCTCCTCGCTCTCGCCGTCGACCCCGCGTCCTCGTTCCTGGCCACGTATTGCACTTCCTGCCATGGGCCCACCGCCCAGATGGCAAACCGCCGTTTCGACCGCCTCCAACTTCCGCCCGCTACTCCGGAATCGTACACGGACGCAGCCGCTATCCTGCGCCGCGTGGAAGCAGGCGACATGCCTCCTGCGCAATCCAAGCAACCTACACCCGCTGAAAAACAAACTCTGCTCGCGGGTCTCTCCCGCCATCTAGCCTCCGCCCCCCGCCCCGATCGAATCGCCCTGCGCCGCCTCAATCGCCGCGAGTACCGCAACACCATTGGGGACCTCCTCAACCTCGATATGTCGATGTTTGACCCCACCAACCGCTTCCCGCGCGATCAACAATACGCCCACTCCGACAACATCGGCGAAACTCTGATCACCTCGGGCTACCTGCTCGAACAGTATCTCGATGCGGCCGGCCAAATCATTCAAAAGGCGCTCCCCGATACAGCCCCGCCCGCCCCTCGTTCCTGGATCTTCAAGGATAAATTCCGCCAACAGCCCGAACTGGATGGAGCCCGAACCCGTAACAATCTCCTTCAGTACATGACGCTCTTCGAGCATCCTCGCACGCCTCATTACGAAGGTGCGTATGCCCCCTTGCGCGACTTCGCCGAAGGGGTCCCGTTTGACGGCATTTATGAAATAAAGGTCCAGGTCGAAGCGCTCAATCGCAAACACCCCTACGACACCAAACTCCTCGGCACAGATCCCGACGCCCCCTTCCGCTTCGGTATCGTCGCCGGCAATGCCCGCGCCGGCCATCTCCACCATGCCCAACCCATCGAACCCGTACTTGCCGAAACCACTCTCGAAGATGGTGGCCCCTACTGGCTCTCCTTCCGGGTTCGGCTCGATGCCGGTTACCAGCCCCGCTTCACCTTCCCCAACGGCATGAACGATGTCCGCCGTGTGTTCTCACAGTACCCCCATCGTTTCCCCCAATTCCTCCCGCCGGATCAGCGCAACGTAGCGCCGGGTATCGTCGCGGGCCGCATCGCCATGATGAAGTACGCGCCGCTCCCTCACATTCGAATTCATGAGGTACAAATCCGCGGCCCTATTGACGCTCCGGCCGATTCCCCCAGCAAGAGTCTTCTCTACAGCGGCCAGCCCTTTTCACCGGGTCGTGCCCGCGAAATCATCACTAGCTTCGCCAACCGCGCCTACCGCCGCCCAGCCACACCCGTCGAAATCGATCGCCTCCTGGCCATCGCCAACAAGCGGCAGGCCGAGGGCAAGACGCCGGAACAGGCTGTCAAAGACGCTTTCACCGCCGCCCTCTGCTCCCCCGCGTTCCTTTACCTGGATGGCACGGAAGGACAAGGCCACCTCAGCGCCCATGCCCTCGCCTCCCGCCTCAGCTACTTTCTCTGGTCCTCCATGCCGGACGAAGCTCTCCTCCAGAAGGCCCGCTCCGGGGCCCTGCTGCGGCCCGATGTCTTACGCGCGGAAACCCGCCGGCTCCTCGCCAGCCCAAAATCAAATCACTTCGTCGAAGGGTTCCTCGATAGTTGGCTCAATCTCCGCAGTCTCGGCGACATGCCACCGGATCGCGACAGTTTCGGAGCCTACTACTGGGACGACCTCCAAGCCGCCATGAAGACGGAGACCCGTCTGCTCATGCGACACTTAATCGACACCAACGGCCCAATTCTCGACTTCCTCGACGCCACCTATACATTCCTCAATAAACCCTTAGCCCGCCTTTACGGCATAGCCGAAGACATCAGCAGCAAGGACGGCCATCAGTTCCGTAAGGTCGATCTGAAAGACCCCCGCCGCGGCGGGCTCCTCGGTCACGGCAGCGTGCTTACCGTGTCCGCCAACGGCATCGAAACCAGCCCGGTAACTAGAGGCGTCTGGGTTTTAGAAAACATCTTCGGCACACCACCCGCCCCTCCGCCAGACAATGTCCCAGCCCTCGACCCCGATGTGCGCGGCGCGAAGACGGTCCGGGAACTCCTCACCAAGCACCGCGAGAACCAGACCTGCATGTCCTGCCATAAGTCAATTGACCCTCCCGGCTTCGCCCTCGAAACCTTCGACCCCATCGGCCGCTGGCGCGAGAAGTATCCCAACGGTGCAGCCATCGATACAACCGGCGAACTGCCCTCGGGGGCAAGATTCAGCGATATCGCCGGCCTCCGTCAAATCCTCACCGCGAACAAAGTTGCCTTCCGCCGTGTCGTCGCCGACCGTTTGCTGAGCTACGCCACGGGCCGCATCCTCGGCCCCGCGGATCGTCCGGCCGTTGACGCTCTCGCCAAACAAAACACCAACCTCCGCGACCTCATCGATTCCATCATCCAAAGCGATACGTTTCGGAACAGGTAAGGCTCAACAGCTTCAGCCAAGCGAGGATCGCGATGAACTTTGAAACCAACCGCCGTTCGATCTTTCGCCCGCTCTGTCACCTGCCTCACTAGCCTTCTGGGGCTCTTCAAGGATCATCGCCCGTTGAATTGCGTTACGGAGTTCGCGTACGTTGCCGGGCCAATCATGCGCCAACAAGGCGCACTCTCCCTCCGCCGAAATGTCGTTTACCGGCCGCTTAAACTTGGCCTTGAATTGTTCCATGAAAAAGTGCGCCAGCGGCAGAATATCTTGTGGGCGATTCCGCAATTTCGCTTCGCTCAATATGAACGTAGTCGATGAATAGCTTCTTCTCCGTCACCAAGCGGTCAAGGTCGAAGCCGAGTGAAGCGGCATTCTTGCTCAAGTCGTGAATCGACTCTTCAAACGAAATGAATACGCCGTTTTCGCCGTGTTGGGTTGCCCCTCGAACCAGGAACTCCAGCCCGAAAAGCGTCTTTCCAGCTCCGGCGCTTCCACTAATTAGCGTAGGCCGGCCGCGGGGCAGTCCTCCCCAAGTGATTTCGTCAAGACCTTGGATTCCCGTGGCTGCTTTGGGCAGCATTTTCGAAGTTACGCGGTTTACTTTCTTGTGTTGTGGCATTTATTTCGTCACCTGATGCTATTGCAAAATCCGAGATTCGAATGGTGACAAAAAATTGCCGAGTTGTGCAAAACCTGCACTTCCTTTGGCAAGTAGATCAGTCGCCTCTGCGTCGCTCTTGAAGGCATAGCGTCGGCTCCTCCCGGCCAATCCATTAAATCCAACGCTTGCCGAGATTCTCAAGGATCTCCTTCAAACGTGGAAAGGACTAACGGTTGGCCCAAGCCTAGCACCAATTGCTGATACGTGCGCGCTTTGTTTGACCGCATCTCGTCAACATGACCCATAGTGGTCACCCGAATAGCGCGCCACCCGAAATTGGGATACCTTGGCCACCTCAGGTATACCACTTAGCCCTGGCCACCAAAATGCTCTTAGGTTACGGCGGAGCAAACATGCCTTTAATCAATATTGTTGTGGCGTTAATAATCGTCGGAGTGGGACTGTATCTGATCAATCGTTACATTCCCATGGCTTCCAGCATTAAGTCGATACTGAACGTTGTGGTAGTGGTGGTCGTCTTGATGTGGGTCCTACAGGCGTTCGGACTGTGGAACGGTATCAGCACTTTCCGGGTCGGGCGATAGGCAGCATTCGGCGTTAGTGAAGGAACTGAATTGAATCAATTTACAGCAATCCTGAACATGGCCCTGCAAATCGGCGCCCCGCAAGTTAACGCTTTTCCGTCCGTTACCTGGTTTGACCCGACGCCTCCCGAGCCGCTGTCAATGGCCGCAGTGGGGATTGGACTGATCCTCCTGGGAATAACGCAACTCAGACCGAAGACACAAAAATAGATTTCTGTTCCATTCACGAGGAAAACTACATTGCCCTTTATTACGGTCGGTAAAGAGAACTCCGGAAACATCGACCTCTACTATGAGGATCACGGTTCCGGTTCGCCGGTTGTCCTGATTCATGGTTGGCCACTCAGTGGCGCTTCTTGGGAAAGGCAGGTACCGGTGCTGGTAAAGGCAGGTCACCGTGTCATAACCTATGATCGCCGCGGCTTCGGTCAGTCGTCCAAACCGCTCTCCAATTACCACTACAATACATTCGCCGATGATCTGAACCAGTTGTTGACTAAGTTGGACCTTCGCGGGGCAGCCTTGGCGGGTTTTTCCATGGGCGGTGGAGAAGTCGCGCGATATCTAGGGTCCCACGGAAACGAGCGTGTCAATAAAGCGGTTTTTATCTCAGCGATTCCACCTTTTCTGTTGAAGACTGCTGAAAATCCGGAAGGCGTTGACAAAAGCGTTTTCGACGGAATAGAGGCTGCGATCCTCGCCGACCGGCCAGCGTTCCTGACGAAATTTTTCTCCGACTTTTACAACGTCGATGTTTTACGCGGCTCTCGCATTAGCGATCAGGCAGTGCACATGAGTTGGAATGTCGCGGTATCGGCCTCCCCGCAAGGAACCTTTGATTGTGTCTCCGCCTGGCTAACGGACTTTCGAGCCGATCTTGCTAAAATTACAATTCCCACTCTGGTAATCCACGGCGATGCTGACCGGATCTTGCCGTTCGCCGCCACGGCGAAACGAACGCATGAACTCGTGAAGGGTAGCCGCTTAGTGACCGTTGAAGGGGGACCTCACGGCATCACTTGGACGCATGCGGATAAAGTGAATCCCGAATTAGTTAATTTTCTGAAGTAAGACCAACAAAGGAGCAACAGCCGATGACTGCACCAAAAATCACAACCCAAATTGACCCGGTCTGCGGAATGCAGGTAGACCCAGCCAAAGCCGCCGGTAGTTCCGAACACGCTGGCCAGACCTACTTTTTCTGCGCGACAGGATGCAAGACGAAGTTCGATAAGAACCCAGCGGAATACACAAAGCATTCCTAGTCTCAATGAAACAACGTGGGGCCGCCAAATCGGAGGTCGGCCTCACACGACGGACACACAGGTCCTAGTGCAGTCCTAATGCAACATGCCATGCATACTAGGTTGGTGTTTCTACCTAACCCCAACGCTGTTCACTTAGGTTTCTGGCGTCACTATCGCGGCTTTCCAAACGGCATTTCTACCAGCCCCCGGTGAAAATCGGGGGATCGTTCGAAGCCCAGCAGCATGACTTGGTTCGGAAGAATCCCGCGATTCCCCTTGTGGGCTAGTCGTCGGAACCTAAGTGAATCGCGTTACGCCGCGCTAACCCACTATGAGACCCGCGGATTTCGCCCCCGTAAGTTTCAGGACACTGGCTCCGGGACCGATTGGCGTATGAAGGCCAATCATTCGAAATAAGCTCTGGTGGATTTTAGCTCAGACCGGCAAATAGTTCCGCCAAATGAATGATCATATCCCGAGCCTGCAATTTACCGTGCCCGTCGAGTCGCGAAGGTTCGCCGCCGGAGGCATATTCCCAGGCCACGCGCTTGACTGGATCGATCACCCAGCAAAAAGGTTCGCCCCAAGTATGGTACTGTTCGCACTTGGCAAGTAAGGCGCCAACCCGATCTTCCGGGGAAAGGATTTCGACACACAATTCCGGTGGATCAACCGGATAGGGGAACTGAAGGCTACTGACGACCGCCACATCCGGAACCAAAAATGTTGTAGCAGTCACTCGAAGGTAAGTTCCGATAAAGCGATCTTTCCCTGCTTGCTTAGCATCAAAATTAAGAGAGACTGAATCCAAGCGTGAAGGGTAGTGGGCATGGCTTTGGCGTGCAGGACGCCATTGATGTATTCGCAGGTCGGCTTCCCTGTAAGGCGGAGATACTCCTCAACCGGAATAAGTGCCGTAGTGCTCATGACTACATTCTACCTGTATTCCGAAGCTGCGAATCTTAAAGGTATTTCTCGGGCGCGCCAGATGCGGTGTCTTGTCTCGACTAGCCCCAACACTGTTCACTTAAGATCGGTGTTCACTTAAGATCGGTCGAGGAGCCCACGCCTCGCCCACAATGGGCATGTTCTTGGGCCTTCGAACGATCCCCCGATTACATCGGGGGCTTCCATGTAGTAATTTGTCAAGGTGAAAACGAATATTTTGTAAGGGAAGACGAAGTTTCCCCTACCTCCCGCCGTTTGCGAACGAAAAATGCATTGGAGACGATCCAGCGTCTCGTTTGCGGATGGTGATTGAA
>JANXXI010000210.1 GCA_025350695.1 Acidobacteriota bacterium
TTGGCAATTCGACATGGCGTTATGTGCTCCCTTATATTGACCGGGTTGTTGTGGCGGTTAACGCGGCCACGCCCGGCAGCTATGCCGAAGTTGAAATTCCTTTTCCGCCGAAGAAGCCATTCACGCGGACTGTTTCATAAAGGGTCGTTTGTGCAACAATCTGAAATAGCAAGTTTGGTACAAAAAGTGGCTGGTACTATTTTGCGGATGACTACGCCGTTTATGTGGATCTATCGGAGTCCGAGTGCATTGAAAGCGGTAAGATACGAGTATGCGCAACGAATTCACGGCGATTGTGGAGCAAGACGGACCCTGGCACATTGCCTATTGCGCCGAGGTGCCTGGGGCCAATGGCCAGGGCGCAACGCGCGAAGAATGCCTCTCAAGCCTTCGCGAGGCGATCGCCTTGATCCTGGAGCACCGGCGTGAAGAATCGTTCCGCTCCATACCTCCTGAAGCGAAACAGGAACTTGTAGTGGTTGGATGAAACGCGAAGCGTTGATCCGCCATCTTCGGCGATGCGGTTGCGTCGTTCGCCGGGAAGGCAAGGAGCATTCTCTGTGGGAGAACCCGCAAACAGGGCACGCCGAGGCAGTTCCGAGGCACGTCGAAATCGCCAACCTGCTGGCCAAGAGGATTTGCCGCAAACTTTCGATTGCCGATCCGCCAGGTTAGCGGGTCGGCCAGATCGCTGTTCGCTATGCCGTTGATCGCGAGTCATCCGTCGGATATGCTTGGCGCGAGGGTCTGTCGGCAGACCTCGGCCAGAGCGTGAGGCTCCAGTTTGGCTTAAGAATAGAGATCTTCCCAGCGGCGCAAGTCTCCGATCTCCGGTACTCGGTCCGCAACGGGATGCATTTCGTAGACTTCGAGCATGACGACCTCACCGTCGCGGCCCCACAAGATTAGCCCAGCCTGCTGGCGATCCGGGTAAACCGCCAAAGCATCGGCGAGCATGGTTTTGGGACCACCCACCTCTGAGTGAAAGTCGAGGCTCGAGCAGCCGCAATCGCAGCCGCCGACAACTCGCAACGCCGATACAGATTTCGTACGGTATTCTGCTATATCGCGCATAGCGGCGTTTTCCAGAAGCCACTCGACGATTTCCACCTCGTGCAGCGTGATGTCGCGCGGTGCGGTGCTCCTTTTCATCGTTTCATCGTAACGCTTTTGGTAATGCGAATAGTTCCGCCTACCGGCTTCTTGGAAGCTCCTGCCTAGTCGCGTAGTGTAGAATTTATCAGTACTGGCGTTCTCCGCGTACCAACTAAAAGCTCACTGTCCCTTTAAGGGTCCTTTTAAGACCAACCTCCAACACGCCGCAGGAGCAACCACGCGCCCCATCGCCCTGCCGTCTCCGCAACCCGCAACTTCAAAATCTTCGCTCATGGACTGTTACTGGTTTGAATGAAATCCGTTTTTATTTCCTCATTGATGATGACAACACGAACAGCAAGCGGATTATTTTCCGCGATGTATTCCCTTATCTCGGTGATGTCCTTCACGGCAAGAGGAGTAGGAGAGTTTTAGCCGACTCGTAAAACTAAAAGACAGGCTCGATCATATGTGGCGTTTCGCTATACACTTAACAGCTGTCGAACTGATCGCTATGCCGAAGTTGAAATTCCTTTTCCGCCGAAGAAGCCATTCACGCGGACTGTTTCATAAGGGCTCGTTTGTGCAACAATCTGAAATAGCAAGTTTGGTACAAAAAGTGGCCGGTACTATTTTGCGGATGACTATGCCGTTTATCGAGAGTTTTCGAGGTTCCGAATACCAAGCCACGCGGCCAACCCATCCGTAACTGCTTGAAGCTGGCTGGGTTGAAGAACACCCAGTTTGCGAATCGCCCAGGCTTTCGGGTATGTTGAAACGCCTTGGACTAAAAAGGCTCCGGGCCGCAAAAAAGGAGCTTTCACCGGGATCTCAAACGGGCTCTGACGTATGTCTGTCGTGTGTGGAACCACCGTCACGATAGCGCGGTCCACATCTCCGTACTCGATGCTAACCACCAAAACCGGACGCGTCTTGGCAGTCATACCAAGATCGAACAACCAGACCTCACCTCTTCGTGGAGGCATTCTCTTCCTGGTCCAAGAATGCGAATAGGGAGCGCCCAGCCTCGCCTATTTCTTCGTCCGAAAGCGGACCGGAATCGAATGGAAGACCTCGTGTACGCCGGAGAACCTCAACTGCAAACGATTGCTTGTCGCCCGGCTGCAAGGCCTCAAACGCTTCGAGTAGCTCGACCGCGTGATTACTCATACCTTCAATTTAACCGCTTTTGGTCTAGAGAATCAATACGGAATGTCGGGAGGGGCACTAGGCACTTGCGTCTTTGGCTGCTGTTCAAAGATAGTCCGTGAGCACCTGCCACAGTTGCTTCAATTACCTAGCCGTGCTCTCTAACGATAGGTTTGAAACAGTTACGATGAAAGAGAAAGAGTACCCACAATGACAGCAGTCCTTGATTGGTCACAATGCCCCCGCCGTTGAAAGCGTACCGGGTAGATGCGGCGGCGCATGGGTGTTCAAGGATACACGCCTGCCGGTGGTGATAATTTTTGAAAACCTTGAGGCGGGATCGCCCATTGAAGAGATCGTGGAAAATTACCGCGTGTCGCGTGAGCACAGCAACGCGGTTCTGGGATTCGCCGGCGCATCCTGTTTGACCACGGCGCCCCGAGCCGCATTGCAAGGGCGCTTGCGGGCTACGTAGTTACCGAAGCGATAAATCGCGGATGGGACCAGATTTCAAACGGCGATTTACTCAAGCTGGCGGAAGAGGCCGGGTTTAACTTTTGCTAACGACCGGCAAAAATATTCGGTATCAGCAAAATCTGACCAGCCGCAAAATCTCCATCGTTGTCCTTGGCAATTCGACATGGCGTTATGTGCTCCCTTATATTGACCGGGTTGTTGTGGCGGTTAACGCGG
>JANXXI010000226.1 GCA_025350695.1 Acidobacteriota bacterium
GCAGGAGTGCTTGAAGTCGTGACAACTTTTCCCTGCCCGGTATGCAACTATGCGATGGATGAGCTTCGATGGCTCATGACAGGAGGATAATAATTATCCTTATTACCGTAAGAGCCTCACAAAATTCGGGTCTGCTAACCAACTAACGGGCGAAAATAATCGACGGTGTATTTCAATCCTTCTTCAAGCGGTACCTTCGGCTCCCAACCTAGAATCGCCTTTGCTTTGGTGATGTCGGGGCGGCGGCGCTTGGGGTCATCTTGTGGAAGCGGCTTGTGAACCATCGTCGACGTGGAGCCGGTCATTTTCAGAATAGCTTCGGCGAATTCGAGCATCGTCATTTCGCGTGGATTGCCGAGGTTGACTGGGTAGCGCTCGTCCGATTGAGATAGTCGGTAGAGTCCCTCCACCAAATCGCTGACGTAGCAGAAACTACGCGTTTGAAGTCCATCGCCAAACACAGTGATGGGCTGGTTTTGTAGGGCTTGATCAAGAAACGCCGGCACAACGCGACCGTCGTCCAGCTTCATGCGCGGGCCGTAGGTGTTGAAGATGCGGGCGATGGTTGTGCGGACGCCGTGTTTGCGGTGAAAGGCCATGGTCATGGCTTCAGCGTAGCGCTTAGCCTCGTCGTAACAGCTACGCGGTCCGACGGGGTTGACGTTTCCCCAATCGGTTTCAACTTGTGGATGGATCAGCGGGTCGCCGTAGCATTCGGATGTGGATGTGACCAGATAGCGGGCGTTGTACTTGTGAGCCAGGAGCAACATGTTGCGCGAACCTGTGGAGCCCACTTCGAGCGTTTCGATTGGGTATTCCAAATAGTCCTTGGGACTGGCAGGTGAGGCTGCATGGATAACCGTATCGAACGGGCCAAGCTCAGGAATGGACTTGGTAACATCGCATTCCACGAAGTGAAAATTAGGGTTGCCCTGAAGGTGCGCGAAGTTGCGTCTATGGCCAGTTAAGAAGTTATCCAGCCCAACAACTGCATGCCCATCGGCAAGTAAACGGTCAACCAGATGCGACGCAACAAAGCCCGCCGATCCGGAAATCAGAAATTTCAAAGATGTTCTCCCGGAACTTTCATTGTATCGTAAGGAAACGGCATGAATTCATTTACAGGATTAGAAGCAGGACTATTCTTAGGGCTGCTGGGACTCAGCACGGCGGGTTTCGCGATGCGCGCGGCACGGGTGATTAACATAATTCGCATCTCAAAGAAAGATCCGAGTTTCACGTTGAGACCTCTCGGTAAACGTGTGTGGGATTTCATTCTGGAGGTGATGCTGCAATCAAAAGTAATCCGGCACCGGCCACTGCCGGGATTGGCCCACGCGTTCGTCTTCTGGGGATTCTGCGCGTTTGCTTTAATCACGCTGAACCACTTTGCGACGCCGCTGGGGTTGGGCTTCATTTCGCCGCATCATGGGTTTGGGCAGTTCTATTTTGGACTGGCCGGCGCGTTTGCTTTTGTAGTGAGTATTTCAATCCTTGGGTTGGCCTTTCGCCGGTTGATCGTACAGCCGCGGTGGTTGGGGGACTTGAGCCTGGAATCAGTTGGGATTGCGCTGCTGATCTTCACTTTGATGGCCTCTTACTTGTTCGACTATCTTCGCGAGCCGGAAGGGTGGACTTACAAGGCGGTGTGGTGGACGCATACGGCGGCGCTGCTGATTTTCATGCCGCTAATCCCGCACACCAAGCACATGCACCTGTTGCTGAGTCCATTATCGGTGTTCCTTTCGCGTGGCAAGTTTAGCGCGATTCCACCACTGGTGGGCGATGAAGATTTCGGCATGGTGACCGGCAAGGACGTGACACAGCTTGTGTCGTTGCAGACGTTTTCGTGTGTGGAATGCGGGCGCTGCACGGAGCATTGTCCGGCCAACAATACCGGCAAGCATCTTAATCCCAAAGAAATCATTCTGGGGGCTCGCGCTTATTTGAACGAGTTTGGCCCGGCGAGCGAAGAACCGCTGCTGGGCAAGCATTTGGCAATGGAGGATGCGTTTCAGTGCACGACATGCGGGGCTTGCGAATTTCTGTGCCCCTTGGGGATTGAGCATTTGCCGATCATCATCGGGCTGCGGCGCGGCGCGGTGAATACCGGCATGTGGGAGGATAACCACGGCACGAAGCTGTTCCTGAATTTGGAACGCAACGGCAACCCGATGGGTTTCGCTTCCAGCGAGCGCGACAAATTCATTCAGAAGTTGGAACTGCCGATGTATGACGGCGCCCAGGAATATTGTCTATGGATGGGCTGCATGGGCAGCTACGATCCGCAGGGGCGAGAGATCGTTTCGTCGCTAGTGGAAGTGCTGCGGCATCGCGGGGTCACGTTCGGAGTATTGAAAAAAGAAAAATGTTCCGGCGATTCGGCGCGGCGGCTGGGGAACGATTTACTGTTCCAGACGCTGGCTGAGCAGAACCTGGAACAGATCAACGCGGTTGGGGCGGCGAAGAAGATGCTTTCCATTTGTCCGCATTGCGTGCGCACGCTGGGTGAGGATTACAAGGAGTTCGGGGCTAACATCAACATTGAGCATCATAGCCTTGTGCTGGCGAGGCTGCAGAAGGATCAGGCGCCTGCACCCGATTCCGGCAAGAAGGTGGTGTATCACGATCCTTGCTACTTGGGCCGGTATCAGGACATTTACGATGAGCCAAGGCAGGTGGCGTCGCTGGCCGGTGAGGTGGTGGATGCGCCTCGAAATCATGGGCGGAGTTTTTGTTGTGGGGCTGGCGGAGGTTTGGTGTTTTTGGGTGAGGAGACGGGGACGCGCGTGAGTCACGAGCGGGCGAAGGAGTTGGTGAATACTGGAGCGGATATTGTGGGTGCTGCGTGCCCGTTCTGCAACACGATGTTCCGGGACGCGCTGGATAAGGTGAGCGCGCGGCCTCCGCAGTTGTTGGATATTGCGCAGATTGCGGCGGCGGCGATTCGGGAGAAGTAGGCACGCAGGTAGATGCGCCGGGATGTTTGAACCACCGGCGCTTTTCGGTGTTAAGTTTCCGCCAACTTAGAACTTCAAGCGCAATTCAAATTGAAGAACACGGCGCCCGTAGTAGGAACTGGTGATTTTTCCAAAATTGACGGAGGTTACTGTTTGATCACCAAC
>JANXXI010000256.1 GCA_025350695.1 Acidobacteriota bacterium
GGTTTGCTTATGCGCCGTTCAATAACATGACTCTGCGCGGCAGCTATGGATTGATGCACACTCCATTAACCGGACTAGGTAATCTCATAACTCCTGATCTTAGCTCACCGAATGTGACGCTCGGGGGCACCGCCAGCGCGGATGGCGCCAGTAATATTGCTTAGCGTTGGCTGATTAAAATTAAGAGGCGTGCTGAACAGGTGCGATCCTTTCTGTCCGCTATAGGCTGCCTCAAAGACAAGGCCTTGGCCAAGTTGAAATTGCAGCGCGATCGAATAGAGCTGCACATATGGCACTTTGTTGGATTGATCGACGTACGGCAAATTGGTTGTCCCAGGAAACTGAAAGAGAGGACCCTTGCGCGGTACGATTCCGCTGACGGGAAGAAACGGATTAGTGATGTAGTCGCAGTATGCCGCCGAGTTGACGCATCCGGAGGTGCCCCCGAGCGTCACATTCGGTGAGCTAAGATCAGGAGTTATGAGATTACCTAGTCCGGTTAATGGAGTGTGCATCAATCCATAGCTGCCGCGCAGAGTCATGTTATTGAACGGCGCATAAGCAAACCCAATCCGCGGCTCGAAGCCCATGAAATTCGTGGGCCAAAGACCGCGTCCACGGTCGTTCTGTCCGGAAAACGCGAAAGCGCCCTGCACCGGCAATCCATTCAAAGTTCCGGTTACCGTGGGATCGAATGAACCTTGCCTATCGTACTTTTCGCGGCGCGGAGTTTCCAGGTTATAGCGGAGTCCGAAATTCAAAGTAAGTTTTCGAGTAAGCCGATAATCGTCTTGTAAGTAACCTGCGGCATAGGCCCATCGGTAATAAAACCGGACAGCTTCCGGACGCACGGTGAAACTGCTGGTTAGCCCGAGGACGAAAGTCGCCAATCCCGTCCCGCTTTGTCCGGCCGCACCGGTGCGGTTGGGCGTAAATCCATATGCCCCGCCGTATAACCCGGCGGTATCGACACGGTTCATTTGGAGTGACCGCATCTCCCCGCCAAATTTCAAAACATGACTGCCGAGCGTGATCGAAAAATCATCGGCGAATCCCAAATTGACGTCCAGCGTAGTTCCGGGTCCATTGTTTTGCTGCGTCCCGACTGTTACTCCGGCGAGATTGCTAATTTGAGGAAAGCCTATGCCCAGTGCGGAAGGCAGCAATCCAAGTTGCGCCCCGAAGTCGGCCTTGAGCGAAGCAGGGTTGGGCAGGCGAGCCTGGCTGGCGCGAGTGTAAGAAGCGCGAAATTCATTTACTTTGTTTCCGCTGAACGAGTGCGTTTCATTGAGGATGATATTGCGCGAGGAAATGGTATCGGTAAATATGCGCTCAGCCGGTGAGTCAGGACCGAATAAGTCGCTGCGGAGACTTGAGACCGGAACGTAAGTGTATCGTGCGTTCAAAGTGTCGGTTCCACGAAAGTTATTATCCTGCCGAATGCTAAAGCGATTGTCGGAGTTGGATACTCCGCGGGCGAGGTATGCGTTGTTGCCATCGTTCGTTGGGAGTCCGTCGGGCCGGTCGAAGATTACATAGCGAGTAGGCTTTGAAGGAGTTGGAAAGTAAGAAAATACTTGTTGCGCGGCCTTGTTCTGCGACAGTTGTTTGGAGAGGTCGTTATTGGGAACCGGCACGTAACGCGTACTTGCCAGGAGAGGCCCCGTTGGAAATCCGTTGGCATTCAGGGCCGTCTGGTAGTAAATTCCAGGAACGCCCGGACCCGTACCTTGCGCAAGCTGCGCTTTTCTGGCCGCAACGGCGGCGTCGGTTCCCTGGGCGTTGAGAATACCTTGGTTGAGGAATTCCAAACTGTAATTGAAATTTCCTTTCAACTCGTCGGGAGTAGGGATGCGCCCGCGCTGAAACACATTGTCGCTCTGCCGTAATGGTTCCACGGAAACAAAGAAGAAGCTATGATCGCGGCCGCTCCACCAGTTCCGCCCATTCGCGCCCAGCGAAGGCAGTATCAGCGGACCGCCGGCGGCCATGCCGAACATGTTCTGATGTTTTGACGGCGGGCTAATCGAACCGAACTGATGGGATTGAAGTGAGGGATCGGTATGGAACCAACTGACGTTTCCGTGGTATTCATTTCCTCCGCCGCGTGTGCTCTGGTTGATGATGCCGCCTCCAGTGCGACCGTACTGAGCAGGAAGCCCGTTCTGTTGCACGGTGATCTCCCGTTGCGTGGTTCCAGAGAACGTGACGCCTGTGCGCGGAAAACTGGCCAGCGTAGTATCCGAGCCATCGACAAGTATTGAACTTGTGCCGGGCCGGCTACCGCTGATAGAAAGCGACCCGCCGGGGGTTGAGTTTTGCGTGAACTGACTTCCCATCTCGCTTTGAACGCCGCCCGGATATTGCGGATCGCCCTGCACTCCAGCGGCGAGCAAGACCGCGCCGAGAGCAGTCCGGTCGGGCATTGGCAAATCTTCAAGCATCTTGCTTTCAACAGTCGTATTGAGAGTGGGGGAATCCTTCGTCAGCAACTCGCTGCTCGAAGATGTAACCGACACCTTTGTGGTCTCACTTCCAACATGCAGCATGATATCCGCCGTGACTGTACTGGCTGTCTGCACTTCGATCGATTCAATGACCGATTCCTGGAAGCCCGGCTTTCCGGCGGTAATCCGATAGCGCCCTGGTTGGAGAGACGAGACGTTGTAGACGCCGTGTTCATTGGTTGAAACCGCGTGCGTAGCATTCGTGGAGGAGTTGACAATGCTTATCTTCGCTCCTGGTATTAGTGCCTGGTGTAGATCGGTGACTTCCCCGGTAACTGCGCCGGTGTTACTTTGGGCGTTCAAAACGGGCGCAAGTAGCGCAGGCACGAGAGTCAGAATTGCAGCGAAAAGTTTCACGGCTTGATGGTCTCGCTTCCTTCGCGATAAGCAAGCGGCTTGGGATTCAGTTGCGCCGCTACAGCGTCTTTGATTGCGAAGGCGAAAAAGTGGTTGCCTTGCGGCTTGTAATGGCCGATGAAATAGCGGCGCACGTAATCGGCGGAGGAGAGATTGAAGCTCTGGAAATCTTCGACGTGTTTCTCAAGGAGGTCAACAAACGGAATCTGTTTCTTTCGAAGAAACGCCACCAATGCGGGATCAGGCCTGGGCAGCGCGTCGCAGGCGCGCTTCACCGTGTTCGAGTCGTAACTCAACAGTACCAGCAGCTTCTTGTTGTTCGTCTGCGCAAAGTTCCAAGCTTTTTCAGTCGTCAGCATGCCCACTCTGAGCGCGTATTCGACGTGAGTTGCACGGGCTGTTTCGGCGTAGCTAGCGGGCGAATCGAAATTTGCGGACACATCCAGGGCCGCGGCCATGGATGCCAGCTCGTCCTTGCTCACGACAGCGCCTGGACGTTGAGCCAAAATCAGTTTTGCGATTGGATCATTGTGGAAATGTTCGTAGACGAATTCCTTGTCTGTCAATTGATAAAGTGATTCCCGAGTTGGGAACGGATTGGGCAACTCCAGAAGCTTTCCTGTCTTAAGATCGAGCCTCGCATGCGACCACGGGTTGCCGTGAAACATGCGCAAATACTCCGGGCGATTGCGCCAGCCTTCGCCGAACCGCAGCCATCGCCATGCGTCGATACTACGGAAATGGTCGTCGAGCCCCCAGATATTCAGAATCAGGTTTCCCGCAGCCGCGCTGGCCGCCTCTTCACGCATCATGCGGAGCACCGCCTGATATACACCGAAGCCGCCGATGCCGAAGTTGCGGATAGGTTCGCCAAAATGCGCGGCAAGATATTCCTGCCACGTCTCTCCATCGCTGACCTGATGGCCTTGCGTGAAACTGTTGCCATAGGTGTTGAGGCGGCATGGGCGGTCCGCGTAATTGACAAGCTTGCGCTCACCGGCTTTTCCGAAGCTGAGGATGGTGCGGGCATTATCCACCCCATCACGCAGAACTCCATCGCGCAACAGATAGCCGAGTTCAGAATCAAACCTGGCCCAGTTGGGCTGCGCGGGGTCGAGGAACAGATTTACCTCCTGACGTTTGTAGGTAAGTCTTGCGAGGAACTCTCGCATGGAAGTTGGACCTGCTTGCGCCATGGCGGGCATGGCCAATGGCAGCGTCGAAGCAAGCTTCAGGAATTCCCGGCGGATCATTCTCATATAGTAAACCCTGGGCGGCGTTGGGGTTAGAAGTGTTGCTATAGTAAGTCAATTCAGTAGTAGAGGAGGTCTCAATGTTCAACCGAAGATTGATTCTGAATATTTGCGGATTTTCGGCGTTCATTTGTTCGCATTTGATGTTCGGGCAAGCGGGCTCCGGCGTGGTAAAGGGCACCGTTATGGATCCATCCGGGTCGATCGTTCCAGCCTGCAAAATCCACTTCACGAATCAGGATACGAATATCTCGCGCGATGAAAACTGCTCCGCTGTTGGAGAGTATTATTTCGGGCAGATATCGCCGGGCCGCTATACCCTGTTGGTAGAGCAACCGGGATTCGAGAAATGGTCAGGAGCCATGATTGTCCAAGTAGGACAAACAGTAGTGGTGGATCCGAAACTCTCTGTAGGAGCGATTTCCGACACGGTCTCAGTAAAGGACGTAGCGCCGGTGATTAACACGGAGGGCATGCAGGTGGCGGATGTAAAGGATGGGCAGCGCATTCAACAATTGCCATTGAACGGTCGTCAAGTCAGCAATCTATTCAACCTTACGGCAGGTGTTGAAGGGGGCGGCACGGCCCGCGTGAATGGGCTGAAGGTGGGCTCGATGGAGATCGTGCAGGACGGCGTATCGCTGGTTGATCGCTTCGGTGGCGGCATCGAACGTGTGCAGCCCGGCCTCGACACCGTTCAGGAATTTCGTATTGAGACAAGTAGCTCCAGCGCGCGCTACCCGCGGCCCGCGACCGTTACACTGGTTACCAAGAGCGGAACGAATCAACTTCACGGAAGCCTCTTTGAAACATTCCGCAACAACGCGGACGGGCTGCGCGCCCGCGCCCGCCAGGATGGAAACTCGCCAGCCAAACTGATCCGAAATGAATTCGGCGTTTCGGCCGGTGGCCCAGTTGTGATCCCCAAAGTGTACGATGGCCATAACAAGACCTTTTGGTTTTTCGCTTATGAGGGCCTGCGTCAACGGGAAGCGAGCTTCGACGAAGATTACGTTCCTACTCCTGCTATGTTTCAGGGAAACTTCAGCGGCATTTCAGACAACAACGGCGTGCTGACCCACATCTACGACCCTACAACAACGAATGCGCAAGGTGTGCGTCTACAGTTTCCGGGCGACATCATTCCGCAGAACCGGATCAGTCCATTCTTCAAAACGATGCAGTCGATTACGCACCTGCCGACAAGTACGGCTAATCCTTTTCAGGGGCCAAATCTCGACGTCTTCTATCCGCTGAAGACAGACACGGGAAGCTATACGGCGAAGGGAGATCACCGGTTTTCTGAAAAAGACAGCCTGTCTCTCCGCTTTACGAGAAGCCTGTATAATCGCACCCAGGTGGGCGGGCGATTCGGCTCTCCCGTAGAAACGCTTACGGACGGCTTTGGCACCGGATTAAACGCAACTACCGTGAACACGGGCACGATTACCGAGACTCACATCTTTACGCCAAGTTTTCTAAACGAATTATTGATTGCAGTGAACCGCAATCCCAATCATCAGGGGACGCTGGCCGATTTCACAAACTGGGGCCAACGGCTGGGCCTGCCGAATCCGTTCGGCGTAACCGGCTGGCCTACGATAACCGCCGGATCATTTCCCGGAAACAATTGGGATGCCGACAACCCGAAAGACCAAAACCTGACTGCCTACCATATTGAGGACAATCTTACGTTGGTGAAGGGCAAGCACAATATGAGCTTCGGCGGCAGGATACGCCGCGAGTACAGCAATGTGCGCGAATTGCAGCAGGCCCAGGGGTCGCATGGCTTTGGAGATGCATGGACCGCGCAATACGATCCAACTTCGGATCAGGCTTTACCGTTCACAGGAATCGGAGTCGCATCCATGGCTCTTGGGTTGCCCACCAACCTCTCCAATCAGTTCAATCGCGGTTACTTTTACTTTAAGCAAACTGAGGCCGGGCTTTACTTCCACGACAGTTGGAAAGTCTCCTCGCGCTTGACTGTCGAACTTGGGTTGCGGTGGGACAAGTGGACGCCCTACAACGAAAAATACGATCGCCTGGTTAACATCGACATAACGAAGTTCGCCAGCCAGTTCCAAGTGGTAACCCCTCACAACGCTGTGCTCGACACGCTTCCAGGGATTCCCCCAACAGTGCTTTCATCCTGGGCGAAGCGAGGGCTTACGTGGACCACTGCCGATAAGGCCGGACTTCCTGGGGCACTGATTCCATCTCCGAACAACGATTTCGGCCCGCGCGTGGGAGCGGCATATCGCATCAATGGCAAGACCTCTATACGCGCTGGATATGGCGAATATTACTGGACGATGCCACTTTCGCAAATCCTGCAAACGTCGCGCACCAATCCGCCGCTGAACCTACGCTACACCAATCCGTTGGGAAGCTTGGATGGAACTGCTACATTCGCGGTGCGCAGCGCGCCACAGGCCAACTACTATGTGGGTCAAGCTCAGGTGGATGTGAATGGCATAATTCAGATTCCTGCTACCAACGCCCAAGCCATGCTGCCGTACGATTACCGCAATTGGAACGACACGAAAGCCCGCGAATGGCAATTTACGATTGAACGTGAAATCATGCGCGACACGGCCCTCCGGCTCAGCTACATTGGCGACCGCGGTTCGAATCTGGAACAGCGGTATGCGCTAAACAATCAGGAAGCGCAGTATGTTTATTCAGTCCGCACTGGGAATGCGCCGCCTGCCAATCGGGACTTTACTCGAGTTAATCCCAATTGGAATTTTTCGAACGGCGTCCTCGCGAAAAATGGATACTCAAACACCAACTCGCTTCAGGCGCAGGTGCATCGGCGTTTTTCAGGCGGGCTGGCATTCCAGGCGTTCTACACCTTCACCCGTTCTTTATCAACCAGTGATGCCGGCGGCACCACTAGCGGGAACGGTTCGATCAATGACACCGCTGGAAGTCCGGTTGTTCCTGAGAATATTCAACTTCTGAACAACCCCAGTCTGACTTACGATCAGCGGCTGCGCTTGGTGTACTACAACTCTACGGCGATTCCTCCACATCGGATCTCGTGGAACGGTATCTACGATCTGCCGTTCGGGCGCGGTAAGCAGTTCGGCAGGAACGCATCCCGGCTAACCGACGCATTGATTGGAGGTTGGCAGATTGCGACGATCGGCAATTGGCGATCGGGGACATGGCTCAGCGTCAGCGGTAGCGAGTACCTGTTCGGCAATCCATCATTGAGTGGCGATCAGCAACTCACGCTAACCTTGAACGGCCGAAGCCAGCGGCTCTATTTCGCCGGTGATTTCGATCCCCGGCTTGCAACCAACGTTGATCAGGCAAAGCTGCAAGCGCTGATCCCAGTAGACAGGAATGCACGTACACTTCATCCTCTGGGCACTGCGTTCGACAACCGCTTGCCAGTCACATTGGCAAACGGAACTATTCGCTTGACGCCGATTACCGACACCGTGAACTGGAATTCGCGAGCATTCATTCTGGGTCCTAAAAACCGGAACATGGATAGCTCCGTGTTCAAGTCATTCAGTTTTTCCGAGCGAGTGAAATTGAGGGTTACGGCTGATTTGTTCAACGTTCTGAATCATCCGAACAATGGAAATCCAAATGCGACTACCGGGCTACAGGATCTGAGTCAGCAATCGAACGAGCCTCGTATAATTCAATTTTCGATGCGGGTTTCGTTTTGATCTACTTCACGAACTCGACGTATCCGTGCTTTTCGAGAAATCGGAAATAGCGCACGAAATCGAAGTTGGACGGTCCGAGTTCGAGTTGGGTTAATCGCGACACCTCGGCAAGATTGCGATGGCCGTCGCACCAATATAAGGCGATGGTGGGAACGGCGGCCCATGCCCCGGAGGGTTGCCCTTCCCACTGATCGTGCGGTAGATCGTCAAGTGGAATCGTGCCGAATCGTTTCCGCTTCACTATGATGCCGGCTGCCAACGGGTCCGCCGTTGGGTCGGTTGCCAGAGATGAACCCGCGGATTCACGAATCCGCGCCGACTGAATTGCGCCGGATGCTTTTAGTCTTTCCAGCACCGGAACGAGCTTATCGCGCAGCATTGTCCGCCTATCTTCCGGAACGAGCCGCAAGACGCTGAGCACGGATTGGCTCTCGCGCTCCACTGAATACGCTACCGTGCCATTGATGTCCGGCCTCGAGTGTTCCGCTAGAGCCGAGGCCGAATTGACAATTTGCTCATACCCTCGCGATTCACTCAGGCCGGCGAGCCAAATTGCTTCAGGCTCGGCCGCGTTGGCCAGGAAATATAGAAACGCCGCATCCATTACTGTGATGTCTCGCAACGATCGCCAGTCTACGCGATCCGGCGTGTCCTCGCTATTGTGGTGCGATTCAACTCCGCTTCCGCTATAACCCCAAACGGTCGGAACGCCAACCATCGGCTCCGCCATGTAGGTGTCGGTTCCTGTCGTGAATGGCTTCTCATGCCAAGGCCGCTCGACGCGCGGGAAATAATCGGAGGCAATTTTGAGCAGGAACGCGTCTGTGAAATCCTTGGCTACATGAGGGTTCATGTAGAAACTGTATTCGGTGCCGGCGAGATCGTACCCGGCAGCGGGGGTATCCACGCACATCGCGGCGATAGTGCGGCGGATGCGATCGCGATTGGTCTGGACATAGTGCATGGATCCGTACATTTCGCCCATCGACAAAATACGTATGCTTCGTTTCGGGCGCGGTAACTTTCCGGCAGCAATCAGGCGGTTCAATGCCGCCAGAGCCTCCAGCGTTGCCGCGACGCCGGTTGCGTTATCTTGCGCACCCTGCTCCGACGTGTGGCCCAACGTAAGCACTTCCTCTGGTCCGGTCCCTGGGATGACGGCGGTCACATAAGGGTACGATCCGGAATAGTGGCGCGCATCAACGGTAGCTTTCACGCGGACGGGGCCGCGCGCAAGCAGCTTCCGAAGCAGGTCCGCCTGATTCGGTGTAATCGAAAACGACAGTAACGGCGTGCTGCGTTTCGTATAAGCCCAACCATCGTCGCCCCACGCGTTGATCCATTGCCGCCCATGGCGCAGATCGGGATTCTCAGTGAATGTATTGATCGCTCCCAGCGCCCCGGCCTTCACCAACAGCCATTTAATGTTGGCCGGGTTTTCATCCGTTAATGCGAACTTGCCGCGAAGATCCATGCCTGCAACCTGGCCTCGCTTGACCTCAACAATTTCAGCGCCGATGCCTGCCGGGGGCGTCGCGCCGCTCCACATGCCGAGCGAAGAAGGCGCCTTCTCATAATCGGCAAGGGTGCGGGACGCCGCAGGCAAAGAGTCATCGAGGATTTCGAGACGAGCCGACTTCACGTCCCAGGCCATGGGCATGGTCCAAAATCCAATTTGTGTAACTCCGTCCGCCGGAGCATTTACGATCTGGACGTCTTTCAGCCCAATCTGTTGCATCTGCTTTTGCAGGTATTCGGCCGTTTGTTGGAAACGCGGGAAGGTGAAGTAACGGTCGCTGGCATACACCTGCCGCATGAAATTCATCTCCTCTTCGGAGCGAATTTCTTTGCTGACCTCATCGATCAATTTGGTCAGCCTTGGATTCTGCGGCTGCGCTACAAGGGCCGCAGGCAAGTAGAGCAGTGCCGCCAGAATAAGACGCATCCTAATAGACCTCGAACTCAGCGCTCTTGGTCATGCCAGTGAGTACGTCCCTCACTTTGATTTGCCATTTGCCCGGCGCATCGCTCCACGCAATGGGAATCACCTTGCTCGCGATTCCGTTAGGTGCGAGAAGATTACCTGAATAGTAATCCACCACCTTTCCCGATGGATCCACCACTTCGGCGTGCATCACGTGCTCCGCGGCGGGCGATGATGTTGCAAGGTGGAAACCGGCTTGTAAATCGCCGCCCCGCGCGACTCGAGAGGCGAGAGAGATCTCTAAATCGGGAAGGGCCATAGCAGACAATGTGAAGACCGTTGGCTCGTAGGGCTGCACTACGATGTTTAGTTCGCGCTTCTTCCCTAGCGCCTTGCCGCTCCGCATGTCATAGACGAACATTTCGACAGGCAGCGTCAAGCGGGCGTTGAACGCTTTCGCGAAGCGGTCATTCGATTTGAATTCAGGCGGTCCCAACTCGTCAACGCGGAGTTGAGGGTTTGTCATCACCGCGGCAATCGTAACGCCTCCATTTTGGAAGGTATGCGTCTCAAGACCCACGATGGGTTTTCCAGCCGCATCCGTGACAGCATATGACGGAGTGACTCCAGCGGCTTTTAGCAAGCCTCCCATCATCTGATGCGCGGCCTCCTCCTTGCTCACTAGACGATCCTGATGGTAGTTCAACATGCTGGGCTTGATCAGTACGGCCTTGCCTTTCCCCGCCCCACCGCTTTCAAACAAGTCCGCGAGCTGTGGCGTTGGCAGGCGCTTTCCATGTTCATCAAACGCGCCCGGCATTCCATCGGCAAGCACGGTTCCACCGCGTGCCACAAAATCGCGGATGGCTACAACTTCACGAGCCGACAAGGCAGTGGAACGTGGCAGCACCAGTACCTTATAGCCACCGGCTATCAGTTCGCCTTCTTCGAGCTGTCCATAGGAGACGAATTTATACTGCAGCCCTTCGTCTTCGATCAACCGGCAATAGGACTCACGGAGCCTTACAAAATTCGCGCTACGTTCTGCTCCTGCTCCGCGCGACATCCATTTTCCGGGGTTAGGCCGCACTTCAAGCAACCATTCCACTCTCATGCTGGGTTGCGAATAATGAATTGCAATCGGATCAGAGAGGCGCTTACTGTTGATCAGTTGGGTGGCGATCCCGCTGCGAAGCTCCTTGTAATAGGGTTCGACTTCGCGGGCGCGGGGTCCAAGTTTATTATCGGCTCCAATGAATTCCGCTTTGTCGTCCCAAATGACCAACCCTCGGTTGCCATGAAGCATTTCATACCAGACGCGGTGTTGCTCCCAGGGTCCAGTCCTAAACGAAGTGGTGGCAACGGCCATATTCGGGTTGAACGAGCGGATAATTTCGATATTGTTGCCGATGTCATAAGGCTCGATGGCGGTTAGTGCTTTCGTAATGCGCGAATAATCGTAACCGCCCCAGCTTGGCATCTGGCCGCCGCCAATGCCGACGTGCGCATCGGGGTCTACCGATCGGATGGCGTCCGTCCCCATCTTGAGAGCGCTTGCAAATGCGACATCCATCCATTCCTTGAAGTCGCTCCAGGCTGAGAAATTGTCTTCTGACTGCTTCATGGCTTCGTCTGTGGTGAGCGGCGTCACAATTTCCCAGCTCGTGAAATTCGAACCCCACTGATCGTTTAATGCGCGCAACGTTCCGTAGCGTTGACGCAGCCACGGCCGCATGGCATTCAGCGATTCATCGGAGAAATCGAAGTCCCAGGGCGCGGCAAGATCCGCGATTCCTGTTTCGTCACCCAGGCTGTAAAAAATGGGGCGATAAGGCGAATAGAATTTCGCTGCCTCTACCAGACGGTCGTGAATCTTTGCAAGCCAGACCGGATCGCTCAGGCTGGGATGCCGCTTGAAGATCTCTTTATTGGTTGGGTCCTTTTTGTATTGCTCTTTGGCTGCGGCAAACTTCCAGCTAACCGGGCGATCCGGAAAGTAGCGATGATATTCGGAGTAAAAGTCAGTGGAGATGTTTTCCGAGTACCATCGTAAATTGTTGTTGAGGAGGAAATCCGGGATGTCCTTATTGCGGCCAACGGATTCGCCACCGCTGATGCCCACCTGCTTCAGTGCCGCTACCTGTGCAGCAGTGTGGCGCTGCCACATAATGATCAGGTAGTCCCACCATTGGCGATCCGGAGGTTTCGCGATGAACGTGACGTGGGCTTCCTCATCGCGATGGTCAGCAGCCCCTTTTCTGTTAACGCCGTCGAACGTGAAATGTACACGGAGGTCATTTTTCATTGCCACTGCACGCCGCATGGAAAGCGGAAATGTGATCTCATTTTCATCGTCGAGTTGAACGGGGATTTTCCGGTCCTCGATCAGCCTGCCGTATGTGTCGGTCCACTTGATCGATAGCTCGCCTTTGCCCGTGGCCAGTTGGTTGGTGTGGTAGATCGCGGCGATGGTGTCGTCGCGCTCCAGCGCGTTGGAAGGCAGCAGGATTTCGGCACCCGGAGCCTGAGCGATTGTCATGAAAGCGCAGAAAAATGATCTGTACATAATAATTGTCCGACCTATTCCAACGTTGGAGCGTTGTTAACCACACGATGGATCGTATTGGTGTCAGTCCAGTCAAGGGGGGAGTTGCGAGGCGGCAGCTTATTCGAGCCCGCATACCGGTTTCTCGCGGACTCAAGCTCGGCGGCCCAACGAGTTGCCGGCAACTGCAACTGGCGCAATATCAGGTAGCTCATGTCCACGGTGCGATCGGGCAGGTGGTCCTTTACGTCGTCCACTTCGTGCAGGAACCGCCGGCCATTCGCCTCGGCAATGCGAGGAAACCAACTCTTATACCAGGTCTCAGTAACTCCGGCGAGTGTCTGGTTTCGTTGATCGCGAATTTTTGCCAAGGCATCGAGCGCATTGTCGGCGGCGGCCACCGCTTCCTTGGATCGTCCCGCGGCGGCGTGCGCCGAAGCCTGCGTCAACTGCTTGTCGATGCGCCCAAGCGAAAGAATCAGTTCGAGGTTTTGCCTGCACAGAAGAGCGTTTGAAAGAAGGACCTCAATGTTGTACCGGTTCTGTTCGGCGCGCAAAAGATTTGCTTGCAAAATGCCCAGCAACTCGTCATTTTCGGTCAGGAATTCCGCAGCCAGACGAAGCCGGTCAGAGTTCGCTGCGGCCCATGTTGATTCACGCTTAAACTCCTCACCCGGCACCGGCGGCAATGGCAACGACTGATCCTTGGCGGCGTGAGGCGGGGTGAAGATTCGGGCCGAGCTTCCCCAGATCGGTTTCCTCGATGTGGATTCGACCGGCTCCCAACTATCCATCCAGTATTGAGCCTGATAGCTCAGCAATTGGTAGGCGCGCTCCATGCCGGTGGCACTGCGGCCATAGAACAATTGCATGAAGCTAGCGACAATCTCGCGGGAGTCCGCGGAGGCCGGATGCCATGAAGCGGCAGTTCCGGCTATATAACCAAGCCAAAAGTCTTCGGGATGCTGCCCGGCATCCGCCCAGCCGGCGACAACAGCCCCTTGTATCGCGGCAACGCCCCTCGATTGCTCGAACGAAATTTTGTCAAACACTTCCTGAGAACGGCCCGACGTTTCGCGGCCGGTATGAAGCCGCCGCGCTGGATTCAGTGGGAAATATTCAGGGAATATCCGTTCTTCCCCTTGCGTAGCCGTGTAGATCATCTGCCGGATGCCATGCTTTCGGAATACTTTGTCGAACACTGGAGTATATACTTCGCCGTTGATCATGTAAGGGGGCAATGAAGGAATGTCCTCGGGGACTAGGGGATATTCGCCCCAGAAAACAACCTTCCGCCCGCGCCCATGAAGATAGCCGCTCACTTTGGTGATGAATTCCGCCAGTAGTTTTCCCCGGCTGCCATAGCGGTCTGCTACGGATTTCTCGTCGCACTGAGAATTGCTTGCCCAGCCGACGTAGTAAGCTTCATCTGTCGAGAGATACACGTAATCGACGCCGCGGTTCGCATCCAGCAGATCCTGGAACATCTCCTGAAATAACGTGTAAGATGCCGGGTTGGTGGCGCAAATTTCATAGTTACTCTCGGGATAAGATCGAAGTTTGGCGTACTCCGGATGCTTGAGGATGAAAGCAATGTGCCCGGGTCCATCCAGATACGGAATAAGCTGCACATGGTATGACAATGCGTAATTCGTTAATTCCTGAAACTGCGCCGGTGTAAGTGCATATGGCTCGACAATTGCTGGCGCATGACGGAATTGAAAGTGGCCTTCGAGCTTGAGCACAAAACCATTGATCTTGAAGTAGGCGGCTTGGCGAATCGCTCGCTTTAGCGCTTCCGGCCGGTCCAAGTGGTGCGCATCGTCCCAATAAATATTTCGAATTTGAAGATCTGGCCAGTCGGTAATTTCGCATTCCGGCAGCCACAATTTTCCGGAAGAAGATTTCAACAACTGCGTCAGCGTCTCGATGCCATAGAATAGCCCCGTCGCCGCATTGGCGGTGACCGTAATCAAGCCAGGCTTGATTACAAGACGATAAGCCTGCATCGCAATTGCTTTGGAATCGCTATCCAAAGCAGCGCCGGGCGCTACTGCATTTGCGCGTAACTCCAAGCGAATTTTGGTCGCTCCGCCAGCCGTTGCAGGGGTTGCTTTATGACGCCCTACCAATTCTTCCGAGAGTACCAATTGCGTCCGCCGGTCGACCGGACCAATGTATTCCACACGCCAGGAAGGACCGAATTCGACATCGCGCTCAGCCAGCGAAACACGTTGCGGAACCGGGATGACGGCGTAGCCGCGAGCGAACAACGCCGAAGGCGCGGCATCCAGCCCGCCCGCAACCATAAGCAGAAAGCACGTGGCAGCCGCGCCCCGGCCGGTCCATACGGATTTGAGCATTAATAATATTATGTCACGGCACCCTACGGCTTGTACCCTTTGGGAAAACCAAAATATGTCGTAGCGTTGTCAACTGTGAGCTGCTTGAACAAAGCTGGGTTAGTCAGTTCCTTCAACAGAACGAGAGTTTCTTGGGCCGTGCATTTACCCTTCAATGCGCCACCCTGCTGTTGACCTGAGCCGTGCCCGTCCACGCAGCCGCAATCGCTGCCAAACATCAGCTTTGCCCGATGACGTTCCAAAAACTTCCGCGCGAAATCCTTATCGCGCGCCAATGCGTTGCGGCCGGAGTTCGCGGAGAGATCACCGTATACGTTGGGGTAGTCGGAGAGCAGCCGGTCCGTCACGCCGCCGGGCTGTATCGCTCCGTCCGGATAGCCAACTTTGTCGTCAACTTGCGCGCTAATGTGCGCCCACCATGAGTTCGCGTGACCGATGAATCGGGTGTTTCGATATTCTTTCGCGATCTGAGGAAGGCGGCGGAAACCGGAAAAAGAGTTATTCTCTTGAAAATGGATCAGGACAGGCACATTCATTTCGGCGGCCAATTCGTAAAGCCGTCTGGCTTCGGGAGCATCCAGATCGCCCGAAAATTTCAACTCCCCGAAGCCCACTGCGCCAGCTTTCACGCCTTCCCGCAAGTCCGATATTGCATCGGGTGCGCGCAGGTCGGTATTTGTAAATCTCAGAAACCTTCCAGTCTCAGCGGCCATCGCATTCCTGCAATGTTCTTCCGTGCTACGGCTCGGAAGAAGGACTGCTCTGGCGCAACCAGTGGCGTTCAAATGCCGCGATTCGCCGCCTTCGACCGTTCGAGGATGAAGGTGGATATCAATCACATTTGCCGCGCCAGGGGACTGCGCCCAACAGGTGGGCGCAACGGCGGCAGTTTGCAGAAATGTTCTACGGTTCATCGTCGCCCTTCAATAGGAAAACCGAAGCCCCAACTGCATGGTTCTTCCGCCGCCGGCCGATGTGATTTGGCCGAAGTTCGACGACGATACGTTGTTGCTGGGAGCACCGTAATTCACATGGTTGATGGAATTGTACATTTCAGCGCGGAACTGCAACCGCGCGCGCTCGCCGATCGGCTGCGAACGGCTGAGCCCGAGGTCCAGATTAGCCAGGCCGGGATTTCGTAAGTTCGGTTGCGTACGGGAATCGTTGCCGAGCGAGTAAGTGGCGGTAGCCTGAAATGCGCTGGTATCGAACCATTTGTCGATCGTTTGATTGGTGGTTAGACGCGCGTCCCGTAAGCGGATCACAGCGTTATTCAAGCCGGGGGCATTGGTGTTGTTTGGACCCTGAATTACGACTGGTTGTCCGTTTTCGAGTGTCAGGATTCCACTTACTTGCCAGTTCCCGAGGACCGCCCCCAGGACACCTTTTGAGAGGTCGGACTTGCCGCTGCCGAAGGGCAATTGATAGATGCCGTTGGCCACCCAAACCTGCGAACGGTCATTATCCGAAATTGAGCGGGAGGCCCGACAGATTGTATGGATTGTTGACGCTTGATCGGCCCCCGAAGCGCTCCGGCACATTGTCGATTAATTTGCCGAATGTATAAGAGGACTGGAAGAGTAATCCGCCGGACATACGTTTTTCGACGTGTAAGGTGCCGGCATGATAGATGGAATCTCCCACGGAATTCCGGATGGCGGTTACGCCAGTGTATTGCGGATATGGCAGCAAGGTCTGCGATAAGCGAACCGTCGGCGCGCTTAGCGTTCCCGTCGTATCACTCCATAGAATGGATTCGCCACAAGGTTGTTTAGCTGGCTACCTAATGAAAGATATTTCGGATCGAGCGCATCGATTGCACGGTCCGCAAAAATGTGTTCGCCACGGCTCCCGACATAGGCTGCTTCAACCACCATGTTTCCCGGAATTGTCCGTTGAATATTGAAGTTCCACATTTGGTTGAATGGGGTCTTCCAATCGCGCAGTTCCGCGCTGATGCCATTTCCGATCAATGCGCTTGGAAATGGATTGATGCCGGTGACGAATGGATTGGCAAGCGAACCGCCGGCGACCGGCGTATTTGGTGCGGCCGGTGCCTGCCCAAAGTAAGGCGACGTACTCACTTCCGATCCGCTGCCCAGGTTGGATGGGCTGGACCCAATGCCACCGCTGCCGGGGAAGAAGAACCAGCCGTAGCCTGCGCGAATCACGGTGGAGGCATTGACCGTGTAGGCCAGGCCGAAGCGGGGCGCGAAATTCGACCTTTGTGGATCGCTGATATATCGGGCATCCCCACTGCCGGAAACTGGCTTCAGGATGCCGGCTTTTTTCGTCAAAGGATCAATCGCCGCAGGGTCGAAATAGGCGATGTTGTTGAAACGTTCCGACCATGGCGTTTGGTATTCGTAGCGTAGGCCGAAGTTGACCGTCAGAGCCCGGGTGACCTTCCAGTCGTCCTGCAGGTACCAATTGTAGCTTCGCTGCGAAGCGGCTAACGCCGGTCCGATAGTGAACGTCCCGCCTGTTGGAGCGCCAAGCAGCAGAGTTGCCACGCCATAGCCGGCAGCGGTGGCACCTGCCGCGGGGTTGGGCCCTTGTGTGAAGCCGCGGCCGAATTGGAAGTCGCCCGAAGGAAATCCGGGCCGGAAGATATTCCACGCCGCGAAAAGATAGTCGAAGCCAGACTTGACCGAATGGTTGCTGTGGAGCCATGTGACATGCGCCTGGAGTTCTGGAGTGTTTTCGGCATCCTTTTGATGCACGGAACGCGCCGGGCCAAGACCGGTGGCGTCGGCGACTTCAATCAATGGGAACAGCAGATCCAGCGACTGGGCTTTTAAGGACTGTGGAAGACCAAGGGATGTGAAATCGAAGCCGGAGCTTCGCGGCTTTCCTTCAATCAGACCGCGCGTGAATCCCGCACGGAACTCTGCGATCAAGTCAGGAGTAAAGATCATCGTGTCGCTGACTACCGCCGATTGCTGAGTAGTCCGTTGCGTTCCTTGCGCGTTGTTGGCCCCTTCGCCGGGGAATGCAACGTCAGTGAATTGCGGTGTATTTTCCGATACCTGATAGCCGTAGCGGGCAAACAGCCGGTTCTTCTGGCCAAAGTTGTGGTCGACTCGTTGAAAAAGTTTGTTCTGATTGTTCGCCTTGGTGTTGGCAAGCGGCAGATTGTTGGTAATTGAATTCAGGGCGGGAAGCGGATAGTACGACAACAACTTCATTGCTATTGGGTCAAAGCGCGCGCGGTATAATATTTCCTAGAAATTGGTCGCGAATATAGTTGCCGGGGCTGTTCGGGTCGGGCCGCGTCGTTTGAGGGTCGTAAATTTTGATCAACTGCCCTGCCGTAGTAAAGGTCTGGGAGAAATCGCCCGCCCGCTGCGCAGCAGTTGGAACGGTGGTTAGCAAGTTGTCAGGGCTGCGATCCTTTATCTGTTCCCAGTTGAAGAAAAAGAATGTCTTGTTTCTGCCATCGTAGAGATGGGGAAGCACTGCTGGACCACCCACGGCAAATCCATATTCATTGTGGCGAACCGGATTGATCTTGAGGCCATTGCGATTGTTGGTCCAACTGTTCGCATTGAGCTTGTCGTTTTTCAAGAACGCATAGACCGATCCATGGAGCTGATTGGTGCCTGTTACCCCTGCCGCCGTGAGAATGCCGCCGCCGGAACGTCCATATTCGGCGGAATAATTGTTTGTGATGATGCGGAATTCGCCGACGGATTCGAGCGGAGGCCCATACGAAATGTCGTTCGTAGTGGTGTTTCGGGATTCCTGGCCGTCAAATAGAACGGCGCTTGTATTGGAGCGTCCGCCGCTGACGATGGGACCCGTTCCCGCATTGCCGCTCGGCAGCACGCCCGGCGCGAGCGTCACCAGGCTGAATGCATTTCTACCCGTGGGTAGCTCAATGATCTGCTGGCGCGAAACCACGTTGCCCAACGACGAACTTTGTTGCTCCAGCAATACCGCTGCCGAAGTTACTGTAACGGACTCGCTGATTGTTCCGGGTTTGAGAACGATTGGAATGGTTGCGGTTTGGCCGACTTTCAGATCGACTCCGGTAATTTTCTCGACACCGAAACCAGTTTTTTCGACGCGCAAGGCATAAGTCCCTGGAGGGAGAAACGGCAAACGATAGGATCCGTCGCCCGTCGACTCCGTACTTGAGCCCGTCTGCGTTTCCACATTGGTAACTGTCACAGTGGCCTTGGGGACGGCCGCGCCCGAATTGTCCAGCACGGTTCCTGTGATGGTTGCCTGCTCGGACTGGGCGGCGGCTGGGATGGAAAAGCAGAGTCCCAATGCGGCGATGGCGAGCGAAGCGCAAATCCCTCGCCAATGAAATGAATGGCAAAACATAGGTTGTCTCCTAAGTTAGCGACGTCTGGGCCGACGATCAGTTGATACTACGAAATAATTTCCATAATGGGGCCGTCCCCTTCTTCGATCAGGTGAAAGTTGCGGCCATTGGAACGGAACTGCATTTTCTTGTAATCGAGGCCGGTCTGCTGAACAATCGTGGCCTGTAGATCGCTACAATAATGCCGATGCTCAACTGCTTTGTAGCCCACTTCATCGGTTGCGCCATGTACCGTGCCGCCTTTGATTCCCGCTCCGGCAAACCAGGACGAATAACCGAGCGCGTTGTGATCCCGCCCTTTGTCGTCGTGCTGCGACCACGGTGTTCGTCCAAACTCGGAAGTCCACACGATGAGCGTGCTGTCGAGCATTCCACGCTGCTTCAGATCGGAAATCAGCCCCGCAATCGGTTTGTCCGTGGCCCTACAAAGCGGCTCATGCGCAGCCATGTCGAAATGGGAGTCCCAGACGCCGTTGCCTCCGCCCGCGTGGCAAATCTGTATGAAGCGTACTCCTTGCTCCGCCATCCGGCGGGCCAGCAGCAACTGGCGTCCAAAATCGTCCGTGACATTATCGCCGATCCCATATTGATCCAGTACACTCTTTGGTTCGTTTGCGAAGTCAACCAGTGCAGGCGCGGATAGTTGCATGCGCGCCGCCAGTTCGTAGGCTTTCACTCGCGCGGCGATATCGCTGTTCAGCTGGTATGTGTGGCGGAATTCCTCGTTGAGCTTTGTCAGCGTCTGCATTTGCCGGTCCCGCTCGGCCGCGCTTAGATCTTTGGGCGGATTCAGATTGCGGATGGGTACTGCGCCTGCCTGAAAGGGAGTGGCCGCCTGGCTGGCTCCCAGGTAGCCGCCCGACAGTTGGACCGAAGACGACGGCCGCCCGATATTGACAAATGCCGGCAGATTTTTGTTCGCCGTGCCGAGCGCGTATGATACCCAACTGCCCAAAGTGGGGTGATCAAACTGGCGTCCACGGTGCGCGGTTGCCGTCTCAATCACTGCCGGGAAATGATTCGTCTCGTGCGACCACATGGATCGGACGATTGCAATGTCGTCAATCACGCTGCCCACATGCGGGAACCAATCCGATACAGGGATCCCCGACTGGCCATAGCGCTTGAACGTTCTGCGGCAGGGGATGACCGGACGTTTCCGCTCGGCCAGGTTGTCGCCGAAGCCCACGGCGTCCATCATCGTTCCCGCCCACTTGTTGTCCTTCGGATCGAAGGTATCGATGTGGCTGACACCGCCGCACATGAACAGCAGGATTACCGACTTCGCCTTTTGCGGAAGATTCGGACTCAGCGCGCCGTCTGTCAGTTTTCCATCCTGAGCCCAGAGTGCTCCAATCGCCGGGCCGTAGAGGCCAAATCGATGAAGCGCCTGCCGGCGCGAAATTTTGCCGCACGGGTAGTTATCGCGCATAGAAAAACTCGTCCAGGTTGAAGAGGAGCCAAGTGAATCGATCAAGGCGGCCCGGGTCGTTTTCGATATACGAGAGCGCATTGTCTTTTTCTCGATTCGAAGGGGGCCGGGACAGCGCGATTCTGTAGCCGAGCTCCACGGCTGACGAGAGATCGCCTCGCGAAACCTCTCGGAGGCGTTCCGCGAATTTTACAGACGCATCCACCATCATCTTGTCGTTCATCAGGAAAAGGCTCTGCGGAGCGGTGACCGTACGGGTTCTTTCCGGGCACGGGGCACGGCCGTCTTCGGCGTCGAACACCTGCAAGAAGTTCGGCATTACATCCATGCTTTGGTGATAGCCGCGCTGCATGTAGATGCTGCGCCGCTGATGCGGCGGCTGCGTGGGCTTGCTTTCCGTGGCCGCGGTCTTTCGTTTTCCATCGTCGGCTGGTAGCTGGAATGACTTGCCGCCGACAGTCAGGTCGAGATCTAGCGCGGCTGCGTGCACGGAGTCCCCAAGCGGTTCTGCCTCCAGGCGCAACAACCGGAATTGCCATAGAAATGTATTCGCCGGATCAATCGTATTATTGGTGGACACTAATTCTGGCTTGGCCTCAGACGCCATCTTGTATGCGGCGGATGTGACCATCAACTTATGCATCGACTTCATGCTGAATTGATTGGCGACGAATTCAGAAGCCAGCCAATCAAGTAGTTCCGGATGTGTCGGCTTGCCGCCCAGGGTTCCAAAGTCGCTTGCATTCTGCTGCAGGCCTTTCCCGAAATGCCACTGCCAGAGGCGATTTGCCGCTACGCGCGCGAACAGCGGATTCTCAGGCGCCACTAGCCACTCAGCGAACGTTTCTCTACGTCCATCGCGGAATTCCAGATTCTCAGGCTGAAATGGAAATCCCGGATCGACGGGCTTGTCTTTTTGTGGTTGCGTGGGCTCGCCGCTTGAGAGGATGTAGCTGGGTTGCAGCAGGCGTGAGGAGTCTTCTTCCACCGTCCAGAATTCGGCCAGATCCGCAGGAGGACGAATCGCATCGGCCGCCTTTTGCAACTCGCTGTACTGCTTAAGCACTTCAGGAGTCATGAACGGTTTCAAGCCCGCTCCGGTTACCTTGAAAATAACGTGATAATCGTCGGCGATCTTTTGCTCGGCTGCCGTGCGCTGTTTTTCGGGCTTCCGGAAAACGGCTTGAACCTCGGGGGTCAATGTCTCCATCAAGTGCGCGAATAGCTTCACCTTGTAGGGCGCGATCAGTTCCTCTACTTTTTTCTGCGCGGCGGCTTTCTTCATACGGAATTGGCTGTAAGCGCGATCGTACTGGACGGTGTCCTGTTCGGAGGCAAGCCGAATGCGCTTTACCGTCAAGGGATCGAACAGCGCTTTCATGGCGTAGAAGTCGCGATTGCTTACAGGGTCGTACATGTGGTCATGACACTTCGCGCAGCCGACCGTGATTCCCATGAATGCCGTGGAGATTGTCTCCACCGCGGCGATGGGAAGTTCCTGCGTATCATTTCCATCGCGGCTCACCTGGCCCCGAGCATGGAAGCCCAGCGCGAAAAGATCGAAGGGCCGGGGCGCGCTTCTGGATCGATTGCCGTTCTCGTTGATTGAGGTGTACTCGCCATCCCGATACCCAGTCAGTTGGGCGCGGACGAACTTGTCATAGGAAAGATCTTCATTGAGAGCAGTAATCACCCAGTCGCGCCAATGATGGATTCCAGACTCCGCGGCCATGCGGTCGTCGACGTCGGCGTATCGCAGCACATCGAGCCAATGCCGCGCATATCGGACTCCGTGTTGTTCGCTGGCGAGCAGCTTGTCGACGACTTTCTCATAGGCATTGGGCGCCGTATCACGCAAGAACGCATCCTGTTCCTCGGGTGAAGGCGGAAGTCCGATAAGATCCAAATACACCCGGCGAAGGAGCGTCCGTTTGTCAGCGGGACCGGTTGGCTGAAGACCCTTCTCCGCTTGTTTTGCCCGCAAGAAGGCGTCGATCGGATTCACACCGGCCGCTTCCCCGCCTGGAACACTGGGCCGTACCACGGGCTTCAACGGCCAGAACTTCGCCAGCCGCGGATTGGGTGCCGCCGTTGACGGCAACGCCGTCAACAACAGCAAGACGCCCGAATAGAAACTGGTCTTGAGTATGCTCATAACTAATACGTTAACCGTAAACCTAACTGGACGGACCGGCCTCCGGCGGCGGCCGTGATCTGGCCGAAATTCGTGGCAGTCACGGAGCCTTGGGGCGCACTGAAATTCACCTTATTCGTAGAGTTGAACATTTCGGCTCTGAATTGCAGCTTGATTCTTTCGGTGATCGGCTGATATCGGCTGAGTCCGAGATCGAGGTTCAAGATGCCCGGATTGCGCAGGTTCGGTTGTGTGCGTGAGTCGGTTCCGAGCGAATAAAGTGGAGCAGCGGTAAACGCACTCGTGTCGAACCAGCGGTCGATGGATTGTCCCGAAGCGAGATTGGGGTTCTTCAGGCGCATCGCGTAGGCACCGATACCCGGCAGTTGGGTATTATTGGGCCGGTGATTACTACAGGCTGCCCATTTTCCGCAGTCAAGATGCCGCTTACCTGCCAATTGCCAAGCGCTTTTCCTGTGAAGCCTTTCCCAGCCCATCGCTTGCCGGTTCCGACCGGAAGTTCATAAACAAAATTGGCGACGACAATTTGGGAGCGGTCCTGATCGGAAAGTGAGCGGGAGAGCCGGAGATCGTATGGATTGTTGAAACTCGACCGGCCGCCGAAACGTTCCTGCACATTGTCAATCAGCTTGCTGAAGGTATAGCTGGTTTGAAGGAGGAGGCCATGGGCGAATCGTTTGTCTGTGCGTAGCGTGAAGGCGTGATAGACGGAGTCGCCGACCGAGCCGCGTATATTGTTGATGCTCGTATATTGCGGATATGGCAGCAGCAGGCTGGTCTGGCGGACCGTCGCCGAGCTCAGGCTGCCACTGGTAATTTTTCCAAAGAATGGATTGGGAACAAGTGCATTGAGTTGCGAACCAAGCGAGAGATATTGCGGATTTGCCGCATTCGCTGCAATGTTCGACCAAATGTGCTCCCCTCGGCTACCTAAATACGCCGCCTCGACCAGCAACTGCCGGAAGAACGTTTGTTGGACGCTCGCGTTCCATTGTTGATTGAGCGGAGTGATCCAATTAGGGAATACCGCCCCGATTCCGTTTCCGATGAGTGTATTGGGGTAAGAAAGCAAGCCGGTGACGAACGGATTTGCAATGGAAGCGCCGGCGGGCGGGGTATTAGGCGCAGCGGGGGCCTGGCCTAAAAATACTGGCGTGGATGCCTGGGAACCGCTCCCCAGATCGCCGGGGCTGGCCCCGATGCCGCCGCTTCCCGGCAGATAAAATATGCCATAGCCCGCCCGAAATACGGTAACTGGGTATCCGCTTGACTCAGGTTACCACAACATGTAGAATTCGAAGCCATGGAAGAATACCCCCGAGACCTAACTGAGATGGAAGCCAACTATTCTACCGAGGAAGATTGTCGAGCCTACTTGGCAAGGCTTCGTTGG